>LFRN01000135.1 GCA_001512375.1 Candidatus Methanoculleus thermohydrogenotrophicum | reverse complement strand
GAAGAGACAGGGCACAGATGGACGCCTCCGGCGGGGGTCATAAGAGGGTGGGGGCGAACCCCCATATGCGCTAACTTTAGCCATGGGGATTCGAGCGTATAATACCCTATTCGGTGAAATGCGGCTTATTTGATGGAATATCGGCCACACGATTCCGGTGGTGTGCGGCAATAGTCATCCTCCTCTGAAAACGATAGTGATCATGGAAATCTCATGGGAAACGGATTGCCTTGGGGCATAGATGAGAACTCGCCGATTGCCTGGTACTTGCCGGTATCACCGAGAATGCATTACACCCAGCTGGTAAGTTAACGCCTATGGGGCGAACCCCATCCACATTCCCCGTTAATCCATCGGCCGGGTGGGTAATATATTCCCTGTACTACAGGAGTTGCATCATTGAACTGGCCGGTTCAACGGCACTCCCGGATCGCCGACCCGGTACGCCGCTGCCGCCACTCGTCGTGGAGGATCCCCCAGACATCAACGTCCTCAAAGACGCCCCACTTCTGGCCATGCTCCCGGAGGTGCGCTTCATGCACCATCCCACACTTCTCCATCACCCGACCGGAGGCCGGGTTGCGGGAGAAGTGCATGGCATAGATCCGGTGTAGTTTTAGGACCAAAAACCC
>LFRN01000156.1:4712-5250 GCA_001512375.1 Candidatus Methanoculleus thermohydrogenotrophicum | reverse complement strand
CGGAAGGTTACAGGAGGAACAAAGATGCTCTCGCTGCTCTCGGATTCTCATGGGCCATCATTACTGAAAAGGGCGTCATTCCTCGTACCCGTCGGTCCCTGTGTGCACCACTTCCCGTAGCGTGAATCGGAACGATGCCCCGAGATCCGGCCTCCCCTCTACCCGATCCTCAACCCAGACCCGACCGCCGTAGCGCTCGACCAGCATCGCGACGATGTACAGGCCTAGCCCTTCCCCGCACCCCTGGCTCTCGCCCTGCTGGAACCGCTGGAAGATCGTCTCCTTCATCCTGTCAGGGATACCGGGACCGGTATCCTCTATAGTAACCATCACTGTGTGCTTCTCCTCAGGACAATCACCCACCCGGATTGTGATCCTGACATCTGGTCCGCCGAACTTGGTGGCGTTACCAAAGAGGTTTCTAAAGATCTCGGGCAGCAGGTCATCTGCCCAGACCTCTGCCGTGGAACCCTCAAAAGAGATATCTACCTCCGGGATGCGACCAAGTTCAGCCTCGATCACATGGCCGAGGTGGATC
>LFRN01000156.1:0-4585 GCA_001512375.1 Candidatus Methanoculleus thermohydrogenotrophicum | reverse complement strand
TAGAGATTTGTCTCGCGGTGCGCTGCTTCCAGTCGTTTGTGGAGCATGCTCCGGAGGACGCCTGAGCCGATCTCTCTCCCGATCGCTTCCAGAAGGTGACGCTCCTCATCCTCGAGCTCCTGCCGCCCCCTGCTCCCGACAAACAGCGCACCAACCACGACCGACTCGGCACGGATCGGGATGCAGGCAAGAGCAGACACCCCGAGTGATGAGAGGATCTCCTCTTCGACCGTACCGGGTCTGTTGCGCAGTTCGATGTAGCGCGGCTGGCCGGCGATAAAGACAAAGTTCCAGGGCCAGTGGTGGACTTTTATCGCTCTGTTGCATGAGAGGTACTTCCCCGGAACTGCGTGATGACAGCGTATGAGTGCCAGTGTTCGCTCCGGGTTGAGCAGGTAGGTCAGCCCCATATCGAAGTTGAGCAGGTCAAGGGTTTTTGTAAGCGACGTCTCAAGTAGTTCATCAAGCGAGAGGGACGATGCAGATACCCCCATGATCTGGTTAAGCACCTGGAGCTGCCTGTTCGCTGAGAGCAGCCCTTCGTCCTTCTGTTTCCGGTCAGTGATGTCCTGAATGGTTCCCTGGATGAGAACAGGTGCACCATCCTCACCGCAGATATTCCGGACAGAGTCCCAGACCCATCTCGTCGTGCCGTCCTTTTGCAGGATCCGGTAGACCCGGTCTGTGGAGAAACCCGGAACCGCCTGCAGACTGCCAGTGCTCTCCTGGAAGCAGGATCGGTCATCTGGATGCACAACGGCGTCCCAGCGAATGGCCCCGGCGAGGAACTCGTCCGCGGTATACCCGGTAACCGCCTCGACCGCACCTTTGACAAAGATGGGTTCAAGGTCTACTGTAGCCTGGTAGGCTATACCCTGGAAGTTCTGGATAAACAAACGATACTGCTTCTCGTTCTCGCGGATCAGATTCTCCTTGCTCCTTCTCCTGATAAACCAGCTGATCATATCTGCTGTGACCCGCAGAAGATGATCTTCTTCCGTGAGGAAGACATTCTCCAGGTGTAGCAAGGGATCTGAGAGGTAGGCAACCTCTATGCGTCCCACTTTCTGCCTCCCCACCCGGAGTTCCGCTGCGATTTTCCAGGGCGTCTCCCGATAACGATGGGTGTACACCGCATCGCCGTGTGTGATACAGACACCTATCTGTTTGGGGTGGCGGAACCCGGATGGGAGGATTTGGGCGATCCCGGTGAAGAGTTTCCCGCAAGGGATATCATCGGTCTCGATCAGGCGAAAGATCCTGTGCAATGTGCGGATCCTTCTCTCCTCTTCATGGACCGTGGGAGGCCGCGATGTGCTGTCTGTTCTCCAGCGGGAGACGTTCCGCATTCGGAGCACCCACATATCTTTAAATGGTTCCTGCTCTAGCTTCCGGCTGGAGTAGATAAACTGCTGTTCCTCCCCGCAGGCGCTCTGCACCGGGAAGGCGAGACCGGGCACTTCAACCCCATCACGCACCGAGGCGACGAGCCTCCGGGCAGTCTTTCTCTCCTGCACAAGCGGCATCAGGTGTGTATCGAGAACCCGGGAAGCATCATTCCCCAGGATCTCCTCCCCACATGCACCGAGGAGATCACTGACATAGGCGTTTGCCCAGATCACCCGCATCTTCCGGTCGAGTACGAGAATGCAGACATCAGGTTCGTCGAGGATTTGAAACACCCGCTCTGATCGGGTTGATACCGGATCCGCTATGCTCATGCGAGAATCTTGCCCCCTTGATGTTATTATGACATTATTAAACGAGAATTGTATAGATAAGATCCTATCCCTGGTGATAAGAGATTTGTGGTCACAGCCTGTCTCAACCTGGATTGTCAGGCTGGGACACAACCCCATGAACTTCGCAAAAGAACTCCAATTTGGGGCCGTTTTTTCTGGCGTTTATAAACAACTGCCTCATTTCTGAATTGTGTCCCCGGCTGCATTCTCGGGGCTCGACTCTGATTTTCACCCCCGCCCTCTCCTCCTCCCCATCCAGCGCCCGGTGCAGGTTCACCCAGACCCCCTCGCGGCAGGTCGTCAATACGATTCCGCGGTAACTGTTGAGAACCATTATGCTGTTCAGCCCTATTTGAACGTCTGTATCGGGCGGCGTGGAGTCCACCTCAGCACCAGATCCCTCTCATTCAGGCAGCAAGAGGTCTCGCTATCTGCGCCCCCTGCACCAAACAAGGGCGCCTTTCAGGGGAAGTGATGCATAACAGATCAAAAAGGTGATATCCCGCACCGTAGAACTGTATACATGGTGCGATACTCGGTCACAATGGATGATGACCTTGTGAAGAAGATCGACAAGATCTGCGGTTCTCTCGGGATGTCCCGGTCTGAATGGCTCAACGACCTCTGCATAAAGCACCTGAATGATGCATCAGGCAGCGGCGTGCAGGCCATGGTCTCGGCGATAATTCCAACCGATAATGGTCCGGGTCACAATATGACCGACTACGAGGCCGCCTACGCTAACTTCTCGATCGATGTTCCTGAGTACTTTAACTTTGGCTATGATATCATCGACCGGTGGGCCGAGCGAGATCGGAATAAACTGGCGATGATCTGGGTGAACCAGCATGGAGAAGAGAAGAAATATTCTTTTCGCGATCTCAAGAATCTCTCCAATGGTGCTGCAAACATCCTGCTGAAGTACGGTATCAAGAGGGGTGACCGGGTCATGTTGATGCTCCCGCGAATCCCGGAATGGTGGATCTTTACGATCGCGCTCATCAAACTCGGGGCTATCTTCTGCCCCTGCCCGACGATGTTGACTCCAAAGGATATCAAGTACCGGATCAAGACTGGGAGGTTCAAAATGATCATCACCGATTGCGAGAACGCTCCAAAGGTCGATGAGATCGCCGATGCCTGCCCGCTGCTCGAGACCCTCTTCCTGGCGGACGGGGAGCGCGAAGGCTGGGCGAGTTATCCGCATGAACTCAAATACCCTGCACCAGTATCGCGCCGCACAGTCAGCATGCCAGTGGCAAAGAAGACCCGATCGACCGATCCGATGCTGATCTATTTCACCTCTGGCACCACCGGTGAGCCCAAGATGGTGCTGCACAACCACTCCTATCCACTCGGGCATATCGTGACTGCATCACTCTGGCAGGACGTCACGGTAAACGACCTTCACCTGACCTTCTCTGATACCGGGTGGGCAAAATGCGCCTGGGGTAAGATCTTCGGCCAGTGGATCGCCGGGACCTGCATCCTTGTCTATGATATCAGGGGGAAGTTCTCGGCGACCGAACTGCTCCCGATCATGGAGAAGTATGAGGTGACCACGTTCTGTGCACCGCCGACGGTCTACCGGATGCTGATCCTTGCCGATCTCGATAAGTTCGACTTCCGGGATCTCCGGCACTGTTGCAGCGCTGGCGAACCCCTGAACCCCGAGGTGATCCGTGTCTGGCAGTACGGCACCGGCCAGGTCATCTACGAGGGGTACGGCCAGACCGAGACTGTCTGCTGCATCGCCACGTTCCCCTGCATGGATCATAAACCCGGTTCTATGGGTAAACCTGTTCCTGGCTGGCATATCGAGCTCCATGATGACGATGGGAAATCCGTCGGTGTCGGCGAGGAAGGAAGGATTGCCATCAGGCTCAACCCCCGCCCGGTCGGGCTCTTCGTGGAGTACCTGGATAACCCTGAAGCGAACCAGGCATCGTTCCAGAACGGGTTCTACTACACGGGCGATAAGGCACGCATGGACGAGGACGGCTACTTCTGGTTCGTCGGACGTGACGACGACGTCATCAAGTCTTCCGGCTATCGCATCGGGCCGTTCGAGGTTGAGAGCGCGCTCCTCGAGCACCCGGCTGTCCAGGAATCGGCAGTCGTCGGGTCACCTGATCTCATCCGGGGGATGATCGTCAAGGCGTTCATCGTGCTGAAACCTGGCTATCAGCCGTCTGAGTCACTGGTCAGAGAACTCCAGGCACATGTCAGGAAGATCACCGCCCCGTACAAGTACCCGAGAGCGATCGAGTTTGTGTCGGAGCTCCCAAAGACCTTATCGGGGAAGATCCAGCGCAACGTCCTCCGGGAGCAGGAACTGCGGAGGCACAACAACGATAACTGACCAGACCGTTTCTTTTTTATAAACTGCCGCAAAGCGCTGCTCCGCGCTGCACGGATGAAAACCTCCATGAGGCCGCGTTTCGGCCACAGGCTCAAGTGATGAAAATCACCGGGGTGCAGTAGCCGCTGGTGCGTCCCGTCTGGGAACGAACAACCTGGACCCCGTTTCTGATTTTGATTGGATTTTTATGTGATATGTCCCCCTCAACGGGGGTCACCCGGGTAGTGGACATCCTGTCTTGTGGCGGCGTGGGCAGTGTGTGGTGATACCCGGGGAGGGAAACTCTTGCCCGGGCTTGCCCAGCTCAGCAGCAGATCGATGAAGTTTGCAGGTATCCGGAGCCCGACCGCACCGCTCCTCTCGGGGTGAAACAGGACCCCGTAGGTGAAGTCCAAACCTGACGGCCGGGGCGAATGGCTGGATATAGATGGTGGTGCTCACCACCCGCGGCAAGGACGATCTGCTCAAGGCAACCCGAGTA
>LFRN01000093.1:7169-11980 GCA_001512375.1 Candidatus Methanoculleus thermohydrogenotrophicum | reverse complement strand
GAGAAGAAACGGTGTGGGAATGGAAAGAGGCATGGAGCAGGCCCGCGTGTCACTGTGGGGCGCCGATCGGGGGCTCCTGGTCCAGAAGAATCCAAAAAGACTTTTCCCCTGCAAGAGAGATACCCAATTATCACGATAGCACCGGTTACCCTGACAGAGGGGTGCGGCAACACGGCAGAACTGAGTGGCACGAAGAATTACCCACTCTCCGCCGTTCCTGACGCTGCCTGGGCTCACTTCCTTCCAACCACGATGTGGGGCGGTGGCAGCCTCGGGTTTGCGTTCCGGTTCTGGTCTGACCTCGTCGGGCTCATCCTCTGTGGTAGCGCGATCTCCGGGATCTACGTTGCTACTGGAGCGGTCCCCTCTACCGTCCTGTCCGCCGGTTCGCCTTCGGCGAGGGGATCTGGTGGCACTGGCCCGATATCCTCGTCCGGCTCACCCAGGTAAACTGCCCCACCCTTACGGATGTGGGCTTCCCGGCTATCATTCCCCTCCCCGGCAGGAGCGAGTCCACAGGCTCGACGGCGCTGATCCGCCCTGATAGTGCGAACTGCTGCTGATGTTGATTGCGGCGTTGATGCCCCGGTCCTTGAGTGTCAGGTTGGCCGTTCAATAGCCGGGAGACCGAACAGATGAGCTGTGCAGGGGATTCGTGTGCCAAACCCGAAGAGGAGACGCGCGCCTCTCACCTCCCCCTTACGGGGGGAGTCCTCCCGCTCGTGTCATCAACGTGCCCCGCAAAGACAGAACGACCACCTGTACCCGGTGCGGTCGCGGTTCGCTGTGGCGTAGCTCACCCGATACACCTGCGGCAGCGCGCCCCTGTGTTCATTGCGATCACAGCCAGGCTCCGCGCCGTCGTCTGGTTTGAAACGGGCTGAAACCGGTTATCAGGCTCAGGAACACCCGGGTTCCGATCGTCACGACAGGCCCCGGGGTGCCGCAGAAGGCAGCGACCACAGCCATGCCTTATCATGTAAATGTTATCACTTAAACAAACTCAGGAAGTAAAAATGTTTTATATAGACGACCGCAGAAGTATATGCATGTACCCCGGAGCGAACGTCCACCCGGATCCCGGTCAAGATATACCTGCATCCCCTTATTCAGCCTCCGGCAGCAGTGGGGGTCTTCCCGGATGAGCGATCAGACGCCGGTCTTCATCATCACCGGCGAACAGGGCCAGTGCAAGACAACGTTCCTGCACCTGGTCCTCAGCCTCACCGTCGGGCTGAACGTCCGGGTCAGGGGCGTTCTCGCTCCCGGCCATGTGCGGGACGGTAGGAGATCCGGGTTTACCCTTATCAACCTCGCCACCGGCGAGCACGAGGAACTCTGTTCGATCGACCCCGACCCCCGGTGCGAGGTCCACGGCCGCTACTACTTCCGGCCCGAAGGACTCGCCTTCGGCCGCAGAGCGCTCGCTCCGCCTGACCCCCGGGAGACCGATCTCATGGTCATCGACGAGGTTGGACGGTTCGAACTCCAGGGCGCCGTCTGGGCCGACCAGATCAACCGGTTGATGGCGCTCCCGCACCCCCCGATGATCTGGACCGTCCGGCGCCGGCTCCTCGATACGGTCATCCAGAACTGGGAGATCAAAAACCCGGTCGTGGTCGATGTCAAGACCGCCAGCGTGATGGCGACGGCAAGCGACGTGATGGATGCCGTCTGGGAATGGCGGGAGGTACAGACAAGACCTGGGCTCCCGGTACCCCCGCTTCTTGGGGGCCACACCACAGGCGACCCCGCGGTACTTGCAGACGTCGCCGGAGCCGCACAAAACAGCCCGATAATTCTCCGGCGACGTTATAGCCCGTAGGGGTGCGGCTTCCCCTCACCCCACGCCACGTTCGAAAGCGCAGGCGACAACAACGGGCGCTGTCGGAACACACCACCCGCCCTCTTCCCTATCCTGGATCGCGCATAACGCAGAGCGAAGAGGCTGCACACATGAATGCAGCCTATTGACCGTAAGTGGTTCGCAGGATGGACTCGACCTACCTATTTTCCCTGCCCCGGGCCCCCACCCCAATCCGGCACTCAGCACACCAGTGCCAGTGGTTGGAGGTGATGCCTCCAGGTATGCGTGGTTCCGCATCACACCCGGAACAGGGTTTCAACCAAACCCTTTTACCACGGAAGTAAATGTTATGCCATTTATATTAACATAGAATTAAATAAATCTCATATACAGATGTGATATGGACTGGTGCGCGAGATGACCTGCGGGAGAGAAACAACCACGGGAACGGGGCAGGAGCCAGAAAGGAACGTCACGATCAATCCTCCGTGGGTTGTCTCCCGAAGCGAGACACCGATCTCTGAGACCATCCTCCAGCTCATCCCGGTAGAGAGGGCGATCTACCTCCTCCCGGTCGTTCTCTTCTTCATCTCCCTCTTCTTCGGGAGGTACATGATGGACCCGGTGGAGACCTTCCGGATCCTCGTCATCGGGTCGGCGAACGCGCTCCTCGACTGGGCATCAGCCCTGCTCTCGACACTCTCAGGTCATCAGGTCCTCCTCCCCTCCTTCGAGCAGACCTGGGGGGCATCAGAACAGACGGTCGTCTTCCGGATCAGGCTCCCGCGGGTGATAGCGGCGATGCTCGTCGGGGGAGGACTCTCCCTCGCCGGCGCATCGTTCCAGGGCCTCTTCCGAAACCCCCTTGTCTCGCCCGATATCCTCGGCGTGGCGGCTGGCGCCGGGTTCGGGGCGGCGCTCGGGATCCTCGTCTCGGGCAACCCCTGGGTCATCCAGGTATCGGCCTTCGTCTTCGGGATCGTCGCGGTCGCTGTAACCTACGGCATCGGCCGCGTCTACCACAACTCCTCGACCCTCATTCTTGTCCTCGCAGGAATCATCGTCGGATCCCTCTTCTCCGCCCTCCTCTCCCTCGCCAAATACGTCGCCGACCCCTACGACACCCTGCCCGCGATCGTCTTCTGGCTGATGGGAAGCCTCTCCTCGGTCTCAAATACCGACATCATCGCGGTCGCCCCGCCGATCCTTCTCGGGAGCCTCTGCCTCTATCTAGTCAGGTGGCGGATCAATCTCCTCTCGGTCGGCGAAGAGGAGGCACAGGCACTCGGGCTGGACACGAAGAGAATGACCGTGGTGCTCATCGTCGCTTCGACCATCATCACCGCCTCCGCGGTCTGCATCAGCGGGATTATCGGGTGGGTGGGCCTTGTTGTTCCGCATATCGGGAGAATGCTCGTTGGCCCCGATTTCCGGAAGCTCATCCCGGTATCAGCCATCCTCGGGGCTTCGTTCCTCCTGATCGTCGACGATATCGCAAGAACCCTGACCGCAGCCGAGATCCCGCTCGGCATCCTGACAGCGCTCGTCGGGGCGCCGTTTTTCGCATACCTCTTAACACAAAAGAAGGTCGGCTGGACATGATCCTGAACGTCAAGTGCGCCTCGTTCTCATATGACGGCATAATAAAGCAGTTTGAAGACATCTCCTTCTCGCTCGGGAAAGGAGAGGTCCTCTCTCTCCTCGGGAGGAACGGCACCGGAAAATCGACCCTGATTAAGTGCATCTTAAACATCCTCACGCTCCAGAGCGGGGATGTGGAGATCAACGGCCGTCGGGTCAGTGAAATGCGGCCCAACGAGGTCGCGCGGGAGGTCGGCTACGTCCCCCAGGGCCACCGTTCCGTCTTCCCTTTTTCGGCGCTTGACTTCGTCCTCATGGGGAGGGCACCTCATATCTCGACCTTCTCGGTCCCAAAAGAGGAAGACTATGAGAAGGCGGAGGAGGCGTTTGCGCGGATCGGGATATCTCATCTCCGGGAGAAACCCATCTCAGAGATGTCTGGCGGGGAGTCACAGATGGTAATGATCGCCCGTGCCCTCGCCCAGGAACCTTCGCTGCTCATCCTCGACGAACCGACGTCGCACCTTGACATTGGCAATCAGATGAAGGTGATCGCGACGATCGACCGCCTCGCCGCCGATGGGATCGCTATCCTGATGAGCACCCACTTTCCCGACCATGCATTCCTGGTCTCGCATTCGGTCGCCATCCTCGAGGACGGCAGGCTGATCGCGCAGGGTCCGGCCGAAGACGTCATCACGAAGGAGAACCTCCGTGAAGCCTACGGTGTCGATATCTGCGTCCACTACATCGAAGAGGCAGATCGAATGGTCTGCGTCCCGATGAACCCCTGCAGCGGCCGTGGCAGGGGGGCGGCTTAATGACCCCGGCACCGCGGTCTGCCGTCTATGGCCGGTAGAACGACCGGTTCCCTAACACCGCGGCCGCGCCGGTCCCGTAAAACGTCCGGTAGAACCGCTCCTGTTCTGCAGCGAGGTCGAATCTGGCACGCTCAGGGTGGAGGGTGCTGGCGATGGCGGAGAGACCGAGAACCCAGCGGGGGTTTCCGAAGTCCCAGCCTGGCGGCATGGTGTAGACCCGTCCGAGCTCGAGGGCGTCGGCAGAGAGCCCCAGCCTCTGGCATGCCGCAAGGTAATCTGAGACCGGTGCCGAGAGGAACCCGGATATGAATATATACTCAGGGTTGAACGCGGCAAACTCTTCCGGGGTTATATTGACACCTGGTTTCCCGGCACGTTCGATCTTGCGGTTGACCGGGTCGCCGCCTGCCGCCTCCACAAGGTCCATCTCGAACCGCTCGGCATTCAGGGCAAAGAGCGGTGTCCCCATTGAGTAGTAGACGCGGGGCCGGCGGCAGCCCTCGACCGCCGACGAGACCGCCGCCAGACGGTCGCCGATGTAGGTTGTGAGCTTCTCTGCCGCTTCGGGGCGGCCGGCCCGCTCCCCGAGTTCCCGGACGAGA
>LFRN01000093.1:0-7040 GCA_001512375.1 Candidatus Methanoculleus thermohydrogenotrophicum | reverse complement strand
GTCAGGCGGAATCACGATCGTCCGCGCCCCCATCGGCCCGAAGAACTCCCGCCTGACAACCGTCCCCCCACAGGAGGGGCATACCATATTGAGGTATTCTGTTCCAGGCGAGTTGAAGAGGTAGACATATCGGAGTTTCTCCTGCAGTTCATCGCAGATCCGCTCCGACTCAGCGATCGTCGGTTCCCTCTCCGGCGGTTCGTCGCCAAACGGTATGAACCGCATAACGAGGAACGGGATATCAGGAGATATCTCCGCAATCCTGGCGGCAGCGGCGCGAAGCTCGTCTTCGGAACCCCGGGCGTAGATGCAGGATACCTCGACGTGGACACCCGCCTCAAAAAGCGCCCGCACCGTTCTGAAGGCCGGTTCGGCTGAGACCGCCCCACACGCGCGATAGCATGCATCAGACACTCCTTTCAGCCCGATGTTTGCAAAATCGATTGCGGGTGCAAGATCGCGGAGGGACTCTTCGGTGTAGTAACCGTTTGTCGCGCATCCGACGAGGAGTCCCGCATCATGCGCCGCCCGGGCCACCCGGAGAAATGTCTGATGCATGGCGGTCGGGTCGTTGAGGCAGAAAGCTATCCCGCGGCATCTCTCCTCCCGGGCGCGCCTCACCAGCACCTCGGGTGGAATATGCTTGAGAGCGCCGGAGACGGCCTCTGCGTGGTGGGCAACCGTCTCTGATATGCACCCACCACAGGAGAAGGTACACCCGATACCGCTCGCCTGCAGGAATGTCTCCCTGGGGTGGTAGTGGCACATCGGCATCGTCTCGATAGCTATCGGCATCGTCGCGATGTAGTGATCAGGGAACCGCTCGACGATCGTCCCGTCCTCGTTTGTGTACATCCTGCACCGCCCGGTCCCCCCGGGTGGGATGGCACAACGGTTCTCGCAGATGAAACATCGCACGCCTACTCCCCCTTCTCCATCACGATCCAGAACCCTGAATCATCGCTGATGAACCGGTGAGGGAGCCCGAGGCCTGCGAGGACCCCCGCGATCCGCGCCCGGTTATCAGGGCCGAGGTTCCTGTCCCGGAAACTCTTCCAGTCGGGGTTCTTCTTCGTCATTGTGGCCGCGATGGCATCCCTGAGTTCGGCAGTCCCAAACCCGCCCCCGATGTAGGTCTTCCCGCCGGGCGCGAGAACCCGGTAGATCTCGGAGAACGCCCGGGCGAGGTCCTCCCAGAAGAAGACCGAGCCGCGGCTGACCACGAGGTCGGCAGAATCCGGAGGGAGCGGGATATCGTGGACGTCGCCTGCGAGGAGCGAGATGCGGCCAGAAAGCCCGGCCGTCCGGATGTTCCCTCTGGCGATCTCGAGCATATCAGGCGAGGAGTCGAGGAGCGTGACCGCAAGGTCGCTCGCCTGCGCAAGCGCGATCCCGAGCGACCCGGGGCCGCTGCCGACGTCGAGGCACCGACCGCTCCTGATCCCGCACCGATCGAGGATCTGTTCCGCGATCACCGGGTAGACCGGGGCGAAGGCGGTCTTTGCGATCCGGTCCATGCGCTCCGCCCCCTCACGGTCAAACCTGCCCATTTCCTGTTCCATGCTCAATCCAGCCTCAAGGACTCAGGATCTCCCTGATCTGGTCATCGGTGAGCGATACATGGATGAAGAGGTCGTGATACTCCCTGACAAGGGGCTCAAGGTCCATGTCGCTGAAGAGGTCCGGGTAGAGGACTTTCGCGGTCCAGGGGATCCCGATGATCCGGTTGATACCGGGCGGGCGGTCGAACCAGCAGAATGCCGTCCGCGGGATGAGATAGACCCGGCCCGTCTTCACGGCGGTGATATCCTGCCAGAGCGGGTCGGTCCTGACGGTGGCGTAGAACCCCGGATCGCCTGCCAGGATGACGTCAGGGTCCCAGGAGATGATCTGCTCCATCGAGACCTCCGTCATCCCTATCCCGGGCGTGAGCGCACAGTCTGCAATGTTTCTCCCGCCGCAGAGTTCGATGAGTTCGGAGTGTTGCGACCCCGTGGGGTCAGTCGCGAGCCCTTTCGGGCCCTCGGCATAGTAGACCCGAACCCGCTCGTCATCGGGGATCGAGGCCACTCGCTCAGTCACCATGGCAAGCATCCCCTCGTAGAAGGCGATCATCGCTTCTGCCTGCTCCTCCTCACCGAGGAGGTCGCCCATGAACCTGATGGGCTCGGAGTAGCCGGTGGCGTTGGTGGTATCCTCGACGGCGACGACCGGGATGGAACCCATCTTCTCCTGTCGCTCGGCGACGGTGGCACGCGCCGCCCCACCGTCGGTGGTGAAGCCCTCGATGACGATGTCGGGATGCATCGATATGAAGGTCTCGTAGTTCCCGGTCTCTTTCCCGAACCAGCCCCCGACGACCGGGAGCACCGCATACTCCTCAGGGATGTACTCTGTCTCGGGCAGGAAGTTCCAGCCCGCAAGCCGGTCGGGCGCGACCATGTAGACGAGCATCGTCGACGGCGGCGAGGTGCAGAGGACAGTCTCAATCTCTGACGGGACGACGACGGTCCGGCCCACCATATCGGTTATCGTGCGGGTTTCAGCAGGGGAGGGCGTTCCCTGGGTGGCTGTGCATGCGGCGGAAGCGCAGAGGAGAACTGCACAAACGCCAAGCATGATGAGCAGAAGATGACCATGTTTTGTAATAATAACCACGTCCATTCGGTCTTCTCCGGCACGCTCCGGGAAGAGAGGTGCGGGAGGTCCAGTACCGTTTTTGGAGTGAATCTTATTTAAAATGCCCATTTAACTCTATGAGGATGTTAACAAAAGTACGTTAAAATACACCGCCCCGGCCCGGCCGTACCGGTCCAGGACCAGGAGTATGCTCATACCCTTCGGTTCTCAAGTACCCTCCGAGCCGGCCGCACAACCCCGGCCACAGATTACCATGAAACCCACATGAGGCAGCGCCCCATACCGCACGGATGAAAACAGCCTTTCCTCCAGGCTCTCCGGACGTAGTGGTGGACCGTGGTGGGGATCACCCGGACGGCGAACCCGCCAACGAAGATTCACTCCCTCTCGCCCCGGAGGGCCGCGAGCACGGCCCCCGCAAGCCTCTCGATCTCGTCGAACTGCGGCTCTGCCATGCCGCCTTTTGCTATCCCACATCCAGTCGCGACAATGTGCAGGTCCGGCTCGACCCCGATCTCCCGGAGTCTCCGGAGCGCACAGGCATCGCTGCACCCATCGAGCACGAGGAGACGCTCTGCGTAGCGCGCCGCCTCCTCAAGCAGCACTTGTGGCCGGTTTGCCGGGACGCATGCCTCCACAAGGCCCGGACTCGCCCGCAGGAGCGCCACGCCCGCCTGGGTGGTCAGCTTCCCAGTGTTCGAGAGACCGGAGCAGGTGATGAGGGTGACGGGCTCTGTCACGCCGTCACTCCATCTCGAGCGCTTTTACGGCCGCCCGCCCGATCAGGTCCGGCGGGATCGCCTCGTACTCCTCACCGTTGTAGCGGATCGCCCGGCACTCAGTCTCTGCCTCGCAGGTGATGCAGGAGCAGGAGCCGCAGGGGGTGGTGGTCACCTCGATCCCCTCGAGGAGTTCCTCGATCGGCACCCCGTTGAAGAGGAGGATGTTTGACTCCGCGACCGCATCGTCCGGGAGGACGGTCTCGATTATCCGCACGCTGACCCCCTCCATCTCAAGGAGCATGCTGATCTCCGCGAGAACCGCATTGAGCGCCATCCCGGTCTCCTCGCACCGCTCACAGGTGTGCTCAATATCTTTTCCGATGTGCTTCCATTCGATGACGAGTTCCTTCTTCATGGTACCATCTCTACTGGGAACTGATAGGACATCTTCCCATCGCCTCTCCCCCGTACCACCGGGTCCTGATCCAGAGCGCCACGTTCACGAGCGATATCAGTACCGGCACCTCGATCAGCGGGCCGATGACGGTGGCAAACGCCACACCGGAGCCGATCCCAAAGGCGCCGATGGCGACGGCTATGGCAAGTTCAAAGTTGTTGCTTGCCGCAGTGAACGAGAGCGCCGTGCTCCGGCCGTAGTCGACCCCGAGCCTCCAGGACATCCAGAACGAGACGAAGAACATCACGAGGAAGTAGATCGTGAGCGGGATCGCGACCTGCACGACATCCAGCGGGAGCGCGACGATGTTCCCACCCTGGGTCGAGAACATCACGACGATCGTGAAGAGCAGGGCGATAAGCGTGATCGGTGATATCTTCGGGATGAACCGCTCGTGGTACCACGCCTTCGATCTTGCCCGGATGAGGGCAAACCGGGTGAGAAACCCGGCGATGAACGGGATACCAAGGTAGATAAAGACCGTCGCGGCGACGCCCGAAATCGTGATCGGCACCTCCGTCCCGGCCCCGATCCCGAAGAGCGGCGGGAGGACGGTGATGAAGACGTAGGCGTAGAGGGCGTAGAAAAGCACCTGGAAGACCGAGTTTAAGCCCACAATGGCGGCACAGTAGTCGCAATCGCCCCCGGCAAGGTCGTTCCAGACGATCACCATCGCAATGCACCGGGCGAGGCCCACCAGGATAAGGCCGTACATGAATTCAGGCCGGCCCGCAAGGAAGACCGCCGCAAGGAGGAACATCAGCACCGGGCCGACGACCCAGTTCTGGACGACGGAAAGACCGAGCACCTTCCTGTCCCGGAAGACCAGCCCGAGTTCCTCGTACCGGACCTTCGCAAGCGGCGGGTACATCATCAGGATCAGCCCGATGGCGATGGGGATCGAGGTTGTCCCGACCGAAAACCCCGTGATCGCTGCCGGGACCGCGGGGACGAAGTAGCCGACGGCGACGCCGGCCACCATGGCAAGGATGATCCAGAGGGTCAGGTAGCGGTCAAAGAACGAAAGCCGGGAGCCGGAGGACGCCGGGTGGACCTGGTCGGCGGTGCCCATCGCCGGTCACCGCCCGCCGGGCCGGATCTCTCCCGCGATCGCGGCGGCATACAACGCATCCGCGGCACAACGGGGTTTCTCATCCATCTCATTCACCTCACGATAGACCTGTCAGATCACGCTGAGCACCTGGAACACGATGCCGGCAAGGACGGCGACCATGAGGATCGTCACTACAAAGGCAGCGACCAGCCTTCGCTCAAAGATCGCGGCAAGGAGCGTCACCTCCGGGATGCTTGCCCCCGCGCCGCCGATGATTAGGGCCATAACCGCCCCGATGCCCATCCCCTTCTCGAGGAGGACGGCACTGATGGGGATGATCGTCTCTGCCCGGATATACATCGGCACCCCGATCACCGCCGCCACCGGGATGGCAAGCGGGTTATCCGGCCCGGCGAGGGAGACGATCAGGTCTCCGGGGATGAACCCGTAGATGAACGCGCCGATGCCCGCACCGAGGAGGAGGTAGGGGAGCACCTGCCGGAAAAGGCTGACTGCGAAAGAGAACGCCCTGCGGATGCGGGTGCCGTGGCTTACGGCAACGGCACAGTCGCAGGGCTCCGGCCTTCCTTCAACCATCACGTCCTTGACGTAGCGCCCGTAGCCGAGCCGCCCGAGAAGCCAACCTATGCCGACTGCGGCGGTGAAGGTGACGGCAGCGTAGACGGCGGTCGGCACGACCCCGATGAGCGCGACCAGGAGGGAGAGGATTATCGGGTTCAAGAGCGGGGAGGCAAGCAGGAACGACATGCAGACCCCGAAGGGGATCCCGACCTCAAGGAGCCCGAGCAGGATGGGGATGGTCGAGCAGGAGCAGAACGGGGTGAGCGCTCCGAACCCGGCCCCGATGACGTTTCCGACACCCTGCCGCCTCCCGGCAAGCACGCTGCGTATCTGCTCTTCAGGGATGTAGGCCTGGAGCAGCCCGACGAGGAACGTGATCCCGATGAAGAGCAGGATCAGTTCCCCGGCGATCACGAGATCACGACGAAGAACTGCCCGGCGGTGATGAGTGTTGCCGGAAGATCCATCAGGCCTCTCCCTCACCGATAGTTTACTGCTCTCCTGTGTCAGGTTCTTCCTTCTTCTTCGGGACGATCCGGGTACCGCAGCAGCCGCCGCCGGTGCCGCAACCGCAGCCTGAGGAGAAGAGATTCTTTATCTGCGATCCGATCTTTGCTCCGTCCTTTTTCTCGTTCTCGCCTGTCATGGTTATCACGTCCGCTCCGGCCGGTGTGCCGGAGTGTTTCAATCATATTTGAATTACTGTTGGCGGTGCCGGCGTATGAAAGTTCTCATTTCAAAAACAATTGAAATTCCCGGGCTGATGCATTTTTCCTGATCGCCCGCAAATAGTAGGTTGATGAGCATGAGGATGTTTCTCTGTGGATGAGGGGCACGGCGCGGACCAGAGGCTGCAGGCCCTCCCGGAGGAGGTAGAGCAGTCGCTTTCGGCATGTGGGGGGCTCGAAGAACTGATTGCACACCTCCCCGGAGACGAGACGCTCTCCCGGCAGAGCGCCATCTTCAGGACACTCGCCGACCCCCTCCGCCTTAAGATCCTTGGCAATGCTCTTCGTGCAACCGCTCTGCGTCTGTGTCATCAGGGAGGTCCTCGGCATCGCCGACTCACGGCTCTCCTACCACCTCGGCGTCCTGAAGAAAGAAGGACTGAACGCCGGGGAGGCGCAGGGCAACTGGATCATCTATCGGTTGACCGCCGACGGCGAGACGTGGGCGCAGAGGCTGGCGGACGCCGCCGCAGACAAACCGGGCGAAAGAGAATAAGCTGGGCCCGGGCCTATACCCCGAGGCCCTCTAAGAACATCCGGTGTAGACGTAGATCTCCCCCGAGTTCGGGGTGGAAGGCAAACGCCATATGTCGCCCGCTTCTTGCGGCGACAATCCCCTCAGGGATGCAGGCGAGCACCTCGACACCGGGACCTGCCTCTGTCACCACCGGTGCACGGATGAAGACCACCCTGAAAGGTTCTGCAAGTCCTTTCACCTCCAGCAGCGCTTCGCGGGAGTCTACCCGCCGTCCAAAGGCGTTGCGCTCGACCCGCATGGAAATGAGGCCAAGAGGTTGCACCCGAGGGTCGTCAACCCTCTCCGCCGCAAGCACCATCCCGGCGCAGGTCGCAAATAC
>LFRN01000072.1:1054-2554 GCA_001512375.1 Candidatus Methanoculleus thermohydrogenotrophicum | reverse complement strand
ATGATAGTGTCACGCTGGCTCGAGATGAATTGTTCGGTCGAAATGATGGAAGAGTGAAAAAAATGGTTACTCGACGGGGATTGTTACCCCGACTTCGATTGGTACTTTCTTCAGCCTGACTTCAAGGACACCGTTCTTGAACGAAGCGGTGGCGCCCTCCTCGGTCACCTCGGCGGGAAGCATCACCGTGCGGCTCATCTCACCATAGACGCGCTCCCGCATGAAGAAGTCCGGGGCCTCCTCCGTGCTCTCTCCTGCCCGCTGGCTTCTGATCTCCAGGTGCCGAGGGTCGGTGAGCCTGACGGTGACGTCCTCTTTCTCGACCCCGGGGAGATCGGCGACGACGATCACTTCGTCTTCGTGGTCCCTGACATCCACGCGGAAGTCCCGGACCGCCGGGACGACCCGGCCCCTGATCTCCTCTCCCCGTATACCGATTCCCTCAAGCAGGGACTGGAACCTGCTCTCCATCTCGGCCATGAGATCGTCAAAATCCTGCCATATTGTCCGATATGGTCCTCGTTCAATTCTTGCCATCTCCATCGCTCCTGTTGTATGAAATAGCCCCAGAGCGATCCGGGCACTGGGGCTAACTTTAGGATAAAGTTTTGAGTGTATAAATGTTGTTGCTGGAGCGACGGTCTGTTCTGATGGCATTATGGTAATACCAGATGAATTGAGAATAGAGTGACTCCTTGCCGCCAGTTTGATTATTGTCACCCGGTACTTCCTCATTCAGAGGGACAGCGCTCTGTGTCACAGTTAGTGATAACTCTGATTTATCGACGGCGTCAATCACTTCTGTGGTCTATCCAGCGAGCCTGTACACGATCTGATCGATGAAAGTATCAGTTGCAGCGATCGTTGCCATGATTGGTTTACGAGGAAAACCACGTGATGCCCGTGTGGACACAGACATGCCTGACAAAAACGGTTTGGGTGGCTATTTCCCGGGGTAGAGAAGGCTTGCCCTTCGATTTGGGGTTGATCTTGTGCTCGAAATAAAATGTTCTGGATCTACCTCATCCCGGTGTGATAGCCACCACGGTCCACCGCCCGGGGCGAGCCTATCCTGCAGCCACCTCCAGCCAGGAGGTCGTTTTTATTCCGTGCAGTCTCTCGGTCCGCCTCATATGCGTTTCAGATAAAAAGATTACTCGATGGGGATTGTTGTCCCGGCCTCGACCGGTACTTTCTTCAACTGGACCTCGAGGACACCGTTCTTGAACGAAGCGGTGGCGCCCTCCTCGGTCACCTCGGCGGGAAGCATCACCGTGCGGCTCATCTCACCGTAGACGCGCTCCCGCATGAAGAAGTCTGCGGCCTCCTCCGTGCTCTCTCCTGCCCGCCGGCTTCTGATCTCCAGGCGCCGCGGATCGATGAGCCTGACAGTGACGTTCTCTTTCTCGACCCCGGGGAGATCGGCGACGACGATCACTTTGTCTTCGTGGTCCCTGACATCCACGCGGAAATCCCCGATCGCCGGGACGGCCCGGCCTC
>LFRN01000072.1:0-901 GCA_001512375.1 Candidatus Methanoculleus thermohydrogenotrophicum | reverse complement strand
TGATTGTACCCGCAATGAAAAAGACTCAGCAGAAGGGCTCGAAAGGCGACGATAAGTCCGGGATGAAATGGGCCTACGTAGGAATCGCCCTGCTTGTTGCGGTGGCTATGGTAGGCTCCTACTTTGCCCCAATGTTTAACAGGGGTCAGACTGCCCAGGTTGGCGACACCGCACTGATTGGCTACACCATCCGTGATGAAGACGGTCGCCCCATCGTAACAACCGACCAGAAACTCCTGGAGAGAGAATACAACAAGGGAAACTATGGTCTTCTCCTCTCGGATGGCCTGGAGGTCGCGGTCGGCTCACAGGTCTCGGGTGAGAATATCACCGTCATACCGATCCTGTACCCCCGGATCAGCGAGTTCTCTGGTTTTTCTCTCCTCGGCTTTGAGATGAACGCCATCTCTGAGGCGCTCGTCGGGATGCGGGCCGGCGAGATGAAGACCGTCAGATTCTCCTATGGGGTGAATAAACTCGAAAAGAGCCTGAGTGAAGAGGACGCAGAAGGTCTTGGCCTCGACATAACCGAGTGGAACGTGGGTGACCTGGTTCCGCTCGGGCTGACTTTAACGCCCGAGATTCCGGTGGGCAACGAGACCGCTGTAACACCCGCACTGCGGCTTGGCAAAGTCACCGCAAAGACCCCGGACTCAATGGTCATCACCTACCGCTACGGCAGCGCTGAGGTCACGCTCTACGGTATAACCGGGTAACAGCATCAGCACCCTACAAATTTTTATAGTCTCCCTGCGTCCTTGCCATATATGGCGGTAAGAGTGATAAACTTCTATCAGGAAGGGTGCATGGGATGCGAGGAGCAGGCTCCAGTCCTCGATGAGGTGAGGCAGCGCCTCGGGATCGTGATCGAGCAGATCGATGCCGTGAAGAACCCGCAGTA
>LFRN01000095.1:526-1852 GCA_001512375.1 Candidatus Methanoculleus thermohydrogenotrophicum | reverse complement strand
GGCTACGGCTACATCCGCCGGGTAGTGAAAATTAAGGAACCAAGCGTGGCGGTGATCGATGAGAATTTCAAGGACCAATATACTATTGATCCGTCGGCCCCAGAGTGGGGGAATTCTACCGCGAGAAACTTTACCGTCCGGCTCGACTTCAGCCAGCTGCTGAACCAGACCATCAGCCGCGCCTACCGGATCGATCCAGAGACAGAGCCAATTAACGTGACGATCACAGATCTCAAAGCCTACCGCAATAATACCTGCGATAGCGCCACGCTCAAAAACGTGACATTCACGAGGACAGATCCCGATTCTACACCTGTCCCACTTTGGTGGCTCTCATACGATGATGAGAAACCAGAACACTACACCCTGCACCTCGACGGGAGCCCACACAACCTCACGCCAAACGCGAGAGTCAAATCCAGCATCTCCCTGGTGCTGAAACCGGCCTTTATCCTTGAGATGTGGAAGGACAAACAGGATTGCATCCTGGATATCCAGTTTAACTTCGAGGAGGAGAGTGAGCCGCCCCGTACCAACATCACAGGCACCCACTACTACGACTACAACACGACGAACGTGACCCGCACCGACCTTAAGTTTGGCGTCCTGGAGGTGGCGATATGGTAAATGATGCGGGGCAGCTCTACACGATGGAGGGCATCGCAGCCGGGATCATCATGCTCCTGACCGCGTATATCGTCGTCAGCACGACGAGCATCTACACCGCCGGGGATACACACATTCCGGATATGCAGCTGGAACAGCTCGGGAACGATGTGCTCGCGATGATGGATACACCAAACGCTGAAGACACGGAAAGCGATTTGAAGCGCTACATCAACGCAGATAACGCCACGGGTGGTAGCGATCAATTCAGGGACATGTTCCTGGAATACTGCAACGCAAGGACAAGCGGCGCTGATGACGATCTGAAGATGAGTGCAAACATCACCTACCGGGAGGGGGATGTGATCAAAGAGCGCCTGTTTGTTGAACCGCCTGATGACGGTTCTTGGACGGGGAGGGAATCTGCCGTGCGGGTGACTCGGTGGGTGCAACTGCCCCCGGATAACCCCTACGGGGATGAGAAAAGAACCCGAACCGTCCTTGTGGAGGTGCTCCTTTGGCGCGCATGAACGAAGACGGCCAGTGGATCGTGCTGATGGGGCTCCTGGTCGCCGTGGCGCTCTTCTCTCTCGCGCTGATCATCAATCAGTCGGCGTTTGTCGGGCAGTCGACGGCGGAGGGAGTGCTTGAGTTCCCAAAGAACGATATTAGAGATCTCCGGAAGGCGATATTTGACTGCATCAGCACAGGGTGCCCCGA
>LFRN01000095.1:0-293 GCA_001512375.1 Candidatus Methanoculleus thermohydrogenotrophicum | reverse complement strand
GATCAGCACCAGGATCGTCGACCTCTATATCGTCTCCCCCGACAACGGAACCATCACCACAAGGTTCGATATTCCCGAAGAAGTCGCCGGGAGGGGCTACTGCGTGGACGTGTGGATAGAGGGCACGGATCAGGCGAGCCGGGCGATCCGGGTCCAGATCGGCGATACGCAGAGCAGGATCGCCATCGCCGGGCTCGGGACGACGAAAGGTGTGACCAGCAGCACCACTGATGCGGGGTGGACCGTGATCCAGTATGACTCAAAAGGATTTCCAGAAGGATGACGGCCATGAA
>LFRN01000160.1 GCA_001512375.1 Candidatus Methanoculleus thermohydrogenotrophicum | reverse complement strand
CCGGTGGACTTTGTGAAGATTGCACATGCCTACGGGATAGAGGGTATCATGGTCGATGAGAAGGAAGATGTCCTGGAGGCACTCCAGGCTGCGCTTGCGACCGACGGGCCGTTCGTCCTGGACTTCAGGATCGAGCGGGAGGAGAACGTCTTCCCGATGGTCCCGGCCGGGGCTGCGATCAACGAGATGATCGGGGTGCATCAGGAATGAAGTCGCACACGATAAGCGTCCTCGTGGAGAACCGGGCTGGCGTCCTGAGCCGGGTCGCGGGCATGTTCTCGCGCCGGGGGTTCAACATCGAGAGTCTCGCCGTCGGGACCTGCGAGGAGCCGGGTATGAGCAGGATCACGATCGTGGTGAACGGCGATGGTGCCGTCGTCGAGCAGGTGATAAAGCAGACCAACAAGCTCATCGATGTCATCAAGGTCTCTGACCTGACTGAGCGGGAGAGCGTGGAGCGGGAGCTCGCCCTCATCAAGGTGGCTGCCGAGCCGGGCACCTCCCGCGCCGAGATCCTCCAGATCGCCAACATCTTCCGGGCCCAGGTCGTGGATGTCGGGGCAAAGACGCTGGTGCTCCAGGTGGCCGGGGATACCGGCAAGATCGACGCGCTCGAGAAACTTCTGCGCCAGTACGGGATCAAGGAACTCGTTCGCACGGGAAAGATTGCCATCCTCCGGGGCGCAAAGACCGTGACGAGTTCCAAATAACATTCTTTTTGGTATGCGCAGGCTCCCTCCTGATCGGGGTGATATTCCTGCTTCTAGCGATCGTGTTATATGTTAGCATGTCTCACACTGACATGGTATGTTCTTCGGATTACCTCTTCACACAGGACTGATCGTGGGCGGCGCCGTCGCCCTGGTCTTCATGGTGCTCGCCCTCTGGGGGATCTCCTTCAGGGAGGCCTGGTGAATGGCTGACCCGATAACGTTTGTACTGATCGGACTCTACTTCGTTGTGCTCATCGGCATCGGGAGCTGGGCCTCAAAGAAGATCCATACCACCGAGGACTATATCCTCGCCGGGAGGTCGCTTGGGTTCTGGGTCTTCACGATCCTGATCATCTGCTCGGTCTGCAGCGGGATGACCCTGCTTGGCGTCAGCGGGTTTGGCTATACCTCAGGCTGGCCCGGGATATGGGAGCAGATCTTTGTGCCGCTTGCGGCCTCGTTCTGTATCATCGTCTTCGGGGTGAAACTCCACGCTGTCGGGAAGGAGCGGGGCTACATGACCGTCCAGGACTATCTTGCGGACCGGTTCGAGAGTCCGAGGGGGCTCCGGGGGCTCTCCGCGCTCTCAGGGATCGTCGTCTCGCTGATCTACCTGGTGGGGCAGTACACCGCCATCAGCATCGTGCTCGTCTGGCTCTTCGGCATCCCGCACTGGCAGGCCCTGCTCATCTCCGGGATCATCATCACCGCCTACACGGTCGTCGGGGGTCTCTACGCTGTATCCTGGACGACCCTGATCCAGGGAGGTATCCTGATCGTCGGCGTCCTTTTGATGGCGCCGTTTGTCATCGCAAGCGCCGGCGGGCTCTCTCACATCAATACCGTGCTTGCCGGGGTCGACCCGAACTTCGTCGAACCCTGGTTCCCGAGCCCTGCCTACGCCTCATACGCGTATGCGACGCCCGAGTTCCTCGTCTCGTTTGGGATCCTCCTGATGGTCGGGCTTGCCTGTGCACCGCACGTCATCAATAACGTGCTTGCGGCAAAGGAAGCCCGCTACTTCAAGTGGTCGCCGCTGATCGCGTTCGGGATCTATGCGGTCGTGATGTTCCTGGTGAAGTTCACCGGGTTTGCTGTGCGGTCGCTCGTCGAGGAGGGGGCGCTGGCGCTCCCTGACGCCGTGAATGCCCAGGACTTCGCTTTCATTGTGGGCGTCGAGCATGCCATGCCGAACGTGGCGTTCTGGGCGCTTTTCGCGGTGATCGTCCTTGCAGCGGTGATGTCCACAACCGACCGGCTTATGCTCACCATCGGCACCACGTTCGCGTGGGACATCTACAAGAACATCCTCCGGCCTTCGGCGCCTGATAACGAGGTGCTCCTCGTCTCGAAGGTCGCGGTCGTCGCTGCCGCGGGGGGCACGCTCTGGCTTGCCATCAACCCGCCGCCGATGCTTGCCTGGCTGATCTGGATGGGTATCGGGGTCATGCTCGCGACGTTCGCGGTCCCGCTGCTTGCCGGGCTCTACTGGCGTGGGGCCACCAGGGAAGGAGCGATCGCGAGCATGGGGCTCGGGCTTGCCGCAGCCACGGTCTTTGGCTACTGGCACCAGTTTGTGGCGCCGCTCCCGGTGCATTTCAGCTTCTACGCACTGGCGATCTCGGTCCTTGCCATGGTCGTCGTCAGTCTCATGACCGCGTCGAACTCTCCGGCCACGCTCGACAACACCCGGACCGGCTGGTTCATCCAGTCCCAGTGACTCTTTTTTGTGGACCGCGGTGGGGGGGCGGGCGTCCCATGTCACCGCCGGTGCCGTTCATCCTCCGATCCGGAGAAGGCTTGCGAGCAGGGTGATCAGCAGGACTGTCGGAACGCAGTAACGGATGAGCGCCACATAGACCCTCTGCTGCCACCTGCAACCGCCGATCTCTGCACAGATGCGGGAGCGGTCCATGTACCATCCCCCGACGATGCTGATGATCAGTCCTGCGACGATGAGACCGATCGTCCCGAAGAGATAGTCGCTCAGGTCGAGGAGCGGAGTCCCGAAGAGTTCGAGTTCGAGGGCGGTGTAGCTGAGGGCTGACGGAAGCCCGAAGAGCATGATTATGCCGGAGGCGAGGAGCGTCGCACGCTTCCGGGAGTAGCCGCATGAGTCCATCATGGCCGCCACCGGGACCTCGAGCATGGATACCGCGGAGGTGAGCGCCGCAGCAAAGAGCATCGTGAAGAAGAGCGCTCCAAAGAGCATGCCAGACCGCATCTCGAGAAAGGCGGCGGGCAGGGTGATGAACGTGAGGTTCACCCCGGCTGCAGGGTCAAGGCCTGCGGTGAAGACCAGGGGGAAGATCACGAGTCCGGCGAGGATGGCGATCAGCATATCGGTGACGGCAATGACAGAGGCGTTCTGGAAGAGGTCTCCTCTCTCCAGGTAACTCCCGTAGGTGAGCATAACACCCATGCCCACCGAGAGCGAGAAGAAGGTCTGCCCGAACGCCGCGGTCCAGACGGTCGGGTCGGCAAGTCTTGAGTAGTCAGGGGAGAGGTAGAACGCGATCCCGGCCGCGGCCCCTGAACGGGTGAGCGCGAAGACCACGAGGAAGAGGAGGATCACGACCAGGACCGGGATGAGGATCCGGGAGACCCGTTCGATCCCCTCTCTGACCCCGGAGCGCACTGTCAAGAAGACGGCCGTCCCGGAGATGAGGTAGAAGATGAGCGGGAAGTATGAGCCTGTGAACGCACCAAACTCCATCGGCCGGTTGAGGGCAAAGAAGAGGGCGTAGGCGAGCACCCAGCTCGTGATCACGAGGTAGTAACTGAGTACCAGGCCGGCGACGGCGACGACAGCCAGGCCCGCAACAGAGAACCGGCCCTGTATGGACCGGAAAGCGGCGACCACCGATGTCCCGGTACTGCGCCCGATGGCGAACTCAAGCATCATCAGGGGGAGGCCGAAGAGGAAGACTGAGACCAGGTACGGGATCAGGAACGCGCCGCCGCCGTTGGTGCCCACGATGTAGGGGAACCGCCAGACGTTCCCGATTCCTACGGCCGACCCGATGCTTGCAAGGATGAAGCCCACTGTCGACGACCATCGCTCTCTTCCCATATCTTCTTCTGTCATGCCGCCTCCTCACCCCGTCGCTAACGATCCCCACGGACGTGGATTTTGCCGGGGGAGCATCCTGTTTGAGCGATTCCTGCCTGCAGTGGGTGCAAAACAACTCTGATACCGGTGGAATGAGTCATACAGGGTGAATATTGTATCGCTCCGGGGCCAGGGTTTTTTCCGCCCCGCAGGATGGATGCGTATTCGGCCGGACCCCCATCGGGGTCGGGTAGCCTTTGACCAATGCGCTTTTGTATCTGGTTATCTCCATACTCCAGGTAGAGGTATGAATGTCAGTTCCTGGAGACGCCGGGGAGGAGGGAGGAGAGGTTGAGCGGCCGCTACCCGTTCCTCTTCTCCATCCCCCACAGCGGTGTCTCGGTTCCGCCAGAGGTCAGGGGTCTCGCCAATCTCTCGCGGAGGGAGATAATCTTTAACAGCGACCCCCATACCCGCCTCCTCTACGGATTCGATGATGCAGCGGAGGCGCTGGTAGACTTTGAGGTCTCCCGGATCTTTGTCGACCCTAACCGGGCGCCCTACGAGTACCCGCCGCGGACCCGGGACGGTGTGGTCAAGGTGACCACGCAGGATGGGACTCCCGTGTACCGGAAGGGCCTGGTGCCCGGGAGGGAGTTGATCGGAACCCTCCTGCAGAGATACTACTTTCCGTTCCATAACCGGCTGGCCAATCTCATCGATGCCCATTCCATCGAGATCGCCTTCGACTGCCACAGCATGTTGCCCACGGCCCCTCCGATCCAGAAGGATGCAGGACGCCCGCGTCCGCTCTTCTGCCTGAGCAACAGGGGCGACCGAAACGGGAGGCCTCGCAGGAAGGGGGGTCTTGTGACCTGCCCGCCGGAGTGGCTTTCTGCTCTTGCCCGGTCGTTCCAGGATGAGTTCGACGGGGAGGGGCGGATCGCGATGAACGATCCCTTCAGGGGCGGGTTCATAACGGTTGCGCACTACCGGCGGACACGGACCCCCTGGATCCAGGTCGAGGTTAACCGCGACCTCTATGAGACTGACGGCTACATCGACCCCGAGACTCACCAGGTCGACGAGGCAAGGATTGCCGAACTGCGGGGGAGGATCCTCTCTGCCATCATCGGGTTCTGGGAAGAGGTCCCGGATTAACTCAACAGGCGAGAAGTCCCCTTGCGCAAGCGGGGGTAGTTCACGTGTATGGTATTGACTCCCTGCAGAAGGGGAAGGGTCGCGAAAAACCGCAGGGCGGTGATACAGGGCATGGGTTGGCCCCGGGATTGCGACCGGGCGGGTTCTCATCGCTCGCTTCCTGAGACTGGCCGGACGATCTCCCTCCCGGGGTATGGCGGGGGACCCTCTCCCCCCACGGAGGTCCCCGGGTCCTGGATCTCATCCTTGCGAAGATGCTATGCCGGTAGAGCGCCTATCTCTGGTGATGGATCGCCTGCATCTCATTCTGCAGCGCTATTTTGGGCATACGGCGTTTAAGCCCTACCAGCGGGAGATCATCCAGGACCTCCTGGAGGGGCGCGACGTCCTTGCGGTGCTTGCGACCGGCGGGGGTAAGTCGCTCTGCTACCAGGTCCCCGCGCTCATCGGCGATGGTGTGACGCTCGTGATATCGCCGCTCATCGCCCTGATGAAAGACCAGGTCGATGACCTGCAGGGCCGCGGGATCCCTGCGGAAGCGCTGAACTCTTCCTGCTCTTATGCGGCGACGCGGCGGATCCTCTCGGAACTTGAAGAGGGTATCGTCCAGATCCTCTACGTCTCGCCGGAGAAGGCGGTCAGTGACGACTTCCTCACCCTCGTCGCGTCTCTCCCCATAACACTCATCGCGGTCGACGAGGCGCACTGCATATCGATGTGGGGGCACCAGTTCCGCCCGGAGTATCGGGCGCTCCGGGTCCTGAAAGAACGGTTCCCGCAGGTGCCGATGGTTGCCCTGACAGCGACCGCGACGCCGGACGTCCGTGATGATATCGTGCGGCAGCTCAACCTCAACAATCCCCCGGTCTATGTCGGGAGTTTCAACCGGGAGAACCTCAGGTATGTCGTCGTCCCGAAAGGAGAGGACGCGTACGAGCGCCTCTGTGGTTACCTGCAGGGGCGGGGGGGTGAGGCCGGGATCGTCTATCTTGCAACGCGGGATGGGGCTGCGACGCTTGCAGCCCGGCTCCGGGCTGACGGGCTCCGGGCGCTCCCCTACCATGCCGGGATGACGGCAGCGGCCCGGGAGCGGACGCATGACCGGTTCATGGCAGGGAAGGTCCCGGTCGTCTGTGCGACGAGCGCTTTTGGTATGGGCATCGATAAGCCGGATGTCAGGTTTGTCGTCCACTACGATATGCCAAAGACGCTTGAGGCCTACTATCAGGAGAGCGGTCGGGCGGGGAGGGACGGGGGCGAGAGCGACTGTATCCTCTTCTATCATGATGACGACGCAAGACGCCTGAGGTCCTTCATCGACCGCGACCTGCCCTCTGAGTTCCAGCGCAGGGTTGCGCGTTCGAAACTGCAGAGGATGGTGGACTACTGCAGCACGACGGGGGTGTGCCGGAGACGGCAGGTCCTGGAGTATTTCGGGGAGCGGTTTGAGGAGGTTCCCTGCGGTGGTTGTGATGTCTGTGCCCCCCTCCCGCAGGCCTGAGGTGCTTGGCTCCACCCGGGAAAAGTCTATCATCTCTGCAGCTTGAGTGAGCACCCGGAAGAACTGGCATGAAGAAGTTATATCGTTCAACAACCGACCGGTGGATCGCCGGGGTGTGTGGCGGCATCGGAGAATACCTTGATATCGACCCGAACGTCATCCGGGTGATCTGGGCTGCCATCACCGCGGTCACGGGGTTCGTCCCGGGTATCGTCGTCTATATCCTGATCTGGATCATCCTGCCGCAGCGTGAGGAGGTGCTGCCTGCTGAGGCGCCCGCTGCAGCGTGAGTGATCCTTAATCCGGGTTCGGGCGGGCGGCGAATCCCTCTCACTTCTTTTTTGGGCGCAAAAGATCACCGGGAGTGGGCGCGTCTCCCGGCCGCGGGTTTATGGTCTTCTCGCCGCACTCCCGGTCGCCGGGAGAGCGCGGGGTATGCGCCGGGCCGGGGGGTGGGCCGCTGGCGTGCGTGAAGGTCTGTTGCGGTCCACTGCCGCGTCAGCGCGGGGCAGAGGATTTTTATCCGCGCGGCATGAGGCTCTGCCTCACGGGGGTTTCGTACAAAAAAGGTGAGGGTTTTACTTCCGCACCAGGAAGTAGTAGCCTGCCGCGATCACGATGATGATTATGATGAGGATCACGATGATCATCGTCATGGACAGTCCTTCGGTGGGCGGCGCCTCATCAGCTGGCGGAGTTG
>LFRN01000153.1 GCA_001512375.1 Candidatus Methanoculleus thermohydrogenotrophicum | reverse complement strand
CAGCCACAGAATACTGGGTGAACAGGTGCGCTTCACGCCACGTTTCTCTTTTTTGAGCACCGGGATAAAAACCGGGTCCAGGGGAAGGACAGAATTCAGAGTGACTGCTGAGAAACACGGCTGATGCAGACATTCCAACAAAAGAACGATGGGCCCGATGCGATTCGAACGCATGACCTCTCGGTTATCAGCCGAGTGCACCACCTGCTATGCTACGGGCCCTGTAGGGACTACCCTACAATATCAGGTATTCTAGCACATAATAGTTTGGATTAGCATCCAAAGCGCTATCTTGAAACCAGACAAGAGAAGTACAGTTGAGTGGAACAATGGCAGTACGATACCTACTCGGGAACGAGGGCATTGCGCATGCATGCCTGGAGGCAAACATCGATTTTGCCAGCGGTTATCCCGGGACGCCCTCCTCAGAAGTGGTGGACGTTCTCAGGATGCAGAAGGATCGCCCTCTCACGGTGGAGTGGTCAACGAACGAGAAGGTCGCTTTTGAGAACGCGCTTGCCGCAGCCTGGTGCGGTCTGCGCACACTCTGCACCATGAAGCATGTCGGGTTGAACGTGGCGGCCGATCCCCTGATGACGAGCGCATACACGGGGGTGACCGGCGGGTTCGTCGTCCTCTCGGCAGACGACCCCTTTGCGCACAG
>LFRN01000035.1:40257-41415 GCA_001512375.1 Candidatus Methanoculleus thermohydrogenotrophicum | reverse complement strand
GGGGCTCTATCTTGCCTACCAGATCTATACCCTCATCACACTCGCCGGATGGATCTGATATGCAACCACTCCGCCTCGTCATCATATCACTCATATGTATCATCGCCGCAGTCGCCGTGCCGGCCTCTGCAGGGCCTGCAGACATCGCGGTGACCTCCTTCACGGTCGATCCTTCAGTCCTCATGAAAGGTGACACCGGGATGCTCACAGTAGAGATAAAGAACAACGGTGCTGATAGCGTCTCCATCCGGAGCGCCCGGCTCTACGGCAGCGGAGTCGTGGCCCTGAGTGACTCCTACCCCGCGGTCGGGGATATCGGCTCCGGCACAACAAAGACCTTCACCTTCACCGTCCGGGCAGACGGCGGCGAGGGGACGTTCTACCCCGTCTTCGTCCTCGACATCCAGGACGGCGGCAACCTCCGCTATCCGATCCCGGTCCAGGTCGAAGACACCCCCCTCGCCGCATCGATCGTCGGGAAACCTGACACCTTCTCCGAAGGAAGAACAGCCGACATCACCGTCCGGATCGGTAACCCCCGCCCGAACGACGTATCCGGCGTCCAGGTGATCCCGCAGGGAACAGGGTTTACCGTCACCCCGACCGGCGCGTTCATCGGCGCTCTCGCCGCAGACGGATCAGGCACCGCCGTCTTCAACCTGACCCCGGCAACCGAGACTGACGTCACCTTCCAGGTGGTCTGGCGCAACGGTATCAACACCCACACCACCGACCTCACCCTGCCGGTCACCTTCGGCGAGGACAAGCGGCAGGCGGATCTGTTCGTCACCAACGTCGAGGTCATGCCAGAGGGGGGGCGGTACCGGATCGTGGGCGACGTCACGAACGCCGGTCTTGAGCCCGCACGCTCGGTGCTCATCACTCCTGATGCACCCGCAATCCCCACCGATCCCTTCAGGGTCTACGTGGTGGGCACCCTTGATCCCGATGATGCCGCACCGTTTGAGGTGACGTTTCGGATCGATGTAAATACAACCGAGATCCCGATCGTCGTCGAGTACCGGGACGACGACGGGAACCGCTACACGATGACCACGATAGTCGAGATCGGGGGCGCGGCGGTGGCCACCACAGAGCGCGACGGCGGCATCCCGGTAATGGGCGTGATCATCGCGGTCATCATCACCATCAGCGTCG
>LFRN01000035.1:39758-40149 GCA_001512375.1 Candidatus Methanoculleus thermohydrogenotrophicum | reverse complement strand
TCAGGCGAAGTCACCATCGCCGGGAGGCAGATCAGCAGAATGAGCGATGACGAACTGACCCTCATGCGGCGTGATCACATCGGGTTTGTCTTCCAGCAGTTCAACCTCATCCCGCTCCTATCGGTGGTCGAGAACGTTGAGTACCCGCTCATCCTGAAAGGCGGGAGATCCGGGTCCCGGGAGCGTGCAGAGGAGGTTCTGCGGGCGGTGGGTATCACAGAGACACATTTCACCCACAAACCAAGCGAACTCTCGGGCGGGCAGCAGCAGCGGGTAGCGATCGCCCGGGCGCTCGCAAACGATCCAGACTTCCTCCTCTGCGACGAACCGACCGGAAATCTGGACACAAAGACCGGGACCGCGATCATGGACCTCATCGCCCGGATGAACC
>LFRN01000035.1:36819-39734 GCA_001512375.1 Candidatus Methanoculleus thermohydrogenotrophicum | reverse complement strand
TCAGGATCGTGGATGGGAGGCTGGTATGACCTTCTTCGACCTCGCCCGCCGGAACGTCAGCCGCCACTGGCTCAGGTCTTCCCTTGCAGTCATCGGGATCGTCATCGGCGTCGTCGCGATCGCCTCGATGGGCATCCTCGGCAACAGCATCGGTCTCATGTTCAACGATATGATCACTGACGTGGGCGATACCATCATCGTCTCCCCGGCGATGAGCTCGGGCACCACCGCATTCACCGAACGGCAGGTTAACGACATCGCCCGGGCTGCCGGTTCCAACCGTGTCATACCGTTTGCAAGCACCTTTGACACGATAACTGTGGGCGAGACAAAGAGCGGCGCCATGATCTACGCGATACCTGCCGGGGATATCCCCTTCCTGCTCGAAAAGGAGGCAGGGACCTACCCGAGAGAGACAGGCGCCGGATGCATGATCGGGAGTAAACTCGCCGCGAACAGCAAGAAGACCGGGCTCAAACTCGGCGCCCGGGTCCAGATAGGGGACGAGACCCTGCGGGTGACAGGCGTGCTCAAGGAGCGAGGGATGGGGTTTGACATCAACCCCGACTATGCTATCGTCGTGCCCTACCGGTGGTACTCGAATCACTACGACGAGGACGAGTACGACCAGGTCATCGTGAAGGTCCGGGATATCAATGACCTCGACAGGGTCAAAAAGGCGATCGAGGAGAAGATGAACCGGCGGGAGGATGTCGTCAACGTCATGGACACGAAAGTGATCCTCGAGAGTGTCTTTGCGGCCGCAGACTCGATCACGGTCTTTCTGATGGGCATCGGCGCGATATCGCTCATTGTCGCCGGGGTCTCGATCCTGAACGTCATGATGATGTCGGTCACTGAGCGGATCAAGGAGATCGGTGTCCTGCGGAGCATCGGCACCCGCAGGAGCGAGGTGATGCGGATGTTCATCTACGAAGCGATGATCATCGGGATTGCGGGTGCCATCATCGGCGGAGTGCTCAGTTTCTGTACTGGGTACCTGATGACAGCGGTCCTTGTCGGGAGCCCGGAGTACCTCTTCAACCCGACGAGCCTCCTCTATATCGTCTTCGGGATGGCGTTTGGCATCATTACGAGCGTGGCCTCTGGCCTCTACCCGGCCTGGAAGGCGGCGCACTTAAACCCGATCCAGGCGCTTCGTCACGAGTGACGGCCTTACCGCGTACACTTCTCTTTTTCCCGCTCGATATCGTCACGGAGGGTGCCGATCGCGTCCCTGACTGTAGGAGGTGCTCCCGGGAGGAGCGCGATATACTCGTCCTCTCCTTCGGCAAACAGCAGCGCAACCGGCGTCAGGCTAACCAGGGCGGCTCCTCCCCGGGAGAGCGTAAGCCTCTTGATGACCGGGATGATGCAGCGGTTCCCGATCCGGCGTGCACCGCCGATGACGAGGTCGCCGCCCCCCTTCTCTTCACACACCCGGAGCACCCCTCCCCGATACCTGGCGGAGCCGCTGCCTGACCGGTTTCTGCAGAAGGGCTCGTGCGACCGGGATGACAACCAGGAGCGGACGACGGACCTGCATCCTGAGCGTGAGGGTCCCCTCAAAGACCTCATGGTCGAAAACAGGGGTCATCACAAAATCGACCGCCTCCGCTGGCCAGAGGGCATAGCGGAGAGCGGTGCAGTAACCGTAGATGACGCCGGTATCAGCAGGACTCTCAAGGCCGAGGGTGACGTCCCCGCGGAGTGTCTCCAGGTAGAGCGACCGGAATGTAGCGGTGAAGACCTCCCGGAGATGGGGCCAGAGGTCAACGACGGCGCTGAGGTATTCCTTCACCGGGAGGGGCGGCCTCCGCTCATCTTTCTTCTCCTCCTCCGGCGGAGCGGCGGCTCTCCTCACGAGGTCCCGGGTCATGACCGGGTGGTCGGCGAGGAGGAACTCAAGCACCCGGAGACCGTCAGCGACCCTGACCCGCGCCCCCAGGATGCCCCAGGCTACGGTTACCGTCGCCGCGGCGCTCTCCTGTGTGCACCCGGCGACCGTCTCGACAGCCACCGGGACCAGGTAGAGGGCAAGCAGGATAGAGAGGATGATAGCGACGATGAGGAGCAGGATAAAGAAGAGAAGGGTCGCGGCCATAGAAAAGAGGTTATGAGGATCTTATACCTCTTCCTCACCGCTGACCGGGATCTCTTTTCCGACCTCCGGTGCCCCGCCTTTGCGGCGCATCACCACTTCGCTCCCCTTCTCGATCGCTTTTGATACGTGCGGGCCGACAGTCTCCCCGAGCGTCGTGATCACCTCAGCGATCTCGCTCTTCTTCTTGAGTGATACAACCTGGACGCCCTCGGGGCCTGGCACGCCCTTGGTGATAAGGATCAGGGCGACAGCCGATATGCCGCCTCCGCCGCCGGTTCCGGATCCGCCGCTCGGTTTGCCTTCTTTCGCTCCTCCGGATCCCTCAGCTCCACCGAACCCGAACCCGAACTCGGCTACCGGGATGATTATCCGGTCGCCGGCCTCAACCGGATCACCGAGGACGGAGCTCGCGCAGAGTGTTCTTGCAAGTTGATCTACGGTTATCTGGAGCATCGATTCGCCAGTCACATTATTCACCACAGGTATTCCAGTCTCCGGCCGCGTATATAATGGTTGGGGTCCTCCCGGGCTGCAGGTCACGTATCGGGAGCGTATGGATACCTACTTACGCTCTCAGGGTGACCAGAAGGCAGATGAAAGATGATATGGCTGTGGACTGGAATGAAATCTGGAAGAGGAGGCTTGCCCTGAATCGGTCGACCCGGAACTTCCGGGAGGGGGCTGACCTCTGGGGTGACCGGGAGCAGGCCCGGCGGTACGCTGCCAGGTTGGAATCCGATCATGCCCGCCGGGTCGCAGAGACCCTGCAGGACCTCGTCGTCGTTCCTGGCGACCGGGTGCTGGATATAGG
>LFRN01000035.1:0-36672 GCA_001512375.1 Candidatus Methanoculleus thermohydrogenotrophicum | reverse complement strand
TATATCTTGCGCTCTGGGAGGACCTGCATGGAGAACCGTATCACCCGAGGCCAAAGGCAGACTGCCTCTTCAACGTCCTCTACGGCATGGGGATCTATGCAAACGTCCTGATGCGCCCGATGCGAGACACGGTCGTTTTTGCGACTGTGGAGGATGCAGTCGACCACTTCGCTCCCCGGATGAGCGCGGATACCCTGCAACAGCGGGAGGTTCTCCGCGGCTACTTCCGTGAACACCTCATCAAACAGGGGAACGAGCTCACCCTTCCGGGAACCTCGACGTATGCCGCGATATGGTGGCGAAAGTAGGAGTGGTGGAGCATTTCACCTGATTATCACCATCGTCTCACGCAAAGGACGTGTACCTGCTCCCCAGCCGTCACCCTTCGCGCACTTCTGCGTGCGGCCGGCGATTCGCACCAGAACCCACAAAATACGGTGAAATAGGCCAGTACCGGTAGTCACAGCAGGAGCTGCCAGCCTACGACCAGCGCGGTGAGGGCGGCAAGACAGAGGACGGCAAAGACAGTCCGGCGGACGGATGGGCTTGTGATCCGGGCGATGACAGTCTTTAGTTCCTGGCGGTAGAGGACGGCAAACAGCACGGTGATCAGGAAGAGAAAGATCCACTCGCTTGGCTGGGAGAGCTGCCGCCAGATGGCCTCCCTGAGGTAATGCCGGGGATAATTCTGCCGGGGAATGGGGCCAAGAAACGGCCAGAACCAGACAACCGGGTTGTGCCACATCCCGTCGAGGACCTGGTGGCTCGCCATGCCTGCAGCTACCACGAGGAGGCCGATTCGGTGGCGATAGTGATAGAGGAAGAGGCCGGCGAGGACGAACAGGGAGAGAACGGTGAGACCGTGGAAGTATATCCTGCCATAGTTAACCGTCCCGGCGAGGATGATGTGTCCAAGCGGCTTATCGATCAGGTCAGGAAGCACGGCGCCCAGTGCGGCGAGCGCGACAACGCGCCGGTCACCGGTGAGAGCCGCCAGCACGAGGCCGATGAGGATACCGGCCATGGCGTGGGCGAAGAAATACATTGGCAGGACCTGTTGCAGGGCAACCATATACTCTTTGCGCCTGAAAGATGAGCAGGGGCTCAGGCGCCAACTCTGTATACTATTATACTTTGTTGCTTAATTTTGATGCACAATGTATATATCTATACAGAGACTACCATGGAGGTATGCAGACAAAGATCTTCCTTGACGAGGGAGAAATGCCAAAACGGTGGTACAACATCCAGGCTGATCTCCCGACTCCCCTGGATCCGCCTCTCAACCCGGCGACCGGGAAACCAGCAACCCCCGACGACCTCCGGCACATCTTCCCGATGGAGCTGATCAGGCAGGAGATGAGCACGAAGCGCTACATCGATATCCCTGCCGAAGTCCGGGATATCCTCACCCTCTGGAGACCAAGCCCCCTCTACCGGGCAAGAAGGCTTGAAGCGGCCCTGAAGACCCCGGCGAAGATCTACTATAAGTGGGAGGGTGTAAGCCCACCGGGCTCGCATAAGCCCAACACCGCCATCCCCCAGGCTTACTACAACCGCGAGGAGGGGATCGAGCGGCTCGCGACCGAGACCGGGGCAGGACAGTGGGGCTCGTCGCTTGCGTTTGCAACGAGTCTCTTTGATATGAAGTGCACCGTCTACATGGTCAGGGCCTCGTACGAGCAGAAGCCCTACCGGAAGAGCATGATGCAGGTCTACGGTGCCGAGTGCATCCCGAGTCCGTCGGTGAAGACCCGGTCTGGCCGGATGGTCCTCGGCCGCGACCCCGAGACCCCGGGTTCCCTCGGTATCGCCATATCTGAGGCAGTGGAGGATGCGGCGAGCCACGAGAACACCAACTACGCGCTCGGCTCGGTCCTCAACCACGTCTGCCTCCACCAGACGATTGTCGGCCAGGAGGCGCGCGAGCAACTCGCGGTTGCGGAGGCCTACCCCGACGTCGTGATCGGGTGCGTCGGCGGCGGTTCGAACTTTGCCGGGATCTCTTTCCCGTTTGTCGGTGAGAAGATCACCGGGAAGCACCCTGATACCGAGATCATCGCGGTGGAGCCTGCCGCCTGCCCGACCCTGACAAAGGGGCTCTACACCTACGACTATGGGGATGTTGCGGGGTTGACCCCGATCATGAAGATGTTCACCCTCGGCCACGACTTCGTCCCGCCGGCGATCCACGCGGGCGGGCTGCGCTACCACGGGGCGTCACCGCTCCTCTCCAGGTTTGTCCAGGATGGGATGATCCAGCCGGTCGCCTACTACCAGAACGAGGTCTTCGAGGCTGCCGTGACCTTCGCCCGGACCGAGGGGATCGTCGTCGCGCCCGAGGCCGCCCACGCGGTGAAGGCTACGATCGATGAGGCCCTCAGGTGTCGCGAGACCGGGGAGGCGAAGGTGATCCTCTTCAACAACTCCGGGCACGGCAACTTTGACTTCTCGTCCTACGAGGCCTATTTCGCGGGGATGCTTGTTGATTACGAGTACCCGGTGGAGCTGATCAAAGAGTCACTCTCCCGGCTGCCGGTGATGGGGTGATGCCGTTGGACTGGACAGCGCTCGAAGAGAGCTGAACCAGAATCCGGGCGGGCATCCTCGCATCGTCCCGGTATTCGCCGAACTCCCGCTCCCCGCGTACCCACCGGCAGACCTCTACGCCTCCCTCAGGGAAGGTCCGGGGTTCCTGCTCGAGTCGCTTGAGGGGGGCGGGAGGTGCGCCCGCTACTCGTTCATCTGCACCGCCCCCGCCGCGACCGTCGCCGTGACCTCCGATGGACTGGTGACGGTCTCCGGCGACCCCCGCCTACGCGAGATCGCCGCCGATATCGAGGCCGCCGACGCCGTTGATGCCGTCCGCTCGTTTATGGGCCGGTTCCGGGCCGTCCCGGCACCGCTCCCCCCGTTCTCCGGAGGGCTTGCCGGTTACTTCTCCTACGACCTTGTCTCGTCGATCTACCCGACGATCCGGCAGACGGTGGTGGAGGAGCCGGTCGCCCGGTTCATGCTGGCGCTGGACTGCCTCGCCCTCGACCACCAGAGAGAGCGACTCGCGGTCATCAGGAACCTGCTCATCACCGACGAGGACGATGCAGAGGAGGAGTACGCCAGGGCCACCGATGCAGTCGTTGAGCAGGCCGCCCGGATACGCGACCTCTCCCCGGCACGCCCCGCCGACCCTGACCCCCGGGTCCGGGTCGCGGCGTCGTCCTCCTGCACCGCTGATGAGTTCTCGGGTGCGGTCCTGCGGATCAAGGAGCACATCGCGGCGGGCGATATCCTCCAGGCGGTCCTCTCCCGGAGGCTTTCCTGCCGGATCGAGGGCGACTCTTTCGGTGTCTACCGGCGTCTCCGGGCGAGAAACCCAAGCCCCTATATGTTTTACCTGGACTTCGGGGACCTCGCGGTCGCCGGGAGCAGTCCCGAGATGCTCCTCCGGGTTGAGCGCGGCCGGGTGACGACGGTCCCGATCGCCGGGACCAGGCCGCGGGGATCGACCCCGGCTGAGGACGACCGGCTGGCTGCCGAACTCCTCGCCGACGAGAAGGAGCGTGCCGAGCACATCATGCTCGTCGACCTGGCGAGGAACGACATCGGGGCGGTCTCGGCGTTTGGGAGTGTCTCAGTGGAGGGGTTCATGGACGTCGAGCGGTTCTCGCACGTCCAGCATATCGCCTCCACGGTCTCGGGCACGCTCAGGGAGGGCTGCGACCGCTTCGACGCTCTGCGGTCCTGTTTCCCGGCGGGGACCGTCTCGGGCGCCCCGAAGGTTCGGGCAATGCAGGTCATCTCTGAGGTGGAGGGGCTCCGGCGCGGGATCTACGCCGGAGCAGCCGGCTACATCGGTTTCTCCGGGACGATGGATCTTGCGATCGCCATCAGGACGGTCGTCGTCCAGGACAGCATAGCATCCGTCCAGGTTGGTGCCGGGATCGTGGCCGACTCGGATCCCGGTCAGGAGTGGATCGAGACCGAGAGCAAAGGAAGGGCGATGCTTGCCGCGCTCGGTGCGGTGGAGGTGCAATGATGCAGGTAGTCGTCATCGACGGTTACGGGGGTTTCACCCACAACCTCTGCCAGCAGATCGGGGTCCTTGGAGCCGAGCCGGTTGTGGTGCAGAGTGATACACCACCTGATCGGCTCCGTTCCCTGCACTTCGACCGGATCGTCCTCTCGCCCGGACCGGGGCATCCGGGGGACGTTGCGCTCTACCAGGCGATCCTCACGTCGACCAGCCGGACCGTCCCGACGCTCGGGGTCTCTCTCGGCCACCAGGCGATCGGGCTTGCCTTTGGGGCCCGGATCACCCGGGCTGGCAGGCCAATGCATGGGAAGCAGTCGGTCGTGCGGCACGACGGTGCCGGGCTCTACGCAGGGGTTCCAAACCCCCTTGTTGCAATCCGCTACCACTCGCTTGTCATCGATCCCGCAACCGTCCCCGACTGCCTCAAAGTGACCGCCAGAAGCGAGGGCGACGGCGCGATCATGGGCGTCCGGCACCGGGAGTTCCCGATTCATGGGGTGCAGTTCCATCCAGAGAGCGTCCTCACCCCCGACGGGGACCAGTTGATGGCAAACTTCCTCTTCGGCACAGGGGGTGGGGTATGATCAGGGAGGCGATTGCCCGGGTCTCCTCGGGCACCGACCTCACCGCGGCCGAGGCGACCGGGGTGATGGAAGAGATCATGCGGGGCGTCGCGACCCCGGCCCAGATCGGCGGGTTCCTTACTGCTCTGCGGATGAAGGGGGAGACCGAGGCCGAGATCGCGGCGTTCGCCCGGGTGATGCGAGAGGCTGCCGTCCCGGTCTCTCTTCCGGCTCCGGAGGCACGGGTGGATACCTGCGGGACCGGGGGTGACGATTCGGGAACGTTCAACATCAGCACCACAGCCGCCTTCGTCGCTGCCGGCGCAGGAGTCTCCATCGTGAAGCACGGGAACCGGGGCGTATCGAGCCGGTGCGGCTCGGCCGACGTTCTTGAGGCGCTTGGGGTAGCGGTCACGACCCCGCCTGACCGGGTCCCAGATCTCCTCGCGGCAGCCGGGATCGCCTTCCTCTTCGCCCCGGCCTACCACCCGGCGATGCAGCACGCCCGGACGGCCCGGCAGGAGATCGGGATCAGGACGGTCTTCAACCTCCTCGGCCCCCTCACGAACCCGGGCCGCGTCGGGGCGCATCTCCTCGGGGTCTACGACTCCCGCCTGACCGCCCCGGTCGCCCGGGTGCTCAGGGACCTCGGGGTTCGGCGGGCGATGGTGGTCCATGGCGCGGGTCTCGATGAGATCACAACGACCGGGCCGACGGTGGTCGCGGAACTCCGGGACGGTGAGGTCTGGACCTACACCCTCGATTGCACCGAATTTGGGATCCCGCGGTCGCCCGTCACCGTCCTCCAGGGCGGCGGGCCTGAGGAAAACGCCCGGATCCTCCTCTCGGTCCTCGATGGCAAAGACGGCCCGGCACGGGATATCGTCCTCCTCAACGCCGGGGCGGCGATCTACCTCGGCGGGAAGGCCACTGATCTTCCGGGAGGGATGGTCCATGCGGCTGAGTCGATCGACTCGGGGGCGGCGCTCGACCGGCTCCATAGGTTGATCGAGGTGACCGGGGGTGCGCCGTGATCATCGAGGAAATCCTCCGGAGCACGAGGGAGCGGGTGGCGGCGATCCCGGCCGCCCCCCTCCCGGACCACTGCCCCACCCCGGCCCGGAGTCTCACGGCCGCGATTTGCTCCTGCACCGACCGTATCGCAATCATCGCGGAGGTGAAGTACGCCTCGCCCTCAGGAGGGCGGGCGGCATGCACCTTACCGCCGGAGGCGCTGGCTGCCGGGTTCGCCGCCGCTGGAGCGGTTGCGGTCTCGGTCCTGACCGAACCCTCGTTCTTCGGGGGGAGTGCCGAGAACCTCGTCCGTGCCCGCGCTGCGGTCTCCATCCCGGTGCTTCGGAAGGATTTCATTATCGATGAGCGGCAGGTCAGCGAGACCAGGGCGATGGGGGCCGATGCGGTCCTCCTGATCGCCCGGATCCTCGGTGATGACCTCTCCCGGTTCGTGGACGCCGCTCACGAGGTCGGGCTTGATGCGCTGGTGGAGGTCCGCAACCGCGACGAGGTTGAGGCGGCGCTCGCCACGGAAGCAGACCTGATCGGGATCAACAACCGCGATCTCGGGACGTTCCGGGTCGACCTCTCCACCACGCGACGGCTTGCCGACCTTGTCAGGGACGAGGGGAGGCTCGTCGTCTCTGAGAGCGGGATCCTCTGGCCCTATGATGTCCGGAGCCTCTGTGACTGCTGTGATGCCTTCCTCGTCGGTTCGGCGATCATGAACGCCCGGGACCCAAAACGGAGATTGGAGGGATTCGTATTCGCGTGAAGGTCTGCGGCGTCACCACGGTCGCTGACGCCATTATGGTCGCTGATTGCGGGGCTGACGCGATCGGTGTCGTGCTTGCGACCCCTTCCCCGCGATCGGTCACACCGGAGCGGGCTGCGGCGATCTTTGCCGCCGTCGATCCCCTGGTCATCACGGTCGCGGTGACGGCAACCACAGCGGACGCCGAGATCGATGCGATCCTCAGGTTGCGCCCGGGTGCGATCCAGGTACCGGCAGCCTGCGAGGTTCCGCCCGCATCCAGGGTCAGGGTCATCAGGTCGGTCTCCCCCGGCGACCCGGTCCCGGACGACTGCGACGCCGTAGTGGTCGATGGGAGTCAGGGGACCGGGCTCGAGTTTGACAAAGAATATACCCGGCACGTCATCGAGCGTTCATCGGTGCCGGTGATCCTCGCCGGCGGGCTTACGCCCGAAAACGTCGGGGAGGCGATAGATACCTTCCACCCCGCAGCGGTGGACGTCGCCTCGGGAGTGGAGCTCTACCCCGGCGTGAAGGACCCTGGACGGGTCAGGGCGTTTCTTCTGGCATGCAGGAAGAGTGAAGTATGATACAGAGACGATTTGGAGCGTTCGGGGGACAGTACGTCCCCGAGACGCTGATGGAAACGCTCGTTGAACTCGAGGAGGCCTACCGCCGGGCCCGGCAGGACCCAACCTTCTTACGGCGGCTCTCCTTCTACCTGACCGAGTACGCGGGGAGGGAGACCCCGCTCACCTACTGTGCAAACCTCTCCCATGACCTTGGGTGCCGGGTCTATCTGAAGCGGGAGGACCTGCTCCACGGCGGGGCGCACAAAATAAACAACACCCTCGGCCAGGGGCTGCTCGCTGAGTTCATGGGCAAACGCCGCCTCATCGCCGAGACCGGGGCCGGGCAGCACGGTGTTGCGACGGCGATGGCAGGCGCAGTTCTCGGCCTCCCGGTTGAGGTCTACATGGGCGAGGTCGATACTGAGCGACAGCGGTTGAACGTCTACCGGATGCGCCTCCTCGGCGCCACGGTCCATCCGGTCGCTTCGGGGACCAGGACCCTGAAGGACGCGGTGAACGAGGCGATGCGGGACTGGGTGACGAACGTTCGGGGTACCCACTACCTGATCGGCTCGTGTGTGGGGCCACATCCCTTCCCCTCGATCGTCAGGGACTTTCAGTCGGTTATCGGGGAGGAGACGAGGCAGCAGGTCCTTGAGCGGGAGGGCAGGCTTCCTGACATGATCGTTGCCTGTGTCGGCGGGGGGTCAAACGCCGCCGGTATGTTTGCGCCATTCATCGGCGCCGGCCCCGCCCTCGTCGGGGTCGAGGCGGCGGGCGCCGGCCTCGGCACCCCCCGGCACGGTGCGTCGATCTGCGGGGGTTCGCCCGGGATATTCCAGGGCGCGTTCTCCTACCTCCTCCAGGACGGCGATGGGCAGGTGCGGGAGACCCACTCAGTCGCGGCCGGCCTCGATTATCCGGGCGTCGGCCCTGAACACGCTTCCTGGAAGGAGAGCGGAGCGGTCAGGTATGAAGCTGTCACCGACCGGGAGGCGCTGGACGCGTTCCGCTACCTCTCCCGCCGGGAGGGGATCATCCCTGCTCTCGAGTCTGCCCATGCGGTTGCCTACGCCTGCCGGGCCGCAGCCGACCTCGGCCCTGACGGGATCCTTGTGATCAACCTCTCTGGCCGGGGCGACAAGGATGTCCCTGACGTGGCGCGGATGGACGGGGTGGCCTGATGAGCAGGCTTGCCGCCGCATTCGCGGATCGGGATGGTCCGGTATTCGTCGGGTTCCTGGTCGCCGGCGACCCTGACCCGGCGATGTCGCTTGCTGTTGCAAAGACGATGATCGATGCCGGGGCCGGGATCCTGGAGGTCGCCATCCCCTTCTCTGACCCGATGGCTGACGGCCCGATCATCCAGCAGGCCCACGAGCGGGCGCTCGCCGCCGGGATGACTCCGGATGCGGCCTTCGACCTGGTGCAGGCGATCCGGGGTTATGCCCCGGTGCCGGTCGTCCTCTTTACGTATGCAAACATCGTCTTCCGGCAGGGGTGGGAGCGGTTCGCGGCACGGGCCGCGGGAGCGGGGGCTGACGCCCTCCTGGTCGTCGACCTCCCGCCCGAAGAGTCGGGGGACCTCGCGGCCGCCGCGGCCCGGCACGGTCTTGACCTCATCAGGCTCATCGCCCCGACGACATCGGCGGCCCGCCGCCGGCGGGTCCTCGCCGGTGCGTCGGGGTTCGTCTACCTGGTCGCGGTCGAGGGGGTGACCGGTGTGCGAGACGACCTCCCGGCGTACCTTGCTGACCTGATCAGGACCGTCAGGCAGGAGACGCGCCTCCCGCTTGCCGTCGGGTTCGGGGTCTCCCGGCCCGGGCATGTTCAGGCGATAGCAGCCGCCGGTGCGGATGCGGTCGTTGTCGGGAGCGCCATTACCCGGATCATCGGGGAGCATCCCGACGGTGGAACGAAGATGCTGCAGGCAGTCGGTGATTATGTGGCTGCTATGGTGGGACGGCCATGAAGACCATCGGCTTCCTGGCGAACCCCATCGCCGGGATGGGCGGTGCGGTGGGACTCTCGGGTACTGATGGCAAGGCTGCGGAGGCGATTCGACGGGGGGCAATCCCCCGCGCTCCTGCCCGGGCAGCCGAGACACTCAGGCTTCTACCGGGGGAGGATATCAGGTTCCTCACCCCCGCCGGGGCGATGGGTGCCGATATCCTCGATGCGGCGGGGATCGCCGGGTATGAGGTCGTCTTCACGCCTGGAGAGCCGACGACGGCCGCGGATACCCGGGAAGCCTGCCGGGCGTTCGTCGCCTCCGGGGTCGACCTGATCCTCTTCTGCGGGGGCGACGGGACGGCCCGGGACGTCCTCGACGCGGTGGGCCGGTCGGTGCCGGTCCTCGGGGTTCCGGCCGGGGTGAAGATGTACTCGGCGGTCTTTGCGGTCAATCCTGCCGCGGCGGCCGCGGTCGTCATCGGGCTCGATGCAGCCCGGCTCCTCGACGCCGACGTGCTCGACGTCGATGAGGAGGCCTACCGGGAGGGGAGGCTTGCGGTCAGATTCTATGGGGCGGCCCGGGTTCCTTACCTCCCGGAGAGAATCCAGGGGGCGAAGGCGGTCTTCGAGGAGGCCGACGACGAGAGGGCAAAGGAGGCGATCGCCCGGTTCATCACCGAGGTGATGGTCCCGGAGACCCTGTATATCGTTGGTGCCGGGAGCACCACAGAGGCGATCCTTGCGCATCTCGGGCTTGAGGGGACACTCCTCGGGGTCGATCTGGTCATGAACAGAAGAATAGTCGCGAGGGGCGTGGATGAGAGGACGATCCTCTCCCACCTCGAGGGTGCGGCGGCCGCCCGGATCATCGCAAGCCCCATCGGGGCGCAGGGGTTCATCCTCGGCCGGGGGAACCAGCAGATCAGCCCGGCGGTGGTCAGGCGAGCCGGGGGTGTCGGAAGGATCATTGTGGTGGGGACGCCCGCGAAACTCGCCGCGACCCCGGCACTCTACGTGGATACCGGGGATCCGGCGCTTGACAGGGAGTTTGAAGACTCGATAGCAGTTATCTCGGGCTACCGCATCGCGCAGAGGAAGCGAGTGGTCCATCACCGCTGACGGTTCACCCTTCGAGAGGCCCTGGTCGGGCGGCACCACACGAGAGCGTCCTTCAGGTTCGCGAGAAGATCATCCGGCTCCTCGAATGGGGCGATGGCGACAAACACTCCGCCAAGTTCGATGCAGGTATGGGCATCTGAGCCGGCAGAGATCGGTTTTTTATGCTCGCGGGCGAACGCCCGGGCTTCGATGTCCGCTTCCGGGGAGCGATTCCGGGCGTTGTAGCCCTCGACAATATCGATCCGGTCGATGATATCCTCCAGGACCTCCCGATCTATCGTGGACGACCGATAGGTGCAGAAGGGGTGCGGGACGATGGAGAGGGCACCCTGGTCGTCTATGGCATCAAGGGTCTCTTCGGCAGAGAGGCCGGGAGGGATCTCTTCGGTGAGAAACACGCCGATGATCTCACCATCCCGGGTGAGAATCTCTTCGGCGAGGATCTCCGGGATATCAGGGTCCTGCTTTCGGATCCGGGCGTACACCTCCCTGGAGCCCTCGATGCTGTTGTGGTCGCAGACCAGCGGGAGGATGCCTGTCTTCTCCCAGGCCCGGACGATGGCGCCCACGCTCACCACCGAGTCGATGGAGTAGTCGGAGTGGACATGCATGTCGAAAAACATAGCCTCTTCCGAGTCCGGGAATGGAGCAGGCAGGTGTTGTATCATCTTTTTCAGGCCGGGGAGGAATGCCGTCTGCTCATCCCGGCATACCACTCTGTTCTCCATGCGATTCTGGTCAGGATGGTACAATCCTCCACCTTTGCGGTCTGGGTCACCCGTCCTCCGGTGATGCGGTTGTGAAGCGAGACGCGCCCTTTCAGGGTGGTCCCGACCACCGACCAGCCCTCAAAGGAACTGCCAGGGTCGATCTCGACGACCAGTGGTTGGTTGTCGGGGTCAACTGCATAGGTCAGGATGATGCAGAAGATGCCAGGTTTGTTCCCGTACGGTTTTGCCTCCCCCTGCTTGAGGAGAAGACGGGCACGTGCCGGGGTCGTTGGCATCAACGGTGTTTGATTGGTGTCTAATACGGGTACACGCATGGCAGGTATTACCTTCTCCCGGTCGAACCGGGGTTACATTTCCCTTCGGAGCCGCGGGACGGGCTTAGCGCTCCTCCTGAGAGCGCATCGGGTTTTGGCGTGCCCGGAAGAGGGACAGGCCAGGGAAGCACCCATCCGTTCTTGTAGCCCGTAACGCTACTGCAATTGATCACCTCCTGGTCTTACTGTTTAGTCTCGCTTAGCCGTTCGCAAGCCCCACCCTTCAGGGCGGGGTAGTTGACAAAAAGACCATCACCCGTAGGGGACCGGAGATCCCGGAATGGGTCTTCATAATATGGTCGATCAATCGATATCTGTCTTTCCCGATATAGAGGAGCAATAACGTCGAGTCCGGGCGCATGAGGCGGACCGCCGGTCGCGTGAACCAACCCGGGGTGCGGAGTCGGTGCATTGATTCTCGATTTGATGAAGCGCTGTCCCTGACCTGACCGATAAAGGACGATACAGGGGCGAGAGCGCAGGTATACAGTTTGGCCTCCCTCCCCCTATCCGCGCAACAGCGGGTTTGCGATGGTGATTCCAAACCGTCCCACCCGATCAGCCGTGCTTAAGTAGTACAAAACCTCAATTTCAACAAAGATGGGGTTACATGCATGGAACTGACAGTGAAACTGCTCGACATCGCGAATCGGGGGGTCCTCCTCCACAGCACCGACGCACAGAACATCCGGGTCCGCGACGGTGACAGGATCCAGATCGTCGACAAAGCGACCGGGAAGACCGCCCGGGCGCGTGTTGACACCACCAGATCGCTTATTGAGCCGGGGGTCATCGGCATCTACCGGCCGCTGATCAGCGTGCTCGAAGCCAGCGAGGGAACGCCCGTTGAGGTGCGGGGCGCCGAACTGCCGCGCTCCCTCGCGTACATCAGGAAAAAGATGGACGGCGGCCGGTTTACCAAGGACGAGACCCTGGAGATCATCAAGGACATCGTCGACGACACCCTCTCGCCTGGTGAGATAACCGCCTACGTCACCGCGTCCTACATCAACGGCCTTGACATGGACGAGGTGGAGTACCTGACGAGGGCCATGGTCGAGACCGGAGAGCGGCTCCGGTTCACCAGGCGCCCGATCGTCGATAAACACTCCATCGGAGGCGTGCCCGGGAACAAGATCACCCTCCTGATAGTACCGATCATTGCCGCGAGCGGCCTCCGGATTCCGAAGACCAGCTCCCGTGCCATCACCGGTGCTGGCGGGACCGCAGACCTCATGGAGGTCCTCGCGCCCGTCTCGTTCTCGGCTGTCGAGATCCAGAAGATGACCGAGAAGGTCGGAGGCGTCATCGTCTGGGGCGGGGCCACAAACATCGCCCCGGCCGATGACAAGATCATCACCCACGAGTACCCGTTCCGGATCGATGCCCGGGGACAGATGATCGCAAGCGTCATGGCCAAGAAGTTCGCCGTCGGCGCCGATCTCGTGGTCATTGATATACCGGTCGGCCGGAACACCAAGATCGAGACCGAACAGGAAGGCCGAAAACTCGCCCGCGAGTTCATCGAACTCGGTGAGAGACTCGGGATACGGGTCGAGTGCGCGCTCAGTTACGGGGAGTCGCCCGTCGGCCACACCATCGGCCCGAACCTCGAGGTGCGCGAAGCGCTCGCCGTCCTCGAAGGGGCGACCGTGCCAAACTCCCTGATCCAGAAGAGTCTCTCAATGGCCGGGATTGCACTTGAAATGGCAGGGAAGGCCGCATACGGTCAGGGGTTTGATGTGGCAGCCGAGATCCTCAGAAGCGGGAAGGCGCTTGAGAAGATGCGGCAGATCATCGAGATCCAGGGCGGCGACCCGACGGTGAAGGCCGAGGATATCAAACCGGGTGAGTACCAGTTCGAAGTCCGGGCCCCGCATGACGGCTATGTCATCGAACTCAACAACAGCGCGCTCGTGACCCTCGCCCGGCTTGCGGGCTCTCCTTATGACCATGGCGCGGGGATACATATCCACGCAAAGAAGGGGGCCCGGGTAAAGAAAGGCGATCCCATCTTCACCATCTACGCAGATCGGGAATGGCGGCTTGAGCGCGCGATAGAGACCGGCAGGGTGCTGATGCCGGTGGTCGTGGAAGGGATGATCCTCGAACGTATCCCACCTGAGCGCTGGGCGTAAACCGATGCACTCAAATTTTAGGCAACGAAACAGACTAATATGATTAAACATCGCCTCATCATAGGTCTCCTCATAGCGTGCGTTCTTATATGTGGGACGGTGCAGGCGGTCACCCTGCGCATCAGTGTAACCGACGAGAAGAACGGCGACTCCCTTGCTGACGCCTCCATATACGTTGACGGCGAGTACGTGGGCACCACTGCGTCGGACGGCACTTACTCGTACGACCATTCCGGGAAGAGAGATCTGCGCCTGAAGGTTGCGCGGAGGGGCTACCAGGACTGGACGGACTGGGTTGATGCTGACAGGACCCGGATCCTGGTTGAGATGACCAGGAATGACGAGACGCTCACAGTCGAGGTCTACGATGCGACGACCCTGCAGCCGGTCACCGGTGCCCTGGTGCGCGTCGAGGGTGACGGGCTCTCCCGCTCGGAGACTACCCGGAGCGACGGGAGCGCGATCTTCTCAGTGCGGTCGGCGACGCTCTACGACGTCGATATCCGCGCATCGGACTACTACGACGTCTCAAAGACGGTGCAGATGGAGAACACCGAGAGGATCGTCCAGTACTGGCTCTTCAGGAAAGACCTCCTGGGGGTCCAGGTCAGGGATGCTGAGACCTCTGAACCGGTCGAGGGGGCAGAGGTCTTCATCGATGGCGCGCGCGCGGGAGCAACCGATTCCAACGGCAACCTCCCGCTCCACCTGCGGCGCGAGAAGCGCTACTCCCTCAAGGTCACGGCGCCCGACTACCAGCCGTACCAGGAGGATCGCTACCTTGAGGAGGATAACGTCCTCTTCCTGGTACATCTCTCGAAATCGGCATACCCGATCTCGATAACAGCGTTCAATGAGTTGATAAAACCGATAGCAGGGGCTGAGGTCTACCTCAACGGGACGCTCCAGGGCAAGACCAACCAGTACGGCCGGATCATGCTCTCCGATGTTCATGCAGGGACCTACGAGATCACGGTAAAGGCACCGGGGTACGAAGAATGGAGCAAGGTCTGCCAAGTCTCAGGGAATGGGGAGGATATCGTCGCCGAGCTTGACTACGACCGGGCGAGCGTGACCATCCGCGCAGAGGATCCCGACCAGAAACCGGTTGCCGACGCGGCCATCCTGGTCGACGGCAAGGTTGTCGGGGTGACCGACGGTCTCGGCTGCATCCAGACGGCGCTCACCACGAATAAGGTGTACGTCATCGCCGCCGCCCGTGAGGGCTATGAGAACGTATCGGTCGATGTGGAGATCCCGCTCGGCACGACCGAGTTCACGATCCCGCTCGTGATGGAGCGAACCTTCAACGTCTGGATGCCGATCGGCATCGGGGTTCTTGCCGCCGTCCTCCTCGGTGTCGTTCTTGTGGTGAGACGCCGCCGAATGGGGGCGGGCCGGGGCAGACCTCGCGGCCGGCGCAGGCTGTAGCGGTGCACTCGAAACTCACGCGACAATTGGCGAGGCGGCTCGCGCCCACCCAGAACCCCACAAATTAAGGTGATGTTTTCCTGATGGTGAAACAGACCTGAGTGTATCTGGCCGCCTCACCGCCACATCACACCAGAAGAACTGACGGACCCAGCGGGAATTGAACCCGCGTCCTTGGGTTCGAAGCCCAAAAGGATCTCCTCTACCCCATGGGTCCCCTCATGGGTTTCTGCCGTAAGATATTAAGCGTTTTTGTGCCGGTACTGTATACAATGATCCTATCATCCAGCGAAATCACCCGCAGGCGTGAGATCGGCGATCTCGTCATCGAGCCATACCACAGCGCATCCCAGCAGCCCGCATCCTACGACCTCCGGGTGGCCGAAGCGACCACGCTCCAGCGCGGCGCCTGCACCCTCGTCCCCTCGATCGAGTGGGTGGAACTCCCCGCCGACCTCGCGGCAACCCTCCGGTGCCGCTCCTCGTTCGGACGCCGCGGAGTCCTCCTCGGCGCCGGGTTCGTGGACCCCGGGTTCCGCGGCCAGCTGACCCTCTGCCTGACCAACATGGGTCCAGAACCCGTAGATCTCGTTGAAGGAGACCGGATCGTGCAGATGATCCTGCATGAAGTCAGGAACGGCGACCGGCTCTACCAGGGCAGATATCAGGACAGCAGGGGTGCGGTGGAGACGCGATGAGCCCCGAGATCCGTTCGGAACGAAAACACCTCGAGATCCTCCGGATCCTCGCGGAGTCGCACGAGCCTCTGGGCGCAAAACGACTGAGCGAGAAGATGGCCGAGCGCGGTTTCGTCCTGAGTGACCGTGCGGTCCAGTACTACCTCCAGTACCTTGACGAGATGGGATTTACGGAGAAGGTCGGGAACCGGGGACGTATCCTCACCGAAGCGGGCACCGCCGAGAGCGAGCGAGCGCTCGTCGATGAGCGGATCGGCTTCATCATATCCAAGCTCGAACAACTTGCGTTCCAGAGTACCTTCGACCCCGTGGCCGGCACGGGAAGCGTCGCTTACAACCTCTCCTTCGTACGGGAGGAGGACCTCGACGGCGTCACTGCTGCCTTCGACGAAGTGGCAGCAGCAGGTTACGGGTTCCTGAACACCTATCATATCATCGACTCAGACCCCCGCGTGCCAGAAGGGCATACCGGGATCATGACCGCCTGCAGCGTCACGCTGGACGGCGTCCTCCAGAAGATGGGCATCCCGGCAAGGCTCGAGTACGCCGGGAGGATCGCCATCGACGGTGACTCCGCCCGGTTCCTCGACCTCATCGGCTACCGGGGAACATCGGTCGACCCGCTCCATCTCTTCATATCAGCCGGACTCACATCCATCAACCAGCTCGTGACAACCCGGTCCGGCGTCGCGCTTGCAAACGTCCGCGAGGTCCCGGCAGCCGCAGAAGAGCGGGTAGAGGAGGCCATCAGGTTGATGGCAGAATGCGGGTTCGTCTTCCCTGCCAGGGGCAGCATCGGGAATTTCAACATCCCGGAACACCCCTACCGCCTTCCAGTCGTTGCGTTCACCGGTATGAACATGGTGGGAAACGCCATCGAGAAAGGTTACGTCATCAGGAGCGAGATCGGCGCCGGATGCATACCGTTTGAGACGATAACGGACGCTACAGGATCCAGGTGATCCCGCCCCCCCTGTCATCAGAGCCGTCTCCTTCTCCCTTCCTTTCCTCCGGCTGCCGCCCGGCGACATCGATCACCCGGAGCTTGCCGCGCGAGGGGTCAACCTCCTTCGGCTGAGGACTCCTGCGGTCAGGCCCACGCCCCAGAAGGTCGTCCTTTGGCTCAGGGAAGACCTCTCTCATGCGAAGGCCAGGTTCATCAAGAGCCCTGTCGACCGGCCGCTGCATCGCGGGGCCGAGCGAGACCCGCTTGCCGGTAAATATCGCATCTTTCGGGTGCTGTACCGGCTTTACAGACGCAGAATAGACTATCGTATCATCCTTCGGGGCGGTCTTCTCGATACTGATCCCTTTCGGGTCAAAGGTAGAATTCTTCGGCGCTGGCACAGAAGAGGTGACCGAGGCAGATCCGGCGAGGTCGACCTCCCGCCCGTCCTGCCTTGGGGGGAGAACGATGGCACCGTCGTCCTCTTTCTTCTCAGGCCTCGGGAGCATATCAATGGTCTCGTCCCTGTTCTTCCGGTTGCCCTGGCCGCTGCCAGGCAGCTCGATCATCTCATCCTTCCCTGCTGTCGATGGTTCTGCCATATCACTTTCCTCCAGAAACGCAGCCTCAAGCGGCGAGGCGAAGTAGGGGATATCGTCATCCTCCTCCGGTATCCAGATTGCCTCCTCCTCGCGCATCTGTTCCGCCTCTTCCGCCCTCAGCCGTTCTTCTTCACGCTCAAGCTGGTAATCAGTCCGGATCTCCCGGATCTCCTCGACGCGGGGGACGTTTGAGAGCCCCGAGAGTACGACGATGATCCCGACAAACGAGGTGTTCCTCACCGGGTAGTCGCCGGACCGCATCTCAAGCCCCGCGATACTCCGGTCGATCCACTTCCTGACGGTCTGAAAACCCTTCATCGAGAGCTCAGCCGAAGGCCCGGCGATCAGCACCAGCGCCTTATCGGCGCTTGTGAGATCACAGGGGATCGACACCTCTTCATAGACCGCCTTCTTGGCAAGCGAGACGATCCGCGCAGCCTTCTCGTGCGACCCCTCGATGAAGTACTTCATCGACCGCCGCCGGTAAAGAAAATCCAGCCACCCACCAGGCAGGCGTTCGGCCGCGTAGCCGACCGCGACAAAACCCATTCCCTTCAGGGTATTGAGGACCTCGCCGGCATCCAGGACGACCTCGGCAACCTCGACCCCATGCTCGCTGAACTCTCCGGCGCGGAGAAGAAGACCGATCTGGCGAGCGATCCGCTCGTTGAGCACGTTGTAGTGGGTTCTCGGGTCCAGGCTGATCGGACTCCGGCGTATCTGGGCCATGATGCCAGTATCCCCCCCCTCTTCAGCGGCGGCCTTGATCTTCTGCGACCAGGTCTCGTTATCAAAGAGGATGATGGCATCCATGAACTCCTGGAGCATATCGAGGTCATCGGCGGCCTTGGCCGAGACCCGCTTCCCTTCATCCAGACACGGCAGGATGGCAAGTGCAAAGATCGGCTCAAGGTAGGACTTCCGGAGCTCCTCAACGATGGACGGCACGATATCGACGACGTTCCCCCCAAGTCCGCAGCAGAACAGGATGGCGTCGATCTCCATCGTATCCAGGCGCTGGATCCGGGTCATCACTTCCTCGATATCGACGATGTTCATGATGTCGCCGGGATCTATGGCGTCGACAGGAGGGAAGAATATCCTGGCCGGTTCCGGCAGGTGACGGAGCTGCACAAGGGAGTTTGGATCGATATCGATCGCTACCGCACTCATGCAGCAGACTTTGCTTCGCCGATCATGGTCGTAGAGAATATCCACAACCCGTGACCCGGCGCCACCCAATCCGATAGCCAGCACCCGCATAGATCTCTACCCTCTGCCTGACACCCTCGTGTGACCTTTTGCCGCGAAAAAAAGCGTACATATCACCTGAAACCGATGAAGATTATGTGGGCCGGTAGACATATATATTTCTGTAGACCGTCCCGGCGGGGGATTACGGTAGTAATCGAAAAACGATACTTCAAACTTCCGATTTGATTCTCGCACAAAAAGACCCTCTGCCAGGTAACTGACAAGATACGCCTGAAGCCCTGGATAATACATTACATCGCTCCGTTTTGCGGTACATGTGCGGTACATGTCGCTTGGTGAGCATAAAATGATAATATATATATCTCCCGGCACGTAACTACTCAAGTGAGGTGTGTTAAGCCTTGACCACATATGGAATTGAATTTGTGCCTGGATCAATCAACGTCAAGCAGGTAGTAACCTACACTAGGCTCGCAGAGTCGAAGGATATCGACTTTGCCTGGATCACTAACCACTACAACAATCGTCACGCATACCCGACCCTCGCCATGATCGCGGCGAACACCGACACGATCAAGATGGGACCGGGTATTATGAACACATTCACCGACACTCCAGCGTCCATCGCGTCCTTCATAGCCACTTTGAACGAGATCTCCGACGGCCGTGCCGTCCTTGGTATTGGGCCCGGCGACCTCTCGACGCTCCCGAAGATCGCGATCGAACCCGTCAAGCCTGTCTCCCGCCTGCGGGAAGGTGTCATCCAGATCAGGAGGCTTCTTGCCGGTGAGGAAATCAAGAAGACCGGTGAGATGGAGTTCTTCGATTACGACGGAGCCAAGCTGACCGGTGTCACCCTGCCCGGCAAGAAGGGGATCCCGATCTACATCGGTGCCCAGGGACCCAAGATGCTCGAGCTCGCTGGCGAGATCGGTGATGGTGCCCTGATCAACGCGTCCAACCCCAAGGACTTCGAGATCGCCATCCCGACCATCAAGAAGGCGATGGAGAAGGTCGGCAAGAAGAAGTTCGACGTCGGTGCCTACACTGCCATGTCCATCGACAAGGATGAGAAGAAGGCCCGGAACGCCGCAAAGATTGTGGCTGCGTTCATCGCCGCAGGTTCTCCGCCCCCGGTTCTCAAGCGCCACGGACTTGACCTGGACAACGTCGCCAAGATCAAGGACGCCCTTGCACGCTTCGACTTCAAGACCGCCGGCAGCCTTGTCGGCGACGCGGAGATCGACGCCTTCACCATTGCCGGAACCCCCGACACGGTCAAGCAGAAGTGTGAAGACCTCGAGAAGGCTGGAGTTACCCAGATCATCTTCGGCTCGCCCCTTGGCCCCGATATGGTCAACTCCATCCGTCTGCTCGGCAAGTACATCGTGTAAGGCAGAAAAAACTGCTCACTATTTTTTCCAGGAACTTTTCGCTCCGATAAGCCGCTCTCGGTATCGACGAGAACTGAGAGGGTGACCCCGGGATTGTGGCTCACCACAGGCAGGAGAAATGTCCCGTGGACATTCCTCAACAGAATTCCCGGAAGAGGGGGCCCAGATCTTCAGGGAGTGTCAGGATGACCGGTTCCTGGTGCAGCCGCTCCATGAACGCCGAGTCGCACATCGAGAGGCTGTTCGGGTTTAGCCTTGAGATCAGGGAGCAGAAGACCCGGTGGCCCTGCCCCGCTGTTCCCGGAGCGTCAAAAAAGATCGAGACGTTAAAGGCATGCGTCCCGAGGTGCCGGTAGAATGCGATGACCTTGAGGAGCCCGTCGACCAGCGGCTCGATGTAGGGCTCGAGATCAGCGAGCGTTGATACCGGCAGGATACCGCGCACCTCCCGCTCGCCGAGAGGGACCGGGTTTGCCGACCAGAAGATCTCGTTCTCGAAGAGGAACCGGTCCGAGCAGCGCTCGCGCTCCACCAGGTCGTCCCAGTAGAGGCGGCCGTTCTCGGCGAGGTAGCGGCGGCCCCCGGAGATGTAGAGGTCAGCAACCCGGGTGGGTTGAGGGTCAGCCACACCCTGCAGGTGGGGGTGGACGATGCTTGCGCCCGCTGAAGGAAGGTGGTTCCAGTTGATGCTCGCGTAGCCCGAGGACCGGGAAAGCGCCTCTGCCGTGCCTGATATGGCATCGGCAAGAGACCGACGGTCGAACCGGTCGGCCGAATGATCGGGCGTGATCACTGTGACCACGTGGTCTTCAGCGTACGGGTAGAGGTTCGGGAACGTCACACTCTCCCCACACCGGAGACGACTGCCGTCCTCGAAGGTCGGGGTGGCGGTACCTATGATATCAGGGCAGAACGGGCAGCCTTCACGGGGGTACGCCATAACGGGGGGAGCATTGATCTTTCGTTCGACCCGAACCGGACTTATTCGGCACCTGATGCCGGTGAGGGACTCCTGGCGGTACTGAACGATCCCCCGGTTCGTCCGGATCTCGCGGATGGTGAACATAGCCCTTCATACTCCCGTTGGAGCGACAACCCTATAATACCCACACGAGGCGATGCTCCCGACCGAACCGGAGGAGAGCGACCTGGTGGGTACAGGGATAGCCTGGAACTGGTGGGGCGGAGCGAGGCAGGAATCATCACGCACGGGTCTTCCCTGGATGCGGGAACCGTCCAGCTGTCACCGGTCACTGCGGCAAAATTCGGTTAAACGGATGCAAAAAAAAGGAGAAGTGTTGTCGACTCACTCGGGCTTGCTGATGAGCTTCGTCTTCGAGACGATCACGCCATCCTTCTTGTGCGGTTTCCTGATGACCGCATCCATGCTCTTCTCGAGTTCGCGGGCCTCCTCGCAGAGGTACATGGCCTGGCGCATCATCTCGTGAGCGCTCGCGACGATCGGGATGTACTTCTCCCACTCCTTCGTCATGAAGCAGCCCTTGACGTTGACCGCGGCGACCTGCTGCGCAATCTCGTAGGCGGCACGGGCCTTTGCAAGTGCGTAGGGGTTGCTGAACTCGCCCTCGACCGCCTTGTCTGCGGTCATAACAACCTTCGGCAGCACGAGGTCCTTGCCCTTCTTGCCTGCCTTCACCTGGTCGATCACCTTGTCGAGCTCCATCTGCATCTTGCGGAACGCACCGGTGATGGAGAGGACCTTGATGAGGTTGCCGTTGTAGTCCGCCATCTCGATGGGGTCCAGGAACTCACGGCGGGCGCCGATCATGGCATCGGCCTTCATGATGATATAGCCAAAATCGCTCTCCTTGAGAGCCGCGAATTGGTCCTTCTTGGTGGTGATGTCATCGGTGATGACGATGCAGGGGATCCCGGCCGCTGCAAGGTCTTCACGGGCCTTGGTGGGTCCGGGAAGAACACCGTTAGGGGATACAACGATACAAAAATCAGGAACCCATGCTTTCATATTGTTGACCACGCGGTCGATGTCCTCTGGCTGCAGTTTCGTCCCGGATGTCGCCATGAAGGTAATCATGTCTTCACGGTCAGCGCGCTCATCGAGCAGAAGTTCAGCCATCACGCCACTGGCGATATTTCCTAGTTTCGCAATTCCTACTTTAACTACCACTTTAAACACCTCTCAAAATTTGAGAACACGATAATATCGCCGAGTTATAATATAAACGTTTTGAAACGGCCGCCACCTCCCTCATGCTTCAGTCGGGAGCACAGTGCGGCGAGTAGCACCATGCTCTCTCCGGGATTAAGGGTAGACGAACCGCAAGCAGGTTTCGTTGACGCGAACTCTGGCTGCGACATTCAAAGTTAGCATTCGGGTCAACGCCTTTCAGCACGGCCGCAGCACGCACGATCAGACAGATCTCTTCTGCACAGCAACCCTTTATAAAGGAGGCCGGGAGAATCTGTTAAGCAGAAGTGTTTAAATTCGATGTGTCCATATATATACCTGATGAAACGAGGTCTGCTTACCGACCGCCAGAAGGAAGTACTGCGGTATCGAAAACAAGGATTGACGCAGCAACAGATCGCAGACATCATCAAGACATCAAAAGCTAATGTCTGTACCATAGAGAAGGCTGCCCTCGAGAATATCGCACGAGCACGTGACACCCTTGAGTTCCTCTACACACTTGACGCTGCACATCTCTGTACGCTCAAGAGCGGTCTTGACCTGCTCAAGGCCCCCGAGATCATCTACTCCGAGGCCGAGAAGATGGGAGTGAAGGTCAAGTATGACACGATCACGCTCATCAACAGGCTCAGGGATGCCAACCCTGATCGGTTCAGGGGGAGACAGGTTCGCGAGGATGTGGAGGTCTACATCAACGAAGACGGTGACCTGTACTTCGGATGATGCAGCCCCCGGACGCGCACAGACGCAGATCCTTCAGCCGGGATGGTCCCAAACACCAGCGGTAGCCCTGCGAGCGACGGCCCTACGGGCGTTCCCCTGCAGGCCTTCACCCATCTCCGCCCGGAGTCCCATTCAGAGAGCTCGCCTGCGAGCAGGTATTTGTCCCCGAGATCGTCGAGAAATCTGATAACAAGGTTTATATCAAATTTTAAGTAATAGTTAAGAGACCGCTCTGCTCTATCTCGCCGCGATCCAGGGAGTAACAGGTGCTTTAGGTACCTCTGATCCCTGGTAACTCCCTGACAACGCGGCATATGCGGATCAGGAACTCACGGCGGGACGGCGCAGATGGTACCAAGACAACGCGAAGGTTGAACCCTCCAGATGGAGGGCGATGTCGATTAAGGAGTTGTGCTCGTCACAACGGGATGACAGGAGCTGGATCTGATCGAGACGTTGGGCCAACGCCGGTGCAGCGCGCCCGGTTCCGGGAACAGGCTTTCCCGGAAACGTTGAAGAATCAGGATCTATTAGCGACGACTGGACGTACCCGGCGCACACCGGGCCGGTGGCGGGGAAGATAGGAGGAGATGGGCGTCTCCCCGCCGCCTCCATCCAACTGTATCCCTTCACGCCGCGGCAAAACGGCGTGGCGTTCGATGTCATGCCCGATACGGGTTCGCCGTAATGCCCGACCTGCGGCCGGCCTGTCCGGCAGCGATTTGGTGCGTTCTGCAGTCCATGCAGCAGTACGAATCGCTACGCAGTCGGTGCATCTCAGACTACAGTTGCACGAAGGGTTGATTAAAAACATGCCGAAGTATAACAGGCCACGCAGGGGATCCCTTGCATATAGCCCGAGGAAACGGGCGAAGAGCCCCGTTCCCGGGTATGGCGCATGGCCGGAGTACACGGGAACCCCGGCTATACAGGGATTCGCAGGGTACAAGGTGGGGATGACCCATATCGTCATGGTCGACGACCACAAAAGCAGTCCCACCGAAGGCAAGGACGTGATGGTGCCAGTGACCGTGGTTGAGGTTCCGCCCATGCGAGTGGCGGGGGTGCGCGCATACAGCGAGAACAGCAACGGAAAGCACGCACTGACCGAGGCCTGGACAATCGACCTCGACGAGGAGTTGTCCCGCCGCATCACCATCCCGAAGAACCACGATACCGCTGCCGCTCTCGATGCCATCAAAAAAGCGATCAGCGAAGGCAGGGTCACGGAGCTCTACGCCATCACCTACACGCAGCCCGGTCACCTCACCGGCGTCCCGAAGAAAGTCCCTGACCTGATGGAGATGCGGATCGCCGGCGGAAGCCTTGAAGACCAGATCACCTACGCCGCCGAGATCCTCGGAAAAGAGATCGAGATTACCGAGCACTTTGAGGCCGGCGAGTACATCGACGTGACCGCCGTCACCACCGGTAAGGGCACAGAAGGCCCTGTCAAGCGCTGGGGCGTCCAGGTCAGGAAGCGGAAACACTCCCGCGGCGGCAAGAAGCGCCACATCGGCAACCTCGGTCCATGGCACCCCCACCATGTCAGGTGGCAGGTTCCCCAGATAGGCCAGATGGGCTACCAGCAGCGCACTGAGTTCAACAAGCGCATCTTAAAGATCGGCACCAACGGCGACGAGATAACACCCGCAGGTGGATTTCTCCACTACGGGGTTGTGCGGGGCCCCTACGTGCTGATCAAGGGATCGGTCCCGGGACCAAACAAGCGACTGGTCAGGATACGGCCCGCGATACGCCAGGGAGAACACGTCGTCCGCACGCCGACGATCAGTTTCGTCAGCACAGAGAGCAAGCAGGGGTGAGCAGCGATGAAGGCAAAGGTTCGAACACTGACAGGCGAGATTGCCCACGAGGTCGATCTCCCGGAGATCTTTAATGAAGAGTACAGACCCGACCTGATTAAGCGGGCTGTCCTCGCGATCCAGAGCACCCGGTTCCAGCCACATGGGACCGACCCTTACGCCGGCATGCGCACCTCGGCAGAGTCCTGGGGCAGCGGCCGGGGCGTCGCCCAGGTCCCTCGCATAAAGAACAGCAGCAGGGCTGCCCGGGTGCCGCAGGCGACCGGCGGGCGTACAGCACACCCCCCAAAGGTCACAAAGGTCCTCGTCAAGAGGATTAACCGAAAAGAGAAGCAGAAAGCTCTCAGGTCAGCAATCGCAGCCAGCACTTCCCCGGATCTTGTCAGGGGACGCGGGCACATCTTCGATGGCGACCTCCCGCTGGTTCTCGAGGACCGGTTTGAAGAGATCACGCGGACGGGTGATGTCATTGCAACGCTCTCAGCTCTTGGTGTCTATGCCGATGTCGAGCGGGCGAAGACCAGCAGGAAGGTCCGGGCAGGGCGCGGCACCATGCGCGGCCGCCGCTACAAGCAGCGCAAGAGTGTTCTCATCGTCACCGGAAACGAACCGCTCAGGGCGGCCCGGAACCTCGCTGGCGTCGACGCTGTGACGGTCGACCAGCTCAATACTGAACTGCTGGCCCCGGGCACGCAGGCTGGACGCCTGACGATCTGGACGGAGTCTGCGATCAGGAGACTGGAGGAGTTCTCATGATACTGAAATACCCCTTCGTTACTGAAAAAGCAGCGATGATGCTCGAAGGCGAGAACAAGCTCCAGTTTGTCGTGGATAGAGACGCTACCAAGCGGGATATCAAACTTGAACTGGAGTCGGTCTTTGAGCAGGAAGTGAGTGAAGTCCGCACAATGATGACCATGAAAGGCGAAAAGAAGGCCATTATCAGGTTTGCGGACGAGAAAGCGGCTGAAGAGATTCTCAGCCGGCTTGGAATCATGTGAGGTGAGTGATCAATGGCACATCGAATTATATCACAGAACCGCGGCCGGGGCGGCCCGACCTACCGTGCGCCCTCGCACCGGTATAAGGCCGAGCTGCGACACGCCGGAACAAACGCTGCTCCGGTCTCGGGGCGCGTCATCGACATCGAGCACGACCCGGCGCGGCATGCGCCGATCGCTCTCGCCAAACTCGAGGACGGGCGGAAGGTCTACATGCTCGCCACCGAAGGACTCGGTGTCGGGGATACGGTCACCTGGGGTCCAGGAGCCGAGGTGAAGAACGGAAACACCCTGCCGCTCCGGGAGATCCCGGTCGGGGCGTACGTCTGCAACATCGAGGCACGGCCCAACGACGGCGGCAAGTTTGTCCGCTCAGGCGGTGTTCAGGCCCTTGTCATCGGAAAGGCCGATGACGGCAGGGTCGGCGTCCGGATGCCAAGCGGCAAGAACAAGTGGTTCAGCGGTGCCTGTTTGGCAACCGTCGGTATCGTTGCCGGCGGCGGACGGGGTGAGAAACCGTTCGCCCGGGCAGGAAAGAAGTATCTCCATATCCAGTCCTCTGCCGAGAAGTGGCCCCGTGTCAAGGGCGTCTGCATGAATGTCATCGACCATCCGTTCGGCGGTGGCGGCCACCAGCACTGCGGGCGGCCAAAGACCGTATCTCGCGGGACATCCCCTGGCAGGAAGGTAGGGCATATTGCAGCCCGGAGAACCGGCAAGTGGAAGAAGTAAGGAGGGGTGATGCATGGCAAAGAAGACACAGAAGCGAATGCCGCGGCGGCGTGAAGAGTTTACCTACCGCGGGTACTCCATCGACGACCTGCAGCAGATGGCTCTCTCCGAACTCCTGCCGCTCATGCCGTCCCGGGTACGCAGGAAGTTCGAGCGCGGCCTCTCCCGGGAACACGAGAAGCTCCTCTCTGACATCAGGTCAGGAAACCCGAACATCCGCACCCACCTGCGCGACATGGTCGTTATGCCGGAGATGGTCGGAAAGACGATCGAGGTCCACAACGGAAAGGAGTTCCAGAGGGTGGAGATCCACCCCGAGGCGGTCTTCCATTATCTTGGAGAATTTGCACTGACCCGCAGGAAAGTCTCCCACGGCAGCGCCGGTATCGGTGCGACCCGGTCGAGTAAGTACGTACCGCTGAAGTGATGGTTATGGCAAGAACAGGCTATTCAGCAATGATCGAGGGCGAGAACGTCGCTCGCGCAAAAGCGAACGAGATTCCCGTCTCTCCCAAACACTCGATCGAGATTGCCCGATTCATCAAGGGCATGACCACCACCGAAGCAAAGGCATACCTTGCTGATGTGGTTGAGATGAAGAAGGCCATTCCGTTCAAGCGGTTCAAGCGAAACGTCGCCCACAAGCACGGCCTTGAGAAATGGCCGGCAGGCCGGTACCCGGTGAAGGCCGCGAAGGCCTACATCAGGCTGCTTGAATCCGTCGAGAAGAACGCCGAGTATATCGGCCTTGACACCGAAAACCTCAGGATCGACCATGTCTCCGCCAACAGGGGTCGTGGTCTCCGGGCGTTCTTCCCGCGCGCGATGGGGCGCGCCACCCCAAAACGCAGGGAGACCGTGAACATTGAGATCATCGTGACTGAGGTGGCGTAATGGCAATCGAGAAGAAGTTCGTCAGTGAAGGTGTGCGCAACGTCCGTATTGACAAGTTCCTCACGAAAGAGCTCAAGCGGGCCGGATATGGCGGTATGGATATCACCAGGACGCCGCTTGGCACCCAGGTAACCATCTTTGCAGAGAAACCTGGTATCGTGATCGGGAAAGGCGGCAAACAGGTCCGCCAGCTCACCCAGGACCTTGCTACCCTCTTCGAGATCGAGTCCCCGCAGGTGGAGGTCCAGCAGGTCCAGAACCCCAACTTCAGCGCCCAGATTATGGCGGAACGGCTCGCAAACGCGCTTGAGCGCGGCTGGTACTTCAGGAAGGCCGGACAGAGCACGATCCGCCGGGTGATGGAGTCAGGTGCGCTCGGTTGCGAAGTCATCATCGCCGGGAAACTGACCGGTGCGAGATCGCGGACCCAGAAGTTCACAGAGGGTTACGTGAAGCACTCAGGTGAACCCAGCGAGACACTCGTCGAGAAGGGGTATGCCATTGCAGTCAAGAAACTCGGAACCATCGGCGTCCAGGTCAAGATCGTCCCGCCGGGTGCGAAGTTGCCTGACACCTTCGAGGTCCTTGAACCAGAGCCAAAGAAGGCCCCGGTGCCGATTCCCGAACCTGAGGAGATCGGCGACGAGGAACTCGAGGAGGAGTTCGATGAGTTCTCAGACGAGGAGAACCTGGAGGAGATATAAATGGCAATCTTTCGCGCACGCGAAGTGAAACAGCTCTCCGACGTCGAGCTCCTCGAACAGGAGCAGAAACTCTACCTTGAACTGATCCAGGAGCGGGGGAAAGTCAGCGCTGGCGGTGCCACGGAGAACCCCGGGAGGATCCGCGAGATCCGCAGGACCATCGCACGCATCCGGACCGAGCAGAAAGCACGGAGGAATACATGATATCTCCCCGGAACATCCTGCGACACGAGCTGATCGGCCTGGATGTTCTGGTCGCCCGCGCAAGTAATCCCGGCCACGTCGGGGTGGCTGGTCGCATCATCGATGAAACCAGAAACACCCTGGTCATCTGGACTGAGCGGGGGGAGAAACGAATACCAAAGCGGTTCAGTGTATTCCGCTTCCGGCTCCCGGATGGCACGGTCGTCGATGTGGACGGCTCGAGCCTCGAGGCCCGGCCGGAACGGCGGATCACGATGCGCATCAGATAAGAGAGGATGAATAATGGCACGAAATATTGGGTTAGATGTCCCCGTTCCGGAAATGGAATGCGAGGATGCAAATTGTCCGTTTCACGGCACTTTGCCGGTACGCGGCCAGGTGATTACCGGCAAAGTCGTGAGCGATCGTATGAACAGTACTGTCGTCGTGGAGCGTGAGTTCCTCCACTACGTCAAGAAGTACAAACGGTACGAGAAACGCAGGTCCCGATACCATGCCCACAGCACGCCCTGTATCAACGCGGGTGTCGGTGATGTGGTCAGGATTGCAGAGTGCAGGCCACTCTCGAAGACAAAGAACTTCGTGGTTGTCGAGGTGGTGAAGGAATGAAGGCGATGCAGTCTACCATTCCGCGTGCGCTTGCCACGGGCTCCCGCATTGTCTGTGCCGATAACACCGGTGCCCGGCTTGTGGAGATCGTCTCTGTCGACGGCTACCACGGTGTCAGGCGGCGGCAGCCCAGCCTGGGCCTCGGCGATGTGGCAACCGTGAGTGTCAAGAAGGGCACTCCCGACATGCGGAGGAAACTTGAGAAGGCGGTGGTTATCCGACAGAAGAAGGAGATCCGCCGCCCGAACGGGATCCGGCTCTCATTTGAGGATAACGCTATGGTGCTCATCAACGAGCGCGGCGAGCCGAAAGGAACTGAGATCAAGGGTCCTGTCCCTCGCGAGATCGCAGAGAGGTTCCCGAAGATCACCTCCATGGCGACGATAATCGTGTAGAGGTGAAGAATGGTACGCACAACCAGTAAACAACCAAGAAAACAGCGCAAGGCGCGCTTCAACGCACCGAACCACGCCAGGGGTCAGTTCCTCACCGCGTCACTCTCACATGAGCTCCGCGAGAAGTATAACACCCGGAGAGTCCGGGTGGTGAAGGGCGACACCGTGAGAGTGCTCCGTGGAGACTATACCGGTGAAGAAGGCGTTGTCGATGCTGTCGACATGAAGAGGTGCCAGCTGATCGTGCACGGTGTAATGGTGACAAAGGCAGACGGGACCGAGGTCCCCCGACCGGTGGACCCTTCGAACGTGCAGATCACGAAACTCAACCTGAAAGACAAACTCCGTGAGGAGAGACTCGGAGGCGGGGAATAATGTCCAACCATCTCAAGCGGCTGGTAGCGCCGGAGTCCTGGCGCATCCCGAAAAAAACACAGAAATTTATCATGAAGACCGCCCCGGGCCCCCACAACGCCGGCGCCCTGCCGGTCGGAGTCTGGCTCCGCGAGCATATTGGCATCGCACAGAATGCAAGCGAGGTCAAAAAGATCCTGCATCAGCGAGATGTCCTTGTCAATGGACGACCCTGCAAGGATCCCAGGATTGGTCTTGGCGTCTTTGACATCATCTCGATCCCGAAACTCGGGAAACACTACCGTATTCAGCTGGATAAGCGGGGTAACCTGATCTCGGTTGAGATCCCGGAGGAGTCTGCAAAGACCCGACTCTGCAAGATCCGCAACAAGACCATCATCAAGGGTGGCAAGGTGCAGCTGAACCTTGCGTATGGTGCAAACATCCTTGCCGACAACACCTACAAGGCGAAAGACTCGATTGTGGTGACCCTTGGAGACCCGGAGACCGGTGAAGACCGGTTCCGGATTGTCGACCATTTCCCCTTCGCAGAAGGCAACGTGGCCATGATCGTCGGCGGAAAGCATTCGGGGAAGGTCGGCAGGATCGTTGAGATCATCAAGACCGCAAGTTCCGTCCCGAACCGTGTGGTCCTCGTGGACGACTCAGCCGATGAGCGGTTCGAGACCATCGAGGAGTACATCTTCATGGTCGGCCGCTCAGGGGTTGCGCCTGAACTGGAGGCTTCCATATGAGCGCGATGAGGGAGATCTACATCGACAAAGTCATCGTGCATATGGGTGTCGGCGAGAGCGGTGAGCGGCTGGTCAAGGCCGAGGAACTCGTGAAGCAGATCACCGGTCAGAAACCCGTCCGCACCATCGCAAAGCGGACCCAGCCGGCGTTCGGTATCAGGAAGGGTGCACCCATCGGGTGCAAGGTCACCCTGCGCCGAAAGAACGCCGAGAAGTTCGTTGAGACCGCGCTTGACATCATCGATCGGCACCTTGCAGTCTCTCAGTTTGACCAGACCGGGAACGTCTCCTTCGGTATCGAGGAGCACACCGATTTCCCGGGCATGGCCTATGACCCTGCGATCGGCATCTACGGCATGGACGTCAACGTGGTGCTTGAGCGTAAAGGTGTGCGGGTTGCACGCCGGGCCGCCGGACGCAGGAAACTGCCGGCTGACCAGAGAGTGAATAAAGAAGAAGCCATCGCGTTCATGCGCGAGCGCTACCAGGTGGAGGTGTGAGGTATGGCAGGAGAATCTTCGGCAGAGAGCACGAAGAAGTTCGGCCGCGGTGCGAACGAGTGCCGTATATGCGGTCGGAAACAGGGCCTTGTACGCAAATACGGCATCTACTTCTGCCGCCAGTGCTTCCGCGAGTGCGCGAGCAAGATGGGCTTTAAGAAGATGAACTGAGGGTGAAAGATATGGCACGACTGAATCCGATCGCTGATGCGATGAGTGCAATCAAGAATGCCGGCGACGCTGGACGGAGCGAAGTCATTGTCGAGCCCGCCAGCAAGGTGTTAGGCTCGATGCTCCGCGTTATGCAGGAAAACGGCTTTATCGGCGGTTTCGAGTTCATCGATGACGGCCGTGGCGGCCAGTTCCGGGTCCAGCTCACCGGGACGATCAATAAGTGTGGCGCCATCACCCCCCGGTTCTCGGTGACGATGGCTGATATGGAATACTGGGAGTCGCAGTACCTCCCCGCAAAGAACTTTGGTATCCTGATAGTCTCGACCTCGAGGGGAGTCCTCTCCCACGAGCAGGCCCGGAACGAGGGTATCGGCGGGCAGCTGCTGGGATATGTCTACTGAAGGAGAGGAAGGCTTTATGGGTATAATACGTCGAGTCGAGATCCCTCCGGAGGTGGACGTCACGCTCGAAGGCAGCGTTTTCACAGTAAAAGGGCCGAAAGGCACGCTTTCCCGCAATCTGTGGTTCCCGCAGATCAATGTCGCCCTTGAGGACGACGAGATCGTCATCTCCACGGCATCTGATAAGAAGCGGTTCCTCGCCATGACCGGTACGCTTGAGTCTCATGCAAAGAGCATGATCCGGGGCGTCGTCGAGGGTTATGAGTACCGCATGAAGGTGGTCTACAGCCACTTTCCGATCCAGCTGAAGCTGCAGGGCGACCGCCTCGTGATCAACAACTTCCTTGGCGAGAAGCAGCCCCGGGTAGCAAGGATCCTCGAAGGCGTCACCGTCAAGATCGGGAACGATGAAGTGATTCTCACCGGTATCGATAAGGAGAAGGTGGGCAACACGGCCGCAAACATCGAACGCGCGACCAGGATCACAAAGCGTGATCCCCGGGTGTTCCAGGATGGCATCTATATCACCGAGAGAGCGTGAAGAGGATGGATGAAAGAAAAAGATTGATCCGCGTCCGCACCCGGCACAATAAACCAGCTTTCAAGAGGCGCGGGCTCCACCGCAAGGTAAGACTGGCCGATGTCTGGCGGCGTCCGCGCGGCCTGCAGAGCAAACAGCGGCGGCAGTTCCGCGCAAAGGGCGCGCTTCCCAGGCCGGGATACGGGAGCCCCGCGGCAGTTCGAGGCCTGCACCCGAGCGGGTATGAGGAGGTGCGGGTCTTCTCACCGGCAGACCTTGCCGGGCTGAACCCCGACCTCCAGGCTGTCCGGATCGCTGGATCAGTAGGAAACAGGAAGCGTAGAGTAATCCAGGCGCAGGCCATGGAACTGGGGCTTAAAGTATTGAACGCAAAAGACCTTACCGCGGTGGCCCCTGTGCCTGTTGAGGATGAAGAGGAAGAGGTGGATGAAGATGAGTAATCTCGCCAACCAGAAACGAATGGCAGCCGCCGTTCTCAAGTGCGGGGTTAACCGTGTCTGGTTTGATCCCGAGCGGCTGGCTGATATCGAGACAGCCATTTCGCGGGAAGATATGCGCGATCTCATCGAGGAAGGTGCGATCAGGACGCGTGCTGTGAAAGGAAACAGCCGGGGCAGGACACGCGAGCGGATGGAAAAACGTGCCTACGGTCACCGGAAGGGACCCGGCCGAAGAAAGGGTGCCGCGGGAGCCAGATATCCAGGAAAGAAGACATGGATGAGGAAGATCCGGGCACAGCGCCGGGCCTTGCGCGTGATGCGTGATGAAGGCAGAATCGACCGGAGTCTCTACCGCCTGATGTACCGGCGGGCCTCCGGAGGCCAGTTCCGGAGCGTGGCACACCTTACAGCGCATGTTGAGATGATGATGACAGGGAGGACGAAATGATGGCAACCGGTCCAAGATACTTTGTGCCCTTCCGGAGAAGGCACGAGGGCAAGACTGACTACTACAAGCGGACGTCGCTCCTGTCATCAGGGATACCCAGGATGGTTGTCCGGAGAACAAACCGGCAGATCATCACACAGCTGGTCGTCCCTGGAGATGAGGGAGACCGCACCCTGGTGGCCGCGTACTCGACCGAACTTGCGAAGTACGGGTATGAGGGATCGACTTCCAGCACCCCGGCCGCTTACCTGACCGGGATGCTGTTTGCGGTCAGAGCGCTGAACGCAGGGTATGACAGAGGCATCCTGGACATCGGGCTTGCCCGGGCAAAACCTGGAGCCCGTGTATTTGCCGCCCTGAAAGGGGCGGTGGACGTGGGTCTTGATATACCCTACGGCGAGTCGATTCTCCCTGATGAGGAGCGGCTCAAAGGTGCCCATATCGCCGGGTATGCCCCTGAGCGGGCAGAGAACCTGGCAGCAAATGTAGAGGCTGTGGCTCTGGCCATCAAGAAGGAGCTGGTGTGACAATGGCATACGTACAGGAAGAATGGGTTCCGCTCACCGGTCTCGGGCGCATGGTTGCCGCAGGCGAGATCACCAGTATCGATGAGGTACTCGCGAGCGGCAAGCCGATCAAAGAACCCCAGATCGTCGATCTCCTTCTGCCCGACCTGGAAGACGAGGTGCTGGACATCAACATGGTCCAGCGGATGACGGACTCGGGTCGCCGTGTGAAGTTCCGCACCGTCGTGGTGGTCGGCAACCGGAACGGCTACGTCGGGTTTGGTCAGGCAAAGGATACCCAGGTCGGCAACGCTATCCGGAAGGCGATAGATGACGCGAAAGTGAATATCATCAAGGTACACCGGGGATGCGGGAGCTGGGAGTGCGGTTGTGATACCGATCACTCGATCCCGATCGAGGTGACCGGTAAGGCAGGTAGCGTCCGGGTGACGTTGAAACCCGCACCCCAGGGTATCGGCCTTGTGACCGGAGATATCCCAAAGAAGGTCCTGCAGCTTGCAGGGATCAAGGATGTCTGGGCCCTCAACAAGGGACGGACCCGGACGACCATCAACTATGCCAGGGCGACGTTCGAGGCGCTCCGGCAGACGAATATCGTCCGGGTTGGAGGGAAGGAGTGATGTACGCAGTAGTGCAGGTACGCGGTGTGGTCAAGGCCAACCGCGAGATCAGGGACACCCTCAAGATGCTCCGTCTGCACCACGTCAATCACTGTGTCCTTGTGCCCGATACCCCGGCGTACCTGGGCATGATCCGCAAAGTGAAGGACTATGTAGCGTATGGTGAGGTGGACCCGGAGACCCTGGCCACCCTCCTGCGCAACCGGGGTAGGTTGACCGGGGACGAGCGGCTGACTGATGACTACGTCCGTGCGCATACCTCATATGCCGGCATTGACGAGTTCGCAGCGGCACTCTGCAGCGGGGAGGCGAGTCTCCACGATCTGGCTGACATCAAACCGGTGCTCCGACTGCATCCCCCACGAAAGGGCTATAAAACAATCAAACGAACCTTCCAGCAGGGTGGAGCTCTTGGCTACCATGGACCCCAGATCAATGATCTCCTCTACAAGATGAGGTGAAACTGATGCCCGTAAACAAGAGATCTAAATACAGAGGTTCACGAACCTGTGGCGGCGGTACACACAAAAATCGGCGTGGCGCCGGCAACAGGGGTGGACGCGGTAGAGCCGGGCAGCGGGACCACCGCTTCTCCCACTTCTACCTGAAGGGCGAGGTAGCCAGCGGTAAGCACGGGTTCGTCAACAAGACATCTGTGCCAGTACCTGCCCTTGATATCGGGGCGATCGACCAGATGGTCGAGGTTCTGCTCCAGGAGGGGGTTGCCACCCGGGACGGGGACCTTATCACCCTCGACGCTACCGAACTTGGTATCGACAAGGTGCTTGGTGGTGGAAGAGTCACGCGCAAATTGAGTATCTCCGCGCAAGCGTTTTCGGAACGGGCCCGGGCAAAGATCGAGGAGATGGGCGGTCAGGCAAAGACCGTCTAAATTTCTTTCTGGTGAAACTATGGGAGATCTGCTGGATAGATTTGAACCCATTCTTGCAGCGATGCCTGCAGTCAAAAGTCCAGAGGGGCACGTCCACTTCAAGAATAAACTGATGTGGACGATTGCGATCCTGCTCCTCTACTTCACGTTGACAAACATCGATATCTTTGGGCTTTCTCCGCAGTCACAGGATATATTCGGGCTGTGGCGGGCCCTGCTTGCCGGTGCGAGTGGTTCGATCCTGCACCTCGGTATCGGGCCGATCGTCACCGCGTCGATCGTGCTGCAGCTGCTCAAGGGTGCTGAAATCCTGCAGATCGATACCAGCGTTGCGCGTGGCCAGATCATGTACATGGGCCTGCAGAAGATGCTCATCTTCGTGATGATCATCGTCGAGGCACTCCCCATGGTCGTGAGCGGGCTGATGCTACCTGATCCATCGATAGCGGCAGAGTTGTTCGGTGGAAACACGTCCGTGGTTTCGCTCCTGATCTTCCTCCAGCTCTGCATCGGCGGGTTACTGATCGTACTGATGGACGAGGTCGTCACCAAGTGGGGTGTCGGCTCGGGCGTGGGGCTCTTCATCGTTGCAGGGGTCTCTCAGGGTCTGGTGAACGGGTTCCTGAACTGGCAGACAGGCACTGATCCCTTCCCGATCGGGTTCTTCCCGCGGTTGTTCGCTGTCGTGACGTCGGGAGCAAATTTCCTCGAGTATTTCGGCACGGACCTGCTTGCTCTCATCACGACGATCATCATCTTCCTGGTGATCGTCTACGTGGAGTCGACCCGTATCGAGATCCCACTTGCGCATTCCGCTGTTCGGGGAGCCAGGGCACGCTTCCCGGTGAAGCTCATCTACGCGAGTGTCCTGCCGATGATCCTTGTTCGGGTCCTGCAGGCAAACATCCAGATGATCGGGATGCTCCTCTCAAACGCCGGGATCACAATCCTTGGCGAGTTCCAGAACCAGCAACCGATCAGCGGTATCATGTGGTACATTGCGCCGATCAACCAACCGCAGGACTGGATGTGGTGGCTCACCGACCTGGGGCACGCCCCCTGGGAGGTCATGCTGCGTATGGGCATCGATATATCGGTTATGGTGGTCGGGGGCGCGCTCTTCGCGCTCTTCTGGGTTAACACTGCGGGCCTCGACTCGAAAAGCGTGGCCCGGCAGATCCAGATGAGCGGGATGCATATCCCCGGTTACCGCCGGAACGTCCAGGTGCTCGAGAAGTACCTCGACCGGTATATACCGCGGATCACCGTCATCGGCGGTGCGCTTATCGGGATCCTCTCGGTCGTCGCGAACCTCTTCGGTGTTATCGGTGCGGTCGGTGGGACAGGGCTGCTACTGGCAGTGAGTATCACCTATCGACTCTACGAAGAGATCGCGAGTCAGCAGATCATGGAGATGTATCCGTTCATGCGGTCATTCTTCGGGAAGGAGTGAGCCTGAAGGGCTCCCTCCTTTTCGTATGAAAATGACCCCCGCAATTTTCATCCGGTATGGGCCCCACCGGCATCATGTGGTTTTTGGATGGTGGCTCGGACGGTCCTGCTCTTCCCAACGTGATACCGTCAATGATCCAGGGCGAGCCGGGTGACCCGACTGCCCGGGCGGATTCCAGAAGGGATTACTCTTCCAGGCAGGGATTTATCTTGCGGGGTGAAAGGGGCGGAGCGAGGAAGACCGCGGCCAACAGGTGCGGGGATGAAAGCGGCGCCCCTTCGGCGCGCTTTCAGAGAGATTGTGGAGAGTATATATTGGTGTATACCAAATGACATTTTGTATGTTCCAAGCCTACAAGTATCGGATGTATCCTTCAGAGGAGCAGGTTGCGCTCCTCATGAAACACATCCATGCCTGTCGGTTTGTATACAACCATTCTCTGGAGCAGAAAATCCGGGCGTATGAGCAGGAAGGTCGAAAACTCTCCTGTTTCGACCTGAACAACCGTCTTCCCGCCTTTAAAGAAGAACATCCGTGGCTCAAGGAAGTTACCTCTCAGTCTCTCCAGAGTGCAAACAAGAACCTCGACAACGCTTTCACCCGGTTCTTCAGGGAGAAAAAGGGATTCCCTAAATTTAAGTCAAAGAAGCACCCGGTGCAGTCATTCCAGATACCTCAGCATTACACGGTGGATTTCGAACGGCATAGGATCAAACTCCCAAAGATTGGTGAGATCAAGACCGTCTTTCATCGAGTCTTCACCGGGGAAATGAAGTATGCCACAGTCTCTGTGACTTCGACCGGGAAGTGGTTCGTTAGCATCCTCGTT
>LFRN01000183.1 GCA_001512375.1 Candidatus Methanoculleus thermohydrogenotrophicum | reverse complement strand
CGATGAAATATGACTCGATCGTGTCACCGCCGCCCTGTCGGGCGCGCGGCGAGAGGTCGGGCTGCATCATGCGCGGTTTCTCATCCTCGGGAACATCTGCCGTCCGCTTTCGGATCTCTTCGATCTGGCCGTCCAGGTAGGATGCGAGCGCATCTGCATCCTCCTCGCGCGAGAAGACCTTGCCGACGAGCTGGATCTCTTCGCCGATATGATCAGTGGTCAGGCTCTTCTGGAAGGGGGGCCGACGATCGCCGCTTCAACGACGCTGGAGAGATGGATTTCGAACGGGCAGAGCCACTCTCAGTCATGCTCGGGCGGGGGTGATGTAGCTCACCCGGCCCATCCGGTCGGGACGGTTTGCCCGCTATGCTGAGATGGCCGCCGGCCGATACGCGACCAATCAGAGCAACCCGCACCCGGAGAGGTGATAGAGCCTGCGGACCTGTTCGGCCGACTCCTCCGACACCGCCTCCTGGACATGGGCGAGGATGGTCTCGATATCCTCCTCCGGTATGCACCCCAGTTCTTCCCGGCCAGAGAGGATCTGGTCGGTGAGGTAACGCCAATCTTCCCTCGAGAGGCGGCTGGCCCGTTCCCTGAAGTCTTCTTCGTCCACTGCGATGTGGTTTGAGACCGGCGGGAGGATCGAATGGAACTCATGCCCCGACTCCGGGCAGAGGATTCCCGCGTATTCAGGGGCCAGTTTCCGTAGGATTGCGAAGTCCTTCTCGCCAAGTTCGCGTGCCATGATACTCTTCACTCCCGGGATGCGACGATTCGTCCGGTCTCCCGGCGCTCGCAGCATTGGTCGCACCTGCAAGTCTCTGTTCGATCGGGTCTCCGCTCTTCAGCCATACGAATGGTTACAACCGGCATCGCTTCTCAGGAAAAGTGTGAGTCAGGACGGTATTTATCGTTGCGGGCCCCGGGGGGATGTCGCGTCCTGCATCCCTGCTGTGAGCATGATACCTGCGGTATCCTGGACAACCTACGTGAAGCCCTCCTGCCCCCGGTGGCCACCGCCGGATCGGGACCGTCGATCCGGGATCTCCCGCATCAAGCATCGATGTCAGCGCCTACCCGACGCCGTCGTCTCCTCTGAAGGGAGGAACCGGAAGAGGAGCGCCTCAGACCCG
>LFRN01000172.1 GCA_001512375.1 Candidatus Methanoculleus thermohydrogenotrophicum | reverse complement strand
ATGGACCGCCTCGTGCGCGAACTCTGCCACGAGGCTGAGGCCGGCGGCTATCACCTCAACCCCGACGGAGAATTCACCTGGAGTTTCATCCGCGGGCAGTTTGTGAACCAGGAGCGTCACGGCTACATCTTCCTGCCGCTGCCGGCTCGCGTCAGGGAATCGGGCGAGCGACTTTGATATCACCTGTCCCTGCGACCATCAGGCCCTCGACCTTATCTTGCGGGGTTTGCGGTGGCATGAGCGGGAAGACCCCGTCCAACAGGTGCGGGGTAGTTCACGTTTGGTCTCTCTGGCAGTACGATGTGCGTGTAGGAGCCATGTAGCGGGATTTGTGATCCGAAGAAGAGACGCCGCTCTCATCTCCCTGCGCACGTGGGGTCTTCCTACGTGGGGTCTTCCTGCTTATGCCACCTTCATCCCACAGAGATAAGTAGCAACGGAGGACAATACCTTACGGAGATGCTCATATGGCAGAAAAGAACGCAACGCTGGTCGTGCTCCACACGACCATGGGTGATATCACGGTTCGTCTCTACGACGATATGCCGGTGACCGCGGGGAACTTCGAGAAACTTGTGAGATCCGGGTTTTACGACGGCACGATCTTTCACCGCGTCATCGACGGATTCATGATCCAGGGTGGCGACCCCACCGGCACCGGGACAGGTGGGCCTGGCTACACCATCACCGACGAGTTCGTGAAGGGCCACTCGAACCGCCGGGGCACGATCGCCATGGCAAACACTGGCCGCCCGAACACCGGCGGTAGCCAGTTCTTCATCAACCTGGTGGATAACACCTACCTCGACTGGGACGATCCCCGGATGCCGAGCGCCCACCCGGTCTTCGGCGAGGTGGTGGAGGGGATGGACGTAGTCGACCGGATCGGGAAAGTAAGGACAGACTCCGCCGATAAGCCGAGGGTCCCGGTCAGGATCGAGAAGGCTGAAGTCGTGGAGTAACCCCCCATCCAATCATGAAGCGCAATACTGCCGACCGCCGGAATCCGGCTGAGATCGAGGAGCGGATCGG
>LFRN01000250.1 GCA_001512375.1 Candidatus Methanoculleus thermohydrogenotrophicum | reverse complement strand
CCTTTATGATGTTCATGGTTCACCTCCACCTTGCATCCTCTTCTTAACCCCCGGTTGAAAAATGTATCCGAATTCGACTCCGGCTGCAAGGGTTAGGCGGAGTCCCTGTGAAGCCCTGGTCGGTGGGTGGCATGTGGAACCTGTGCACCGTGCCCGGCGAGAACCGCGGCAGGGTTATGCCCTCGTGTTTTGAGCACATGCGGCTGGTGCGCCCGGACAAAAGGCTCCTCACCGACCCCGGCGTCGAATTCTCTTCCCTCTACGTTGACCTCAAGGGCGAGGAGCGGGATCAGGTCGTACAGGAGGCCGAACGGTGAAGCCCGAGCCTCTCGTTCTCGACGGTTGTCATCAATGATGCAAAGGTGGTTGTGGCTACCGGGAGGGCGAGATCAGGGAGCCCTTAAATGTCTGATGGAGCGAGCGACGCGGACATGGACCGCCTCGTGCGCGAACTCTGCCACGAGGCTGAGGCCGGCGGCTATCACCTCAACCCCGACGGAGAATTCACCTGGAGCTTCATCCGCGGGCAGTTTGTGAACCAGGAGCGTCACGGCTACATCTTCCTGCCGCTGCCGGCTCGCGTCAGGGAATCGGGCGAGCGACTTTGATATCACCTGTCCCTGCGACCATCAGCCCCTCGACCTTATCTTGCGGGGTTTGCGGTGGCATGAGCGGGAAGACCTCGTCCAACAGGTGCGGGGTAGTTCACGTTTGGTCTCTCTGGCAGTACGATGTGCGTGTAGGAGCCATGTAGCGGGATTTGTGATCCGAAGATGAGACGCCGCTCTCATCTCCCTGCGCCCGTGGGGTCTTCCTGCTTATGCCACCTTCATCCCACAGAGATAAGTAGCAACGGAGGACAATACCTTACGGAGATGCTCATATGGCAGAAAAGAACGCAACGCTGGTCGTGCTCCACACGACCATGGGTGATATCACGATTCGTCTCTACGACGATATGCCGGTGACCGCGGGGAACTTCGAGAAACTTGTGAGATCCGGGTTTTACGACGGCACGATCTTTCACCGCGTCATCGACGGATTCATGATCCAGGGTGGCGACCCCACCGGCACCGGGACAGGTGGGCCTGGCTACACCATCACCGACGAGTTCGTGAAGGGCCACTCGAACCGCCGGGGCACGATCGCCATGGCAAACACTGGCCGCCCGAACACCGGCGGTAGCCAGTTCTTCATCAACCTGGTGGATAACACCTACCTCGACTGGGACGATCCCCGGACGCCGAGCGCCCACCCGGTCTTCGGCGAGGTGGTGGAGGGGATGGACGTAGTCGACCGGATCGGGAAAGTAAGGACAGACTCCGCCGATAAGCCGAGGGTCCCGGTCAGGATCGAGAAGGCTGAAGTCGTGGAGTAACCCCCCACCCAATCATGAAGCGCAATACTGCCGACCGCCGGAATCCGGCTGAGATCGAGGAGCGGATCGG
>LFRN01000240.1:4291-13387 GCA_001512375.1 Candidatus Methanoculleus thermohydrogenotrophicum | reverse complement strand
CGGTGCTCAAAAAAGAGAAACGTGGCGTGAAGCGCACCTGTTCACCCAGTATTCTGTGGCTGGCGGTAAACGAGATGCTCGAGCACCAGGACCGTGATGATCCCCACCACGAAACCGTTTGCGATCAGGGGACGGAGGGTTGCCGGGAACCCTGCGGCGATCGCATCAGGCAGGAACGCAACGACGGTCCCGAGGAGGAGGGGGATCCCGATGATCAGCCCCTCGTCAAACGTCTTGACCGCGCTGCTCTCCTGCCCAACCATGAGCCCGGCCGCGATCTGGGCGGTCATGACGTAGGCGAGGACGACGCCGATGACTGGCCCCGGGATGCTGCTCAGGTAGCCGATGGCGAGGGGGGAAGCAGCCATGAGCGCGAGTGCAATGCCGGCCGGGACCAGAGCGAACCTGGACGCGCATCCGGTGGCGGCGATGACCCCCGGGCTCAGGGAGAAGTTCACCGGACCGATCACCCCGGTGAGACCGGCGAGGGCGTTGCCAAGGCCGGTGACGGTCACTCCACGGTTTGTGCGTTCCCCCATCTCGTCGGCATCAAGAAGGCCGCCCACCGACTGGATGGACCCGAGGTCGTTGATGGCAAGCGCGAGGAAGCAGATCAGGAACGCCGCAAAAACCCCGATGTCAGGTATGGCAAGCGGTGCCAGCAGGTCACCCGGGAACGCGAGGAGCGCGGTGCCTGTCGGCGGCGGGGAGACCATCCCGAAGATGAGGATATAGGCCAGGGTGCCGAGGATGATCGCCCAGAGCGCCAGGGTCGATTTCCATAACCCCTTCAGGAACCCGTTCGCGATGAAGAGGACGAGAGCAAACAGAAGGGAGAAGAGGAACGCGTGGGTTGCCGGGACCGTGCCGCCGCCATCGGTGATCAGGTTGAGGATGACGGGGGCGAGGGTGAATGCGATGAGCATCAGGACGACCGCGATCACCCGCGGGGTAAAGAGGCGTTTCAGGTGCTTAAAGAGGCCGGTTGCCGCAAGCCCTGCAAGGAGGAGCCCGCCGACCAGGATCGATGCGTTGATTGCTCCAAACCCCGCATCAAGGCTCGCGAGGATACCGATCAGGAGCACCGTCGCCGGACCGATCACCAGAGGGAGCTTGTGGCCCAGGTAGATCTGTGCCAGCAGCACCAGAGCGGTGAGGAGGAAGAGTTTCTGGAGGTAGGGGATGGCGGACCCCCCCTGGAGGTCGGCCACCACCTTGCCGATGATAAGGATGGCAGGCACGCTCACCGCCAGCCACTGCAGGCCGAAGATAAGGAGGGATGCGGTTTCCGGCCGGTCATTGATATCGTAGGTAAATTTCATTGTCTCATCACCAGAGAGAAGCTCAAGGGCCCGGGAGCAGGGTCCGGGAGGCTTGCCGGGGTATGTAATGAGTGTATTCACGTCCCCCCGATGATAGATGTTTCTATCTGATGATGCCTCATCCAGGAACCGCTCTTTTGAAAAGAAGCGATCTCTGGCCTCTTTTGCCCGTGATGTGGAGCCTGCCCGGGTTCACTGCTCCATCCGGGGAACCCCCGGGCCCGGGGCCGTCTCCCGGAACCCTGCGGTTCCTGGCCTGGGTTCCCCCTGCCAGAAAGAACCGGTGGCTTGATATCCCGTTACCGAAAACAGAGATCCATGACACCACCAGGTCATGCGCCCGGACCGGCCCGGAGACCCCCCGGCACCACGCGATACCAGCGGAGGCGGCGGCCATGAACGCCGTCGAGGTCAGGGGTCTCTCCCGGTCCTTCGAGGGGCGCGCGGTCCTCAGCGACGTCTCGTTTACCGTCAGGCACGGAGAGGTCTTCGGCTATCTCGGCCCAAACGGCGCCGGGAAGACCACGACCATCAGGATCCTGCTCGGCCTTCTTGCCCCTGATGCAGGTGTTGTTCGGGTCCTCGGCCGGGACCTCGCCGTCGACGACGCTGCGCGTGCGAGGGTCGGGGTGCTCTTCGAGAACAACGGGCTCTCTGACCGGATGAGCGCCGCCGCAAACCTCGCCTACTATGCCGGGCTCTACGGGGTCCCTGACCCGGCAGAGCGGATCGATGACCTCCTCACGCTTGTTGGCCTCACCGACCGGCGGGATGACCTGGTCGGGACGTTCTCGACCGGCATGAAACGGAGACTCGGGATCGCCCGGGCCATCCTCCATCGACCTGAGGTCGTCTTCCTCGACGAACCCACCTCAGGCCTCGACCCTGGCGCGCAGCGGATGGTCCGCGACCTCATCCTTGACCTCTCCAGGCGGGAGGAGATGACCGTCTTCTTAAACTCCCATCACCTCGACGAGGTTCAGCGGATCTCCACCTCGGTCGCGATCCTTGCCGGAGGCAGGATCCGGGCGTTCGACTCGTTGGAAAACCTTACCGGCGCATCAGACCGGCCGACCGTGACGGTCACCCTTGCTGATCCAGACGACCGCGTCCGGGCATGCGAAACGATCGCGGGGCTCGCGTTCGTCGCCGGGTGTGACCCGGGTGGGAGCACCCTCCTCCACTGCACCCTCGCAGACCCGGGGGCGACACCTGACCTCATCGCGGCGCTCGTCGGCGCCGGGATCCGTATCGAGGAGGTCAGGCGATCCTCGCGGTCGCTGGAGGAGATCTACCTTGAAGCCCTCAGGTCGGCGGAGGGCGGCGGGGCATGAAGACCTTTGGCGTCATCGCAGGCCGCGAGATCTGGCTTGCCCTGCGGAACAGGGGGGTTGTCATCACCGCGCTCATCTTTGCCCTGTGGTTCCCGGTCATGTCAGCCGTCGGAATCGCCGCGGGCACCGATGGCGATGCTGCGGCTGTTGCAGGCGGGATTGCCGCGATCGCCCTCCTGGTCGGGGTTTTCATGGGCTACATCTTCTGCTCTGACGCCTTCCTCCGCGAGAAGCGGGACGGCACCATCGAGACGCTCCTCTGCACCCCGGTCTCGCTCCGTCGTATCTGGGAAGGGAAGACCGTCGGGGTGGCCGTGCCGGCCTACCTGGTGACCCTTCTCTCGGCTGTGGTGACCGCCGCGACGGTCTCTGCCCTCACCGACGTCGCCATCGCCACCGAACCCCTGCTCTATCTCCACCTCGCGGTGGTCGTCCCGATCTGGGTCGTCGCCTCGGCCGGGTTCATCGGCGCGGCCCAGCTCGCGCTCGGGATGCGGGAGAACCAGATCCTCGGGTTTGTCTTCATCTTCGGGTTTATCTTTCTCATCGTCGCGCTCCAGGAGGTCTCACCAGGAGGTCCAGGCCTCTCGGTAATGACGGAGGCGGTTCTCGCGGCCGCCGGGATCGCACTCGTCGCCCTTGCCCGCTTCATCGTCGGGAAGGTGACAAAGGAGCGGATCGTCAGAACGATCCCGTGAGGGGGCCCCTCCCCTGTGGGACAGAGAACTTGTTCTCGAACCCCAAATTTCAGGATCAAGACAGGGCTAATCCCCGCCATTGAAATGGCGGGATTACAGCCCGTTCGCCAGAAACTCTAACTACACATGGTGCATATGAGAACTATGGAATGGTCAGGCAAGGACACTGGATAAGTGCAAGAGGGTGCCGTAAATCGTAAATTATCACTTCGCATGGTCGGTGAAATATCACCGAAGGGTTCTGATTGATGATGTTGCTGAGACTCTTGCAAAAGACCTCACGTATCAATCGTTCAAAGACCAGGGATTCATCCTGAACGCTCAGGAAGTTATGCCCGATCACGTCCACCTTTTTGTCACCGCTCATCCAGAGTTTGCTCCTGCCACCGTTGTTCAGATCGCGAAGGGAATCACCGCCTAGAGACTCTTTAGACAGTACCCAGGCCTGCGAAAACAGTTATGGGGAGGTCATCTCTGGAATCCATCATTTCATGTTGAACCTGCGGAAATACGACAAAAACCAGGCCATTCAGAAGTACATCGCGACTCAGAAAGCAGTGCGACCATGCAGATGAAAGCGTATTGGTATTGACTCTACCCGATAAAATCTCAGGTCTCTCGACTGGAGCAGACGCTGGAGATCTGTCGGGGGTCTATAACGAGATGCTTGCAATGCGAAAGAACACGTGGGAGCAGGAGCGGAAACACGTCTCCTATTATGGGTCAAAGCGTCAGATCCCTCTCTGAAAGAGGAGCATCCTGAACTCTCTATTGTCTATTCCCAGGCCTTGCAGAATGTTTCCCTGCGTGTTGGTCGTGCCTTCAAAACCTTCTTTCGGCGGGTGAAGGCTGGAGTGAACCCTGATTATCCCGGGTTCAAGGGGAAAGAACGGTATGACAGTTTCACGTATTAGGGAATATCTCCAGTCCAGGTCTCTCTGGGATCTTCCGTACCTGCTTTGGCACCTCGGTGATCACTCTCTCCTCCCCGCTCCCCACTGCATCAGGAGTAGCCCGTGCGGCGAGAGGTGGGGCAGTCATCCCTGCTTTCTTGATCCTGTTTAGGATCCTGCTGTAGAGGTAGAGACAGAGGAACCCCACAAAGACGTGGCCGAAGACCGCCGTTGCATCCCGAAGGTAGAGTTTATCCGCCTGGATCAGACTCTTAAACGCGAGCATTATGTTCTTCCACCAGGTTCCGGGACCTGTAGAGGTTGTGGACCTCCCGTGGCTCCGCCGTAAGCGAGGAGACCACCAGGATCCTGCCGACGCGTTCCAGCCGCCGGTTAAGCGTCTTCTCCTCCTCCGCCGCCAGGTCCACATCCTCGTAGAGGTGGAGCGTCATCCCATCCACCTCCCGTTTCCCCGCGTGGATCAGCCGCTTGTGGTAGAAGAAGTGGTCGGTGAGGTGGATCCGGGTCTCATGCCTTGTGCTGTTCCGGCGCTCTGGCAGGACAAACTGGATCCCTGACTCCCGCAGCAGGTTCTCGTTTGCCTCTGAGACAAAACCCCGGTCAAGGACGAGGGTCGCGCCGGTGGTATCGATCTCCTGGAGTGACCGGAGAAGGGCGGCAACGTCCCGGACCGAGCCTAGCAGGCTCCGGATCATCACCGGAAGTCCGGTATCGGTCGCGCTGAAGAGTGCAATGTTGACCTGGGGGAGCCATATATCATCGGCGTTGTAGCCGAACTCGGCCAGGTTCCCGGTATCGGAGCAGGAGAAGACAAACGAGAGGTCATAGACGAGGTGCTGTGCACGTGAGGAGAGGTGCTGGAAAACCATCTGTTGAGCGGCGCGGTCACCGCCGACCGCCATGAGTACCCGGAAGAGGGTGTGGGGGTCACAGTCAGGAGTGATATCAAGGATGTTGTCGAGATATCAAGGATGTTGTCGAGTTTCTCCCGGGCATCTAAAACCCGTGAGAGCGGTGTGTAGCCGGTGACCCGGGTGAAGGTCAACGCAACGAGTTCCTGCCAGCAGCCCGGGAAGGCTTCCTGGAGAACCGGTAACAGGTCAGTGAACTCCTCGGTCAGGAGAGCGGCGGTTCCGTACTCCCGGACAGTCCTGGGCGAGGTGAGGGGACGGCTACCGCGTGTTCCTTTCGAGATGAGACCGGCGTCTTTCGTGAGACAGCCGAGGTATGTGCTCACTTTCTTCGGCGATCTGGTGATCTTGTCGTAGACGCTCGTTGAGCGGTAGACGCAGGGTTTGTTCTGGATATACTTGATCTCCAGGCACTTCTCACCCTTCCGGCGCTGCTCTTCCAGCCATGCTCAAACCCGGTCTTCCATAGGGTGTTGTGTTAGGGATTACATCTATAGAGATCTTGCGATTTGCAAGAGGAGATTGGGAAAAAAGGGCGGGATGAAGAGTATAGTCCCTAATTCATGCGGTGTTTGGGTTACGATATGGGGGTTGCAATCTCCAGGATAGCATCCCATGATGCACGTCCCCACTAAAATCGGGGGGGAGCAGTCACAGCACCTCATCGCCGTAGAGATACGATCTTAGGGGTTTTGGGATCGTGACCGAACCGTCTTCGTTCTGGTAGTTTTCGAGGATCGCCCGGATTGCGCGCGACGTCGCTATCGCAGTGCTGTTTAAGGTGTGCACGTAGCGCTTCTCGGTGAACTCGGTCGGATCACGCACCTTGATGTTCAGCCTGACCGCCTGGTAGGCCGTACAGTTCGAGCATGAGACCACCTCGCGGTAGCGCTCTTCGCGCGGCATCCAGACCTCGAGGTCGTACTTCTTCGCGGCTACGGTCCCGATATCCCCCGTGCAGATCGAGACGACCCGGTAGGGGAGGCCGAGGCGCTGGAAGATCTCTTCGGCGTTTGCCAGCAGTTCTTCGTGGAGGTCCCAGGACTGCTCCGGCGTGGCATAGATGAACTGTTCCACCTTGTGGAACTGGTGGACCCGGAAGAGCCCCTTCGTATCGATCCCGTGTGCCCCGATCTCGCGCCGGAAGCACGGACTCACCCCCACGAGCCTGAGTGGGAGATCCTTTTCCTCAAAGATCTCGCCGCTGTACATCGCTGCCATCGGGTGCTCGCTCGTCGCGATGAGGTATGCGTCTTCGTCGTCGATCTTGTACATGACGTTCTCGAAGTCAGCAAGATCGGTCACGCCCTCGTATGCAGCCCGGTTCATCATGTACGGTGGGGTTATCGGGGTGTAGCCGCGCTGGACAAGCAGATCCATTGCAAACCGCTGGAGAGCCATATCCAGCAGGACGAGCCTGCCCTTCAAGAAGTAAAACCCGGCGCCTGAGATCTTTACCGCGCGTTCAAAGTCAGCCCAGTCATGCTCGACGGCGAGCGCACCATGATTCTTAAGATCAAACGCGGGGGCTTCCGGTTCACCCCATCGCTTGATCTCGACGTTCTCGGTATCGTCCTTGCCGATGGGCACGCTTTCGTGCAGGATGTTGGGGAGTCGCATCAGGCGGTACCTGATCGCTTCGGTGAGGGCTTCGCGCTCTGTCTCCGCTTCCCTGATCCGTGCCGGGAGCTCTCTTGCCTCTGAGATGAGCGCCGCAGTATCTTCTCCTGCCTTCCTTGCCCGATCGATCTCGCGGGATATGACATTCCTCCGGTTTCGCAGGTCTCCGATCGCCACGGTGAGTTCCCGTGCCTTCCGGTCCATCTCCAGCACCTCGTCGACCCAGGCAAGTTTCTCGATATCTCCTCTCTTCTTGAGGTCTGCCTTGACAATCTCGGGGTGTGCACGAACGAACTTCAACTCAAGCATACTGTCTCTCTGTAGTAGTTTGCCGCGACGGTATATGATCATGTTGCCCCTAAGGACGCACCGGATAGCATCCAGCCCAAAACTCACACTTATAATCTCCAACAAACCAATTCTTCTAGTATGGGAAAGAACCAAAAGATCGTCTTGGTGACAGGTGGCCTCATAACGCTCGCGCTGCTCTTCGTCGACATCTACATCGCCCTCATCGCGTTGATCTTGGTGCTTGTCCTTCTGATGAGTCTCCACATTATGGAGGATACCAGCAACTACCCGTTCGTCGCCGCAGAACTCTCGGAGGATGCCCGCGAGGTCCTCATCACCAACACAGGCACAGCAGAGGCGCGGAATATTCATGTTGCCCTCGTCCCATTCGATATCGAGTGGGATATCACATCGCTTGGACCTGATGAGGCATCCGGGTTCAGGCTTGAGTCCATGGTGTCGGAGGCAAAAGCGGTTGTCACCTACGAAAACACCATCGGCCAGAAGTGCACACGCACGTATCCACTCACATCGCTCGGCAGGGGAGGCGACCCGTTGAGACCGATGTTTCCACTCTTCCGGCACCGGTGAGGTAGCCTCGGTGGATGGGTGCCGGATCTGGATCTTCCCCGGGGCACTGGACCGTGGTGAGAATCATGTCGGGGTGGGGTCCCTCTCCCTCTCCACCACAGGACCCCTTTACCTTCGCGCCTTCGCGGCAACGCGAGATTTAATCCTGTGAAGTCTCACGCGAAGACTGTGTGATTGCTAACGCTCTCCTTCGCATGATTAGGGGACGTATGGCTGTGATGCAGGACACGGAAGACCTATCCCCCACTCCTTTCCCACTACACTATAGTAACACTCTTTTTCTCCCGGCGCGCTTACTCTCCTATGAGGATTACCATGCGGAGTGAGACGGTAAAGATTGGCTACCAGCGTGCCCCGAACCGGGCGCTGCTCAGGTCGCTCGGCGTGACCGACCGTGAGATGGGCCAGCCCTTCATCGGGGTGGCAAACGCGTACAACACCATCGTTCCCGGGCACATCCACCTCAGGTCCCTCTCGCGGAAGGTGCAGGAGGGTGTGGCTGCAGCTGGCGGTGTGGCATTTGAGTTCGGGACCATCGGGATCTGCGATGGGATCGCGATGGGTCACGAGGGGATGCGATATTCGCTCCCGTCACGGGAGAACATCGCTGACGCGATCGAACTGATGGTCGAGGCGCACCGGTTTGACGGCCTGGTCTGCGTCGGCACCTGCGACAAGATCGTCCCCGGCATGCTCATGGCGGCGGTACGGTGCAACATCCCGACGATCGTCGTCACCGGCGGCCCGATGCTCCCGGGTTATGCGGCGGGCCGCGAACTCTCGCTGATCGACGTTTTTGAGGGCGTGGGCCGCGTCGCGGCGGGTGCCATGAGCGAGGAGGAACTCGGGGAGCTCGAGTGTGCGGCGATGCCAGGGTGCGGGAGCTGCCAGGGGCTCTATACCGCAAACACGATGGCCTGCGTGACCGAGGCGCTGGGGCTCTCCCTCTCCGGTTGTGCAGCTATCCCTGCGGTCGCCGCCGCAAAACTCCGCATAGCCAGGGAGAGCGGGGAGCGGGTGGTTGGCCTCGTCCGGGAGGGGATCCGCCCGCGGGATCTCATCACCAAAACAAGTCTCGCAAACGCCATCAGGGTGGATATGGCACTCGGCGGGTCGACGAACACAGTGCTTCACCTGATGGCTGTCGCCCGGGAGGCGGCTGTCCCCCTCGACCTTGAGACCTTCAACGCCATCGGCGAGGAGACCCCGCATATCTGCCACATGCAGCCCGGCGGCCCGCATTCGATGCTCGCCCTCTACCGTGCAGGAGGGATCCCGGCGGTCCTCGCGATGCTTGAGCGCTACCTCGACGACGCCCCGACAGTCTCGGGTCGCTCGATCCTCGAGATTGCGAGAGACGCGCGGGTCGCAGACCCGGAGGTGATCAGGACAGCCGACGCCCCGGTCAGCCCTGC
>LFRN01000240.1:0-4149 GCA_001512375.1 Candidatus Methanoculleus thermohydrogenotrophicum | reverse complement strand
GTGACCGACGGCCGCTTCTCGGGCGGTACCCGGGGGCCGTGCATCGGGCACGTCGCCCCGGAAGCCGCGGTTGGCGGTCCGATCGCGCTCGTGGAGGACAACGATGAGATCGTGATCGACCTCTACGAGAAACGTCTTGACCTCCAGGTTGACGCAGAGACCCTGGAGGAGCGCAGGCGGGCCTGGAAGCCGCCGGTGCGCCGGCTCGCGGGCGTTCTCGCCAGGTACGCACGGACCGTTGAGCAGGCAAATCTTGGGGCTGTCCAGAGATGATCTCCTTTTGGCGGGGACCAGCCTCCCTTCTCTATCTTCTCCCCCCGGATTTCTCACTGTAGTCAGAGCACCAATCTCTATCGGTCTGGCCTGGGAAAACGCTTCATGAGTTTTTCCCTCAGAAGAAACAAAGTCCGAGAGAGCCTACCCCCTCAGAGGGAGCGCATACACCTCGCCAGCACCGTGACCCTGGTCGTCGAATCATATGCACCAGACAGATCTTCCTCAATACCATGCCCTCTGTCCGGGGTCCCCGCACCTCTGAACCCTGCACCGGCGCTCGGGATGTTCTGGCGTCCCACCCCCTCCTTCCCCAGCGGAATCCAGCTGTATGTATTTTTAAACCTCGAGACGTAACCCCCTCTTCAGGCGCACCTCTCCCCGGGGCTCGCCTGAATATCGTGTATGGAGTATGAGAGATGATAGAGAAGTTTCTTGAGGGAAACAAACGATTCAGGGAAGAAGACTTCAAGAAAAACCCTGATCATTATAGTGCCCTGGCGTCGAGCCAGCACCCGGTAGTCCTCTGGATCGGGTGCTCCGACTCAAGGGTTGACCCCGAACGTATCACTGGTGCACAGGCTGGCGAGATCTTCGTGCAGCGAAACATAGGGAACATCGTCCCGATCCATGACTGGAACTTCGCGACCGTGCTCGAGTACGCGCTCAACCACCTCCAGGTCGGCGACATCGTCATCTGTGGGCACTCAGACTGCGGCGCCATAAAGGGGCTCGACCAGGAAAGCGATGATGCGTACGTCCCGCTCTGGCTGAACAACGCGATGGAGGCAAAACGCCGCGTCGAGGCCAGGATTCAGGTTCCGAAGACCCCGGAAGAAGAAGACCTCCGCCGACGGCTCATCGAGATCGAGAACGTCGGCCTGCAGCTTGAGCACCTCCGCACCTACCCACCAGTCAGAGATGCGGAAAAAGAAGGACGGGTCCGGCTGCACGGCCTGTACTTTGATCTTGCGACCGGAGAGTTGAAGAAGATATTCTAGGACTGTAAAAGGGCATACTCAATCTCCTCTTTTATCAGGTCGAGCGAGATCCTTCCGATCGATGTGAGCCGTCCGTTGACCAGGATGATCGGGATGGGCGGGTGACGCTCCTCGATGACCTCCCTGACATGGTCAGGCACCTCCTCGTCGATAAGTGTCATCTTCACCGCAACCCGATCATCGTAATCGGCAAGGAGTTCGTCGCGCAGGGCGCCGATGGCGTCTAACAGGCGGTTTGAGGGATAACAGGTCTCGAGCCCGCAGGATCTCGTCTCATCGCAGGGAAACGGGCCACAATCCGACTCCGCAAGCCCGATGATCTCAACAGTCACTTCTGCCATGCATCATCGATGGGCGATTTGAGGATATTATCTTTCGGCCCGGGGCTCAAACAACGCACGCAGCGCCGACCTGATCTCACTCTCAACCCCCTCGATCTTCCTGATATCCCGGGCTCGGTCGAGATCGCCGACCAGCACCGACCCGGCGGGTCGGATGCCCAGGTTCTTCATGAACGCCTCGACGACGGATGTCACACAGACGAACGGCTCTTTTCCTCGCCGTCCCGCGACGGCGATGAGCAGGCCCTGGGCGCGGACCTCCTTTCCCAGGACCTTCTGCCGGGCATGGAGCCACTGGCACCGATCCATCACCACCTTCAGGTCGGCCGGGACGGTGTTTGTGTAGACCGGCGTGCAAACAACGATGATGGATGCAGACTCAATGGTCTGGATGATCCAGGGCATATCATCCTCGATCGGGCAGTAACCGTAGTTGTAGCAGGTATAACAGCCGATACATGGCCTGATATCCATCTCCTGCAAGAAGAAGACCCGGGAGGAGAGGCCAGCCCGGACGGCCTCGTCATCGCACCATGACGCGGCCCGGGCGGAGTTTCCGAACCTGCGCGGGCTTCCCTGCAGGATGACGACATCGTAGGTTCCCCTGCCAGGGAGCGGGCGGGTGAAGACCCTTGGGCGGGTGTAGGTCTTCGGGCGGGATGCAACATCGTGCGCGAGCCGGGAGAAGACGATCTCGGCCACCTTCCTGGTATCAAAGAGGGAGCCGGGCGGCACCTCGTAGGAGTTGATGGCGTAGGTATAGACCGGTTTGGTACCGTAGAGGACCTCGACAGTATACCTGACCATGCCCGGATAGATCTCTCCCAGGTCATCGAGGATAACCCTGACGGTAAACGCCCCTTCGGGGGTCTCGATCGTCAGGGTCTTCTCCGTCGTGCTCTCACTCATTGCGTGTCACCTGGCGCTGTACCAACTTCGCGAACCGGGGTAGGATTGGCTCGTGTTTCCGGGAAAGGCTTTCGATCCGTCATTACGATTAACTCGCGGGGGGTGTGCGGCGGCATGAACGGGAAGTCCCCGTCCAAAAGGCGCGGGGATGAAAGCGGAGCCGCCTTGCCGCGCTTCTTCCTATCGATAAAGATATCTTTTTGGCTATCATATTGTAGGGTGTTGTGATCATCTCCTACAAGTATCGGGCACATCTGGATGCAGCTGTAGAAGTACGTCTGCATGAAGCACTCGATACCTGCAGGTGGCTCTACAACAAACTCCTTGAAGAATGTAATGCTGCACGGGGGAATGGACTATCCCCAACAATGCAGGAGACTCAAGCACGGATTGTCACCCTGAAAGGTGAGAACCCGGCGCTGAAGGAAGTCTATCCCAAAGTCCTTCAGATGGTTAACTACACCCTCGGGAGTAACATTCGCGCTCTCTCAGAAACAAAGAAGGAAGGCCGGAAGATCGGCAAACTCTGGTTCAAGAGTGCAATGATTCTCAATTACCGGCACTCTCAACGGAGGAGAGTATTGACCTTTTTCACACTATCCAGGGGTTTGCATCCTGGAGGACGGCTTTCCACCGGATATACGCCCGGGCACTGCCCCCCCGGTAGGGGCGGGGGGGAGCGCGGGCAGGGTGGGGGGACGGATGGGAGCGCTCCGTGGGGGAGGGGACGAAGGCCCAGATAGTCTGTTAATTTGGAATCGATGCAAGAGTGCATCGCGGTATCGGACGCTCAACTACATTGAGCCTGTGGAGATGAGACTGCTACATCACACCTCTGTGATGCAAGTATTGTCCATGATAGCCGGGAAGCCCCGTCCAGCAACAGGTGCGGGGTAGTTCACTAAGGAATCTGATTCCACATGTGATAGTAATTCGTCAACTACCACCGGTTGAAACCGGTGGCTTGCGAACGGCCAAGCGAGACCAAACAGTAGACCCGGAGGCGATCAATTGCAGCAGCGTTTCGGGCTACATGAACGGGTGGGTGCTTCCCTGGCCTGTCCCTCTTCCGGGCACGCCAAAACCCGATCTGCTCTCTGGAGCACTAAGCCCGTCTCGCAACGCCGAAGGGGAATGTAACCCCGGTTCGACCGGGAGAAGGTAATACCTGCCATGCGTGTACCTGTATCAGATACCAATCGAAGACCGTTGATGCCGACGACCCCGGCACGTGCCCGTCTCCTCCTCAAGCAGGGGAAGGCGAAGCCGTACTGGAACAAACCTGGCATCTTCTGTATCATCCCGACCTATGAAGTGCAGCCGGATAATAACCAGCGATTGGTTGTCGGGCTCGACCCCGGCAGTTCGTTTGAGGGCTGGTCGGTGGTCGGGACCAGAGAGACTGTCGCAAACGGTATCTCGGAGGCTCCAAAACACGTCAAGAAAGCAGTTGAAACTCGAAGAACGCTGCGTCGCGGCCGTCGTCACCGGAAGTGCTGGCGTCGTCCTGCCCGGTTCAACAACCGGCTCAGCGGCCGGCGATTCCTGCCACCGAGCACTTTCGCCCGGTGGAACGCCAGGATCCGAATTCTGGACCAGTTCCAGAAGATCCTGCCGATCACCGA
>LFRN01000267.1 GCA_001512375.1 Candidatus Methanoculleus thermohydrogenotrophicum | reverse complement strand
CGCCGTAGCACCTCGATCCGGGTCGAGTTTCGATCTCCGCCATGCCGTGCATGAGATAGTAATAACCACCGATGCTTGCTTCTTAGCCCCCTCCCCCTTTTATCACTCAGCTACCTGTTGGATTTTTGTCTTTCCGTCAACCCTCGCTGCAGTTATCGCCCCTGCCTAAAGTACATTCACCTCGTCGATCTTTGTGACCGATCGTCTTGAATGTCGGTGCAATTTCTGTAAAAAGAACGTTTATCTAGTGCATCGATTCCCAATAAACAACACAATAAATAGTATGGCGAGACAACCTTGTCGCATGCCATTTGTGTCTGTCCGCGAACCGGTTCTCTTATCTGATGAAGACCTGGACTATTTGGAACAACTGACTCGTTCCCGCACGACACGGAAGGATCTTCATGAGCGTGCGGAGATCGTCCTTCTTCGTCCTTCTGAGTCATCACGGCAAATCTGACTCTGCTATTGCCCGTGAACTGGGGATAACCCGCCAGAAAGTCATCCGAACCATCAATCGGGTCCTCGCCATTGGTGTCCGGGAGGGGTTAAAGGATCTTCCCGGGAGAGGGCGGCCGAAAACTATCTCTCCGGAAGCAAGGACGTGGATCGTGGATTTGCTATGTCGGAAACCCTTGGTATTCGGGTATCCCCATGAGATCTGGACACAACGGCTCTTGCAACAATATATTCGGGAACACGCCGTGGAAGAAGGATTCCCGGAAGTTGCTCGGATTTCACAAGGGACAATCTCAAAAATTGCCAATGCCAGTGCCATAAAGCCGCATAAATGTGCAAAAACGGGATCCTGCGTTTCACGAGAAGGCAACTGTGGTTCTTCACACCTACGAGGAAGCAAATATCCTGAAAGTTCAGGAAAAGGAGGGTAAAGAACCAGACACGTTCATTCTCTCGTTCGATGAAAAGAGCGGCATTCAGGTGCTCGACACAAAATACCCGGATCTCATGCCGGTACCCGGACAGTTTCCCTCCATTCACCGCGATTATGAATATGTTCGTCATGGGACCGTCTGTCTGCAGGCAGCTCTGGATCTGGTAACCGGGTTTGTCCATTACCGGATTACCGAACGCAATCGGAGTGAAGAATTTATCGATTTCCTGAAAATGCTCGACGCCCAGTATCCGGACGGGGTGAAATTAAAAATCATCCTGGATAATCTCAAGGTGCATTCATCGGTGGAAACGATCCAGTACCTCAAAACAGTTCCAAACCGATTTGAATTCATTTTTACGCCGAAACACGCATCCTGGATCAATATCATTGAAGCATTTTTCAGCAAAACCACTCGGACAGTGTTACGAGGCATTCGAGCAAAGTCAAAGGAGGAGATCACTGAGCGTATATCGCGCTATATCGATACGTTGAATCAGACGCCGGTGGTATTCAAATGGTCATACACAATGGATGCAAATCCAGCGGGAGTGGAAATGGTATAGTTATGGTAATTTGGAACCGATGCACTAGTCGTATACTGCTTGGCCCGGTAGGAGGTCGTCACGACCGGAACACGGCTAAGGGGTACCCATTTGTATAGGTAGGCTCAACGATGAGCGGAGATTATATAACATCATCAATAATGGACTCCCCCTTTGGTAGGATCAATTTTACGTTTTTATTCTGCCAGAATCCAGGTAGGAGTTACGCAGATCGCTCGCGAAATAATTATAGCACATACTTTAGCTATGGACATACTCTGTGATAGCCGATCTGAGAATATCCCACTTTGCTGGTAGATGGTTATGTTCTGCTGTTACTCTGAACCGCCTCCAATGGGATGAATGCACGAAACGAGCAGTTGCGATTGCAGTTGATGTGATTGCGCTGTCCGGCCTCCTTGCAGATATTACACTCTTCAACGCAGCAGAGTTCTTTCGGCGCCCGATGATAGTTTTCGATTGACCAGTCGATCGCCTGCAGATTCATTCTGTCAGTAGCACCCGTGATGAGGTGGTTTGTTGCCCGGTAGTGGTCTTTGCCCGCTTGCTTGCAGAGACTGCGCCCTGCTGAGGGGAGGAGACAGGGGAGGGTGATGCTCCCCCCTCCCTCCGCCCCTTTCCCGATGGGTGAGACTCCCACGGTCCGCTATCAGGGAGGGGAGGTTTTTTTTCTTTGGGTCTCGATGAAACCCCCATAAAGAGTCGCTGATTGTTGTATCCCGGCAACGGATTCCATGTGGGGCGCGAAGCGCCGGGTGGTGGCGGTTTACGAAAGCTACCATCCCGTCGCAGGAGGGGATCAGTGAAGAGCCCGTTAGGGTTCATTCTGAGTGCCCAGGAAGTCATGCCTGATCACGTTCACCTCTTTGTTACCGTCCATCCAACATTTGCTTCCTGCCACCATTGGTAAGATCATGAAGGGGATCACTGCCAAGAAACTCTTTGAACAGTATCAGTCCTTGCGAAAACAATTGTGGAAAGACCATCTTTGGAATCCATCGTATTCTGATGGAACATGCGGGGATACGACAAAAGGGGTCATTCAGAAGTATCTCGAGACTCCGAAAGTGATGTGACCAGACCATGCAGATGAAAGCGTATTGCTATCGACTCTACCCGACAAAATCGCAGGTTTCTCAGATGGAGCAGACGCTGGAGATATGCCGATGGGTCGATAACGAGACGCTTGTGATGCGAAAGGATGCCTGGGAACAAGAGCAACGCTCTATCTCGTATTACGAGTCAAAACCCCAGATCCCAATCTGGAAAAAGGAACATCCAGACCTCTCTACAGTTTACTCTCAGGTCTTACAGGATGTCTCATAACGGTCTCCCCGGTTCAAGGGGAAGGGACGGTATGACAGCATCACGTATTCCCAGTCTGGTTTCCACCTCAACGATGCCGGCACGCACCTCTGCATCGAAAATTGGTGATATCCCTATCGTCCTCCACCGCCCGATCGAAGGAAATCTCAAAACTCATACGATTCGGCGGTCTGCAACCGGGAAATGGTATGCCTGTTTCTCGGTCGAGTATGAACCTGCTCCTGCACGAGAGAAAGATACCGTGGTCGGGGTCAATGTAGGTCTCGAATCCTTTCCTCCTTTTTCGAACGGAGAGAAGTTCGAGGATCCAGGGTTTTTCCGTACCGACGAGAAAGCGCTTGCGAAGACGCAAAGGGAACTCTCGAAGACAGAGAAAGGAACTCCTGAACGGAAGAAAGCCAGAAAGATTGTCGCCCGCATCCATGAACGGATCGCGAACCGTCGGCTCGATTTTGCTCACCAGACCTCCCGGCAGTTGGTGGTTCGGTTCGGAACAATTGTGTTTGAGGATCTGAATATCAAGAATATGCAGAAAAACCATCATCTGGCAAAAAGCATTGCCGATGTTGCCTGGAATCAGTTCATCACGGTCACAGAGAACAAAGCGGAAGAGGCTGGTTCTCGCGTGATCCTGGTGAATCCCAGGAATACATCACAGCAGTGTTCCAGGTGTGGTATGATCGTCAAAAAGACGCTTTCTAACCGTGTCCACTCCTGCCCGCACTGTGGGTTGGTGATGGATGGCGACCAGAACGCGGGCGTTCAACATTATGAGATTGGGGCTGCAATCTCAAGGGTAGTATCCCGGATGCCCCCGACGAGAGAAGGGGGAGCAGTCACTCTGTGAGCCGCTGGCTTATGGCGCGCTGGCATTGAACTGGTATCCAGGGCTGCCTCTTGTAGCACCCAGGTGTATCGGATCACCTTTCCGACATCCCTTGATGACCAAGGACCTGTTCGAACCCGGTTTTGAGAAGATAACATGTTGTGGCCCGGCAGAACCGGGGATTAAGAACTTGTCGACCCCCGATCGTGAGAGCAACCACGTGCTACCGTAGTCCACAAAAAAACTACAGGGTTTCCCCTCAAGTTACCACGCATAGCGGATAAAAATCGGGGGCCGTTTCCATACAGCGAGAGGGAGGTTATCACTTACCAAGCACGATCAGCCCTCCTACCACCATGAGGATCGCGGCGAGTATGTTGACATAGTACCCGATACCAGTGACATTATAGAAGATACCGCTGCCCATACTTGCGTCAAAGAGTGCGGGGATAATGATCCCAGCTGTCACCAAGGCGATAACACCCATTGCCGTCAGAACAATTCCCCGTGCGTTCTCCCAAGCAAGGAAGACAGAGGCAATTCCCACCAGGGCTGCGATGAGTTCGATTAAAACAATCAGCCCAATCTCGCTACTCAGTCCGGCCATATCTGTAAGACTTTGTGAGAATCCCAGAATGGAGAACCAAGGTAAAAAGATACTGATAAGAAGGATTACTCCCCCAGCCGGGCCGACAAGATCCAAAGGAGACTTCAGGATCTCGTTCATGTCGGTTCTAAACTCGGAGAAATCTGTTATCGTAGTTCCTCGAATGGCGGAAAGGATATGATCCATGTGCGGTATAGAGACGGCCGAGAAGGAGATGGGGCCGCTGAGACCGGTTCTCGTCTTCGCGTCGATGTAACCCCCCACATCGGCGGAAGACTTTGAGGCGTGGAGGTGCTCGAGGTCCTCGATAATGGCCTGAGATCGCTGCACCTTCCTCTGTATCCGCTGTTCGGCTTTCTGCAGGTCGTCTGCCGTGATCTCTCCGACCTTGAATCGCGTCTTGAGGTTTTGTAACTCCTGGTTCTGCCGCTGAATATTGGTCTCTTCAGCCTGAATATCCTCCGCGAGTTTCGTCTTCACCCGATTGATAGTCTCGATTGCCTGTTCTATAGATTGCTGGTATTCTGCTTTCATCGAGTTGAACTGGTCATCTGGAATGGATTCTTCGGCATTAAGTACATCGAGGTTGGCTAAGACCCCCTCGTACTTCTCTTTTATCGAAAATGCCCTTTGCAGTTCGCGTTTTTCACGTGCCATAGCGCCACGAAGTAGATATTGATTTAAGTTCTATTGTAACTATTCAGCCCAAACCGAAAGATCTTTTTATAATGGCCTCTAAATAA
>LFRN01000130.1:4499-6410 GCA_001512375.1 Candidatus Methanoculleus thermohydrogenotrophicum | reverse complement strand
ACGGACCGATTCGTCTTCGCGGAGGAGGAGGACAGCCAATCCCTCCTCGACCCGATCGAGGCTGACCCGGAAGGTAGACTCGTCCTGCATCCTCACCGCTCCAGGGTACTCACAACCCTGCCATCCGGGTTAGTGAGCGTGGCGACGTCGCCGGCGTTGTTCCAGATCGGGGCTGCCCGGCCCCAGTAGAGGTCAGTTGCTGTATCGTTGCCCGGGCCGGAGTGGACGGTCACATTAGCCTCCGGTGCGAGGGTAAAGATCGGGAAAGTATAGATGTTCCTCATCCCCTCATCGGTGATTGTCCATCCGGTGAGGTTGACCGCAATCGGTTCGGTGTTCACGATGCTGACCTCTTCGCCCACGAGGTCCAGGTGGGCAATATACACGCCTGAAGAGGGGGCTGCGGTCGCTGTTGGAACCGTTGCCCCGACGCCCGGCGTAACGGACGGCTTCCCACTGGTCGTGACAGCGAGTGCTCTCCCGTCAGTGGCGACAACAATGGTCCCATCACGGTCAGTCCTGTAGATACGCGAACCGGTCGCCTTGAGGCGTTCGAGCGCTTCTTCGTGGGGGTGGCCGTAATCGTTCCCCTCGCCAACGAAGATAACGCTGATTGCAGGACTTACCGCATCCAGGAATTCAGCCGAGGATGCGTGTCGGCTCGCGTGGTGGCCGACCTTCAGGACGTCGGCGTTGAGGTCAAGCCCGGTCTCTGCCATACTTTCCTCTGCTGATCTTCCGGCGTCACCCATAAGAAGGTAGGAGACGCCCCCGTAGGTCATCTTCAGGACGACGGAGTCCTCGTTTATATCGCCAAGCGGCTGCGGCCCTGGATTCTCGACCAGGATCTCAAGGTCCGGGTCAAGGGCGATCGTCTGCCCGCGCTCCGCCGCTGTGTATGGTATCTCCAGCTCCTCGACCTGGGCAAGCAGGTTCTCGTAGGTCGCCGTAGGATGGGGCTGCCCGGCATCGACGAACCGGCCGACAGGGAAGACAGAGATGACGTCACGGAGGCCGCCGATATGATCGGAGTGTGCGTGAGTAGCCACCACCACGTCGAGACGTTCGATCTCCTGTGCCTGGAGATACTCAACGACACGTTTTCCCATCTGGCGTTCGCCGGCATCGATGAGCATGGTCTTATCACGGAACTCTACCAGGATCGAGTCGCCCTGCCCAACGTCGATGAAGTGGACGACGAGGTCTGCGCCAGGAAGGCTGGAGACGATCTCCGGTTGCTCGCCGGGAGCCATACAGCCCGCGGTGATGATGCAGGCAGTGAGTGCCAGGCAGAACAGGAACCTTAGAGGTGTAGACGCCATAATGTCTCTACAGGTATCAGACACCCGGCTATAAGTGCATTGAGGTCAGGTGAGAGAGACTGCTGAACACCGCATCTGCCCTGCGCGCCGGTGAAGAATTAGTAGACAAAGACCGATCAGGGGTACTCCGGGTTGGTCTGCAGTCAGGAGCCCTCCACTCTCAGGGAGCATGAGATGGAAGCCCGACCGCTCCGCGGGTATCATCACCACACACTGCTCCGGGCGGGGAGGGGGGTTTTGTGGATCTTGCCTCCAATCCTTCAATGGTACGTTAGTGCCGATGACGTGAGATCCCCCAAGGTCGTGACGCTCCAGGAGAGTTTTTCCCTCAGCAGAACCTTATCTTCTTCAAGATCTCCACAACCCTTTCCGTGCTCCGGGTCGGGGAGCGTTCATTGGTGGGGATAAACCGCTTGCCCCGCAAGGCGGCAAATATCGCCCCGATCGCCTTCCCGTGCGACGGGCCGTAGCCCCCCTCAAGCGTCAGCGCGAGAGGCAGATCCGTGCTGTCGATCAGCATCCCGGTAAGCACACCAAAGTCTTCCGGTTCGAGGTTCATGCGCCCGCGCCTGTCGTCGAAGAGGGCGTC
>LFRN01000130.1:0-4477 GCA_001512375.1 Candidatus Methanoculleus thermohydrogenotrophicum | reverse complement strand
TCGCTAAAAACGAGGAGATAGTCAGCGATGGTGGACCCTGCCGCAAGCGGAGCGTTGAGTGTGTAGCCGCGGCCTGCCCCGGTTCCGATCTCGTCCACCCATCCGGTCTTCGGGAAACTATCCTCCTCATGCACCGAGCAGTAGAGCACCCGATCGCTCCCATAAAAGATCGCCTGTGTGCCGTTGCCGTGGTGCAGATCCCAGTCCACGATAGCGACCCGGTCGACTGATTCAAGGACCTTCGCCGCCGCGACGGCGGCGTTATTAAAGATACAGAACCCCATCGCCTGGTCGGGACCAGCATGGTGTCCCGGGGGGCGGACCAGGGCAAACGAATGTTCGCCGTCAAGCGCCCGCTCCACCGCTGCAGAGGTCGAACCAGCAGCATACGACGCCACATCGAACGAGTGACAGGTCACGTAGGTATTTGGGTCTAAAAAACAGGTTCCCCGGGCGACCTCCTGCACCCACCTGATGTGCTGGGGGCGGTGGACCTGCTCTAGGTCTCTCACAGTAGCCCGGACCGGGGCGCGCCACTTCACGCCGTCGGGGACCCCGGAGAGGACCTCCCGTAACCGGGAGCCCGACTCGGGGTGAAGTTCCATATCGTGTCTGGCAAAGACGTCACTGTAGATGACTGAACACTGCATCCTCTGTCAATTGATGATGCGCCCCTGCTGGATATCTTCTTCGGTGACATTGAATGTCCGGTCAGTGCCCGCAATCCGGTAGGGTCCAGTCGTCTTCACCTCACCCGACCACCCGGACGTCGCGTACGGGACGACGAACTCGCCGTTCACGCTCTCCTGACGATAGGTGAATGTCCGGCCGGTGTTTGTCGTGACCGGCACCTCGATGATCCCCTCACCCTTGATGCGGGCGCCGGGGACGTACTCGAATATCTTGACGAATTTCAGGTCGGGCCCGCCTGCGCCGACGTTGACAAAGATGTTTGCCGGCGTCTCATGGACGAGCCGGTAATGCCGGAGCGCTGGCACCTGCTCAACCGGGTGGAGGATCGAGTCTGCCCGCATCTCATAGTAGAAGTTCAGCAGCGTTGCGGCAGACCCTGCCGGAGCGTTCTTGTTGTATGCCTCCACCGCGGCCGCAGCGGCGGTGGCGTTCATCTGCTCCATACGCGTGACGAGCGGGAGGGAATTGTTCACCGTGCCTGGCTCGCGGTACTCGGCGTAGAGTACATCCGACCCCGGATCGGTCATGGAGCCGTCGAAGTTATGGAGGCGTGAGGCCATCGTCAGGTAGTACTGCTGTGTGTAGAACATCACCGCCTGATACCTCGTCGAGCCTGCGCTCACGGGGAGGAGGAAGTAGGGCTGGAACGGCGTTGTCCTCACCTGCTGGTCCGCCCACGTCGCCGGAGCGTGGAACTTCCCGGTAACGAGCTGGTAATCGGTTACGACATAGCGGGTGCCGATGTTGTCGAGGATCTGGTTTGCCTTCTCCTCCGAGGTCGAGGTGAGGTAGACCGCAGAGCCGTTCGGACCGGCAACCCCATGCTGGAAGGGGTTGTTGTTCGGGATCCGTTTTGAGACGAAGGTGATCCAGTGGCCGTAATCCCACCAGGACATAACACCGTAGGACTCCTCAGGGTAGGTGAAGGTCTCCCTGTCATAGATGGCGTAGTAGTCAACACCGGGGTCCGGGGTGTTTGCGCCCATCCACTCCAGAGCCTCCATCCACTGTGAGTCGATGCCGCCGTATTTTGCCGCTTTGGCCATATCATAGGTCGCTCCCAGGGATATCCCCGAAAATACGAGCGTCACGACGACGACCGCGACGAACGCTCCGACTTTGAGGGGGTCGGACCGATCCTTCCGGGAGGCTTTTGGTTTTCCGGCGTCTCTGGTTTTACCTCCTTTTTTCTTCTTCTTGACCTCCTTTTGCCTCTTCTCGGAGTCAGAGGGGGTAGCATCGCTGCCCCCCTGGTGGAGGAGACGCGCAACATCCTTCCAGGTCGCGTTGATGACCGCGCCTGCAAAGACTGCGGCAAGCAGGGCGATGTTTGCTGCAAGGTAGTACTCGTAGCGGACGTGCGCGGCCGTCGATGCGAGGATGATCGCAGTCCAGATGAGGACGAAGACGTGGCCTGGGTTCGCCTTCTTGCGACTCCACCAGATCAGGGTGGCTGCCCCGCCCGCCGCAAGCACAAGACCCCAGTGGAACGTCGCCCAGGCTGCCTCCCACGACCAGGCCCGCGCCTCCAGAACAGTTGTGGTAACTGGCTGCTCGCCGAAGAAGGAGATGAGGCTTGCTATCAGGAGGTTGTAGACCTCAGGCAGGGCGATAAAGAGCACCGCGACGGCGAGGACTGCGAGCGCTGCGAGCGCGGCCGGGAAGTAGTACTTTGGGCGCTCTTTCAGGAAGGTCGAGAGCCCGTAGAGTGCGAGCGTCCCGACAATGAGAGCGGCGGAGGTTATGACGTGCCCGACGGTGTACCGGGAGAGGTCGAGGCCGGGGTGCGGGAACCCAAATGCCACTGTTCCGATGATCACGACGCCGAAGGTGATGACGTTTACGAGGACCAGGTAGTCGCTTGGCTGATCCTGGAAGAAATCCAGGAGAACCTGGACCAGGGTGAAGGCCGCGACGACGAGCGCGAAGAGGATCATCGTCGGCATATTAAAGTAGCCGAGGAGGTAGGCGATCCCGGCGAGCGCCGCTGTTATCACCGGTATCTTCAGGGTTTCGAGGTTCTTCGCAGAGAGCTGGCGGTCACGCGCAGCAAGCAGCGCTACAATATAGGCGAGGACAAAGATCGTCGAAAAGAGCGTCTCGGCGATGTGATGGTCAACGAAGGCGAATAAAGAGCGGTAGGCGTAGCTCCCGGAGATGACCGCGATCAGGCCTGCCGCGATGATACCGGTCTTCCAGTCGGTGATCTTTCTTGCGAGCAGGTACGTGACCGGTACCATCGCCGCGCCCATCAGCGGCGGGACCCAGGATGCTACCACCATGATCTCAGGACGGGCTGCCGCCCCGGCGAGGATGCAGAGCGCTGATATGATCTGGACAAAGAGCGGTCCCCAGTAGATGACGTCCCCGGTTGGGTAGAGCGTCATGGCATCGAACCAGGCATAACCCGGGAAGTTGGCGATGATCTGTTCGACCTGACGGAGGTTATACCAGGGGTCAACACCCAGGAGGTTGACGCCTTCGGGTGTCACCATATCAGCCGCAGGAACAAAACCGCGCGTCCAGAGCGCTAGCAGGGTGAACAGAACGATAAAACTTATGATAATGTACGGTCGGTACTTACTGAGATCCACTTGAGCCATCGGACCCTCCTTCTTACGAATCTGTTTTCCCTCGAACCATTAATAACCTTGGCGTATCTCAAAGGTCGGAAAAATGGGTTTTGACCGCTCTTGTAGCAGCGCATCACGGTAACGGGGTTTACGCCCTGGCATGGCGATACGGTCGCATCTTGCGTGAGTTTTCAATACAGGGAGGTGATAGAGTCTCAACGCGGCTTCGCCGCTTAAAGTAAAGAACCGCTTCACCCAACCCAGAGAGCAGCGAGGGGGGATATGATCGCTGACAGAAGGCCTTCTCCAGGGTCGTTTTCTCAGCGTTTGCCAGTCAACCGCTCAAAGATCTCCTCAAACGCCTCCGCTTTCTTCTTCCAGCTGTGCTCCTCCATCCCTGCCGGGCGCCTTCCCGGGATGAGAGCCAGTTCGTTGACCTTCTCCACGAACTCTTCGCGGTCCTGATAGACGGCGATGTGGTCGCCGCCCATCTGGAGCATATCAGGGATGGGGGTGGAGAGGATTGCCTTCCCGCAGGCTGAGTACTCAAAGTACTTATTCGGCAGGGCGATGTCGACCCATTGGGGCGGGGAGAGCGGGATAAGGCAGAGGTCCATCGGTGCGATGTAGCGGGGGAGGTCACGGTACTCGACGGCTCCGGTGAAGTGCACCCGGTCAGCGACCCCGAGCCGGGTTGCGAGGTCGCGGAGTTCGTCGATGTAGCCGGTGAAGAGTGAGCCACCGACGATCAGGAGTTCAGCGTTCTCGTGCCGTGCGAGGATCTCCGGGAACGCCTGGATCACCTCATCGAGGGCGTACCACCGCTCGACTGCCCCTGCAAACCCGAGCACGAACGCATCGGGAGCGATCCCGAGGGCGTCTCGCATTGGCCCCCCATCCATCGGGCGGAAGAAGTCGGTGTTGACGCCGTTCGTGATCAGCTCAGCCTCGTAGCCATATTGTTCCAGTTTCTTCACAAGCCCGGGTGAGACCGTCGTGATGACGTCGCTGTGGTCAAGGTTGTAGCGGGTTATGGCGAGGACGCCTTCCCTGAGCAGCCACTGTACGGCGGGGTTCTTGTAATACGCGGCGGCCGAATCAGGGAACCAGTCCTTCAGGTCAAAGACCACCGGCACGCCAGACTTCTTCGCCGCGCGGATCATCGCCGTCCCGGCGAGGACGTGGGCGCCGACGACGACGTCGATATCGTA
>LFRN01000091.1 GCA_001512375.1 Candidatus Methanoculleus thermohydrogenotrophicum | reverse complement strand
GAAGAGGAGCGCCATATCCATTCCCTGGTAGTGTTCAAAGATGCTGTAGATCGGGAGACGTGGCCCGGAATAGATGAAGGGAAGCAGAACAATGGCTTTTGCCAGGTTGCCAGGGCTCACCCGCCACTGGCTCTGGTCCCAGGTAAGAGCTGCATTGATGGTTTCGACAAACTCGATCCGGTCGAGGAATGAGGCAACGACGGTGGCGGTGAGGGTGTTTGCGAGGCAACAAGATGCTTCTTTTCAGCGGTCTGTTGGATGAGATGGGTGAGGGAAGAGAACTGAGTTGCTGGAGGATGAGGCATAAGAAGTATATTGTAGAGGAAGTAGTTGTACTTTTTGGTATATAAATATAATTATGTGCTACTGTGCCAGAGGGTTCGCAAAGTGAGATGCAGGAAGATTTCTGGCCACAGGTTCTTGAAAAATTCAGGAATGGGATTGGTCCATGAACCCCGGCCCATGGCAACTTTTCGGCACTACCTGTTCTTCATACTGGAGGGAGATGCCAGTAGCTCTCCATCGTTGTGTGGTAATTGTGGTGAGTGTCGTGTGCGTTCTTCGTATTCAGTCCCTGAACAGCACCCGGTAGGTTGCCGACTGTGCCTCAAAAAAGTTCCTGCAAAACTCCGCTGCCTTTGAAGGCTCGTACTCCTTGCAGCTGAAGATATCGAGGTAGGCGGCGTTGGTCTCGTTTGCGAAGTGACCGGAGACCAGCGATGTCTCGATGAGCTGGGTCATGGAGAACCCTGCAACCCTCTCGTTCGAGCCGAAGTGGATGATCTGCGGTTCGCCGAACCTGTGCATATCGATCAGGTCACAGAGTTCGATGACGAACCGGCGGATCTTCTCTGGGTCTCTGATCGATGCCGGGTCGCAACCCCTCAGATCCACGCTTGTACACAATCCCCAGCTCCCGCGCCGTTTGAACTCTGCAACGATCTCTGCGTCGCTTGTCATTTCTGCCATAACGTTGTTTGCCATCACGTCACTTGCCATGATCTCACCTTCGAGGTTACCTCTGATCGATTTGATCTTTTAATTTTTGATAACTCAGATTTTAAACCTATCCATTATATTGCATGAGAATAACCCTTATTTGTCGGCGGTGCCGGAGCAATCTCGAGATATCCACAATTCTCTCCAGAATATTTATCCTACTCGGGAAATGGAAACTTTGTGAGGTTTATTTATCTACATGTATGATAAATTTCGGATGTTTTTCTTACTTGGTATGAAATTTACCATCCGGCACGTTTCTCGCCGGCGACCGCCGGGGGAGTACAGACAAACGGGATCTCCAGGAGCTGTCCATCTTCTGATGGCATGTTCAGGTTTTTGCCTGAGAAAAATCGTTATGCCTGGAAGTACATGGATGGGATACAGCCAGGATGCCTGCCACGGCGCCTCCCCCGCGTCTTCACCTGACCCCCGGCCAGCGGTGGCGGTGCGCACTCCTGAGATGTGCAGGGAGTTCTTCGAGGGTGAGGCGCTGCGGCCTGCAGGTCGGGCAGATGGGGCGGTTCTTTGCCTCTGATTGCTCCACGCACGCTCAAAACCCTTCCGCCGCGATCTCCTCGATCGTCCGACCGGAGACGACTGACCGGGGTTCTGTCGCCACCAGGTCCCTGCCCGGTTTCGCCTCCGCATCGTCCATCTTCACGAGGAGCCAGGCCTCGCTCTTCCCGGTCCTGAACCGGGTGAGCGCATACCCGCCCCTGACCTTCTCCCCCTCGAGCCAGACCGATACGTGGCCCAGCCCGAGCGCCTCCGTGACCGGAACCTCCTGCCCTCCCTTCCGGGTGAGGTTCCGGTAGGTCCCCCGGTCCCAGACCATGACTGTCCCGGCCCCGTACCTCCCCTCAGGGATGACCCCCTCAAAGTCAGCGTAGTCGAGGGGGTGGTCTTCCGTAGGGACGGCGAGGCGTTTCTCCTTCGGATCTGTGGAAGGCCCTTTCGGGACCGCCCAGGACTTCAGCACACCGTCAACTTCCAGGCGGAAGTCGTAATGGAGCGTGGTCGCATCGTGCTTCTGGATAACAAAGATTGGGTGGTCTCCTGGCGGCTCCGGCGTCCGGGCACCCTCCCTCTTCCTGTGGTGGTCGTCAGGCCTGCTCATACATGGATTCAGGCGCCGCCGGGGATAAGGGTTGTCCTGGCCTGGTGGACTAAACGTGACATTCTGGTGTCTATCATCACCCGGTGGGGGCCGGAGCATATCCCCCTGTTCCGGGGAGAGGGCGAGGCCCCATATGCGCTAACTTTAGCCATGGGGATTCGAGCGTATAATGCCCTATTCGGTGAAATGCGGCTTATTTGATGGAATATCGGCCACACGATTCCGGTGGTGTGCGGCAATAGTCATCCTCCTCTGAAAACGATAGTGATCATGGAAATCTCATGGGAAACGGATTGCCTTGGGGCATAGATGAGAACTCGCCGATTGCCTGGTACTTGCCGGTATCACCGAGAATGCATTACACCCAGCTGGTAAGTTAACGCCTATGGGGCGAGGCCCCCTCCTTCGTGGTGATGCCCACTGCGGTTCACTGCACGGTATAGGCCCGGAGGGAAAAACGGGCCTGGTGGTCTGGCCCCTGCATCCAGCGCGCCGGTGTTTATCAGTTGAGCATGTGGCCGTGTCGGCCACATGCTGCGGGTTTTAAGTGAAAAGGCTAGAGATCCCGCCGCGACGTGGGAACGACCCTGATGTTCATCTTCTCCGAACCGATGATCAGGATCCCCTCCCCGGGTTGGAAATTGAGAAGATCCTTCTCGCTCACCTCGAAGAACTTGGCGTTCTCCTGGGCCTGCTTCTTATTCTCGGCCCGCATACAAAACTTCACAGCTATGTTTGCCAGGATCTCCTCGTTGAAATGGGCGATCAGCTGGGACGCGAGGATCAGCGAGACACCGAACTTCCGCATCTCGGTGGCGTACTTGTTCAGCACCGCCTTGATCGCCGTCTTTGAACCGCTCTTCTGGCTCACCAGGAGTTTCGCCTCGTCGACTATGACGAAGAGCCGGAACTTCTCCCGGTCGTTGTCTGTCCCGCGCGGAATCTCGCCCATCGCCTGGAGAGTGTAGTAGATCCGCCGGAGGAAGAGATCGGCAAAGAGGTAGCGCAGATTCTCGGGAAGGGCGTTTAGGTTGATGTGGGTGATCCCGCCAGAGAGGATGGCGGGGAGCGAGATCTTCTCCTCCCCGGAGAAGAGTTTGTAGTCGAAGATATCCTCGAGGTATGCTGGTATCGTCTCATCCTCGCAGGCCATGATCTCCCCCTCGATATCATCGAAGTCGAGCACCCGCGTCCAGGTCGCGGTCTTCCCTGTGATCCCCGCGTTCCGGTAGCAACCCTTGATGATGTTCTTGATCTTTCGGCGTTGCTGGATGCCGAGCGTTGGGAAGTTGATGGAGATTGCGTCGACGAAGTCCGAAGTGGCACGGAGCGGCGTGATCTCGTCGATGGCGGGATCGAGTTCAAGCGGGTTGAAGTAGTACTCCCCGCCCTCGCGGATCTTGTAGGATCGGATATCTCCAGTGCTCGGGGCCATGTCTCCGTGGAAGTCGATCATGACGACCGGCATCGCCTGCGCTGCGAGTTCCAGGGCGATACACCTGATGGTCTCGGTCTTGCCGGCGCCGGAACCACCGAGGATGATCATGTGACCGTTGTTGAGCCTGCCCGGCGACCAGTTGACCCGCCACCCGTCTGGGGCGTGACCGAGGAAGATGTCGAGCCCGCCGGGGCGGGGAGGCTCCACCGCCGGGAACGGGCGGGGCATGGGAGCCGGCGCGGGCGGCGCCTCCTCAATCA
>LFRN01000011.1 GCA_001512375.1 Candidatus Methanoculleus thermohydrogenotrophicum | reverse complement strand
ATCTTCAGCCGCAGGGTGACGTCGCCGATGAGGGCAAGGGCCCGAGCGTCGTCAGGGAACCTGCCGAGCATGGCGAGATCTTTTGCCGGGACCGGGAGCACATCTTCCGGAAATTCAGCGAATATTCCCAGGAATAGACGTTTTATAGAGCTGTCCATCAGGATCCGGATAAATCTGTCCTGATCGGGAAAGGTGTACCCAACATCCCGCTCGATACGAGGAAGGATCTCCTGCTTCACCCGGCCGATCTCCGACAACAGGCGACCGATCTCCCTGTTCCACCCCTTCAGTCGCCGGAGTCTCCTCGTCCTCCGGGACGACCGCCGGTGGGCGGGCAGGTATCCTGCTCTGTACTCTCGCATGAGCCACTCCTGTATCGCCACGAGGGTCTCTTCGATCGGGCAGGAAGGGGGGCCGTAATCGTACGTCATACGATCTAGGGTTTTGACAAAGAGATGCTTTTAACTTGCGGGGGGTGTGCAGGGCGGAGCGGGAAGGCCCCCGGTCGCAAGGTCCGGGGATGAAAGCGGAACCACCCTCCCTCTCTCTCGCGATAGATATCGCATTTTGGTATCAGATTGTGGGTTTGTTGCTGACCGGGATTATAATGCTTGCGGTGAATATTCACCGCGTGGAGATGGAACAGCCCTTTGAGCCTGTGGAGATGAGACCGCTGCATCATATCTCTGTGATGCAAGTGTTGTCCATGATAGCCGGGAAGCCCCGCCCCCCCAGGGCGGGGTAGTTCGCCTTTCTCTTACAGTCAACTTATTAATCCCACAAAGGCCAGGATGAGCACGGCAAAGAGCGCGATCTGCAGGCAGAGGAAGACGGGGACGAGCCTGAACTTCGCCTTCCGCGTCTTGTGCCCGAAGCGCCGCATCGCCCCGTAAG
>LFRN01000262.1 GCA_001512375.1 Candidatus Methanoculleus thermohydrogenotrophicum | reverse complement strand
CCGAGATTCTGGCCCGGCAGCAGGAACCCGGGAGAATGACGGGAGATCGATTCACCGGTTGGCGGCGCATCGTCCCGATAGCGATACTCTCAGCCGTGATCGCGGTCATGCTCGTGGCGGCGCTCTCCATCGGCATGGGAGTTACGTCGGACTCTCCGCCGTTCACGCCGGCCATCCTGCTCCTCCTCTTTGCGATCGGAATCATTGCCGGGATTTTCGGTGGACTGATCGGCGTCGGCGGGTCGACGATCATGCTCCCGATTATGTATTTTTACCTCGGGTTCCCGAGGCCTGTCGCCATCGGGACCGCGCTCTTTGTGGTCATCTTCACCTCGATTTCCGGCGCTTCCGGCCATCTGGTGCGAGGGAACCTGGACCGGCGGGTGGCAGCCTGGATCGCCGCCGGCGGCCTCCTGGGAGTTCTCATCGGGTCCCGGCTCTTCTCCTTCCTCGTTGACCACAGCAGCGTGCTCGGCCTCGTCCTGGGGCTGGCCTTCCTCGCTCCGTCCATCAGCATGATCCGCGAGGGGCTCCGGCCAGGGACCGGTCCGGAGCCGGAATGCATCGGGGGCACGCCCCCCGGTCATCTCCTCTTCGGCACCGGGGTTGGGATCCTGACCGGGATCACCGGGCTCGGGGGCGGCTACGCCCTCGTGCCGGGATTGCTCTACCTCTTCGGCGCTCCGGTCCGCGTCACGATGGGGACGTCGCTTGCATCCATGATCCCGATGGCGATCGTGGGAGGCGGGATCAAACTCCTGGAGGGATATGTCGCTGTCGGGGCAGGGCTGATCCTCGCAGCCGGGTCGATCGCCGGCGCCCAGGTGGGAGCCGCGACGATCCAGCGGTTCCGACCGGCGACCCTGAAGTTCATCTTTGGGCTCTACTTCCTCTACGCTGCAGCCCGCTTCATCGCCGAGTTCTTCAGTATCGGCCTGCCGTGATGGGAGGGTATGCCTGCCACGGTTCACGGCTTCTTCCGGGGGGCGTTTTCCCTGTTCTCGCGGATGGGCTTCGTGATTCTGGTCGTTGCCCTGATAGTGAAACCTGCACTCCTGGCTGAGCTGGTGAGCGGCCCTGAACCAAGTACCACCCATGTAGGTTCCGCCCGCTCTGGCGACGGCGGCGATACCCTTCCCGGAGGGTGATCCGGCTTTTACGCGCCATGGCACAGTAAAACCTTCGTATGAAAATGGCCCCCGCAATTTTCATCCAGATAAGCTTGTGGCCCCACGGGCATCATGTGATCTTCGCGCTTGAGGCGGGTCGCCAATATCCCGACAGGCTTTGCGAAGTTCGCGTGAAACGGTCATGCGGGATAGCCAGGACTGCATAGATGAAAAAGAAGCCTTTGCGCCGCTTGTCCTCGGGGGTGAGACAATGAGATGCCCTGGAGCACTACCACAAATCCACCTCCCGGGTGGATGGGAAGAACTCTTCCCGCCGTTGCACCGGCAGGGTTACACGATTTATGGGCAGCAGATGTACTTACTCTGTTACAGTCAAAGGAGACCACCATTCATGGACATCAACGAACTCATCACCATATCACAGGGCACGCTTGCGATCATGAACCCGACCACCCCGGAGAAGGTGCTTGCCGCCGGGCGGGCGGCCGGACTCCGGGAGGGCGCCCGCGTCGTGGAGACTGGATGCGGGAACGGCACGATCCTCGCACTCTGGGGGCGTGAGTACGGGATATCCGGTCTCGGCATCGAGGTCCGGGAGGATGCCTGCAGGCGGGCGGAGCAGACGCTCCGGGAGGCAGGCGTCGAAGACCGGATCACAGTCCGGTGCATGGACGCCAGGGAGTACGTCCCGGACGAGCCATTCGACTGTGCCGCCTCGATAGGTGCATCCCACATCCGGGGCGGTTTCGCGGCAACGCTCGACGCTCTGATGGGGCTCGTCACCGATGAGGGAACCATCGTCATCGGTGACCGCTGCTGGCGGCGAGAACATATTTCGCCCGCGTTTGCCCGCGAGTGGCCCGACGTCCTGACCGGGTATGAGCTCCTCAGTATCGCGCGGGACGCCGGACTCGACGTCGCTGCCGTCATCCGGGCGGACGAGGACGACTGGGACCGCTACGAGTCCGGGATCTGGCAGGCGATCCTCTCATGGCTCAGCGCCAACCCCGACCACCCCGACCGCGACTTCGTGATCGACTACCTCCACCACCTCCAGGACGAGTACTTCGGCTACGGTCGCGAGTACATGGACTGGGCGATGTATGTCCTGGTACCCGGGTTCTGGTGACCGGCCGGAAGAACCCTTATCCCTCATGACCGCCCGGCCTCACTGCATGGAGGTCTCTATCGGCACGAGCGGTTGGGCGTATGCGTGGAACCGGGGAGGCAGCCTTGCGTGGTTCGTTGAACACTCTGGTCTGAACGCCATCGAGCTGAATGCAAGCTTTTACGGGTTCCCATCTGAGAAATCCGTCCTCTCGTGGGCCAGCGTTGGGTCGGGACTGCGGTGGGGCGTTAAAGTGAACCGGTCGGTCACTCACCGGCACCGGTTCGACGAGAAGGCGGTGGCCGTCTGGGAGCGGTTCAGCGAGAGGTTTCTCCCCCTCGACGACCTCGTCGACTTCTACCTCTTCCAGGCGCCGCCGGCGTTTGGGAACATCGACCGTATTCTCACGTTCGCAGAGGCGACCGGGCTCGGGGAGCGGTGTGCGGTGGAGATCCGCAACCCCGCCGTGCTCGGTGACCATGAGGCATGCCGCAGGCTCCGGGAAGCGATCGTCCTGGTCTCGGTCGACTCCCCCGACTTCCAGGAACGGGTCTTCCCCGGAGATGCCGTCTACCTCAGGATGCACGGGAGGGAGGATTGGTACCGGCACGACTACACCGACGCCGAACTCGCGGGCATAAGGGATAGGGTTACTGCCATCGATCCGGAACGGGCGTACATCTTCTTCAACAACGACCATGCGATGCTCAAAAACGCCAGGACAATGATGCGCCTCTTCGAGGCGGGGGTCACCCGGGTTTGATCGAGTGGGAGAAGCATTTCATCTTATCTTGGGGTTCTGATGCATGAGGTGAAAATAGGCAGTCACACGCAGAAGACGGCGAAGGACATGATGGAAGGGTGCGACGCCGTCTTCCGCGTGAGGCAACGTAGTGCAGGGCGTCACTTTATTTTGAAGATTCCGATGCGGTGAGATGAAATGCCGATTACCACATATGAAGATGGAGGAGATGCGACCTCACGCGAAGGTGACATTGGATTTTTAGGGTTTAAGATGACAAAGAGCAGTAAGTATATCCTGAAGCTCAAGCTTCTCTCCTTCAACCGTTGCAGCGAAAAACCTCTCCTGAACGCCCGACTTCTCGAATTTTTTCCAGTAAATTAAAGCGAAAAAACAAATTAGTGACTAACACAAAATAGGATTGTATAAATATAGCGTGCATCATCTAATTACCTGGGGAACTACTACCCCGATGACATGAGAGAACTGTAAACGCGAGCGGGGCACATCCCATAGGAGGTCCCCGAACTCGCTCGTCGCGTGCGGCGTTCGGCACGTCCGGGCGGTCGGGTGGGCATCCACCCCTGCACCGCCGGAAGGCACTCACGCCCTCTTCTCCACCCAGCGGGTTGCGCCTGACCTTGTATCCGCGAGCCGGAGCAGGACGTGCGGACCGTCAACTACCCCACCCTGAATGGTGGGGCTTGCGAACGGCTAAGCGAGACTAACCGGTAGACCTGGAGGCGATCGATCGATTGCAGCAGCATTACACGCTACAAGAACGGATAGGTGTTCCCCTGGCCTGTCCCTCTTCCGGGCACGCCGAACCCGACGCGCTCGGAGGAGCGCTAAGCCCGTCTCGCAACTCCGAAAGGAAATGCAACCCCGGTTCGACCGGGAGAAGGTAATACCTGCCATGCGTGTACCCGTATCAGACACCAATCAAACACCGTTGATGCCAACGACCCCGGCAGTGCCCGTCTTCTCCTCAACCCGGGAAAGATTCTTTCTCACGCACCAAAACCCACAAAAGAGACTGAAATGCTCCAGTAGCACATCGAGACATCCTTATTTTAAGGGGTGTAGTGACCCCACATAGTAACCGCCCGGGATTTGC
>LFRN01000081.1 GCA_001512375.1 Candidatus Methanoculleus thermohydrogenotrophicum | reverse complement strand
GAAAGGTTTTTGGCGTCCTTACTATCCTGTGTCTCCTTACCCTGACAGGGGCCGCCATCCCGGCATCTGCGGCGCAGGAGACGTCACAGCCTGCCCCGGAGATCGAAATGGCCGATCCGACGGCAGTAAGGCTCGCAATCGGCGACAGACTCGAGTACGAGTTGCCGATGGATACCATGGAGATCATAGGAAGGTATAATGTCACTATCGATCCGACCGAGAACTTCACTGTCGAACCCTTAAACCTCGACAGCCCTCTCGAGGTGAAGAGAAACACCCCGATAGGCGCGCTGGATGCGGTCGCCCGGTCGGGAAAGTTGAACTATACGACTTATTATTACACGGCCAGTGACCAGTTAATCATCGACAGTATCAACGAATACGTGTACCAGGATGACCAGCTCTGGTTCGCGCTCTATGACCTCAATAAGACGTTCTACGAGACAAACGGCGATACCAAGGAGCACAATCTCTCTGATGGTGAAACACTCTGGTTCATCTATTGCGATCTCTCCGATTATGATCCCCGCTACGAATCTCTCATCGATCGGGCCGTTGCAGGGTTATCAATAACGGTTACGTACGGTAAAGAGACACCGCCGGGCTACCCCACCCCCGTCGGCGGGACGGAGAGTGTGCTGCCCCTGATCGAGGTGAACTCCAGCGCCTTTGCGAACGGCACGTCGATCCCCGTCCAGTATACGTGCGACGGAGACGACATATCGCCACCGCTCTCCTAGAGCGGTGTGCCTGAGGAGACGGAGAGTCTTGCCCTGATCATGGACGACCCTGACGCAGGGAACTTCACTCACTGGGTCGTCTACAACATCTCCCCAGAAGAGAGCGGCCTTGCGGAGGGGCTGCCCCGTGAGCAAGACCTCCCCGGCGGTCTGCACCAGGGGAAGAACAGTTTCGGCACCATTGGCTACGGCGGGCCATGCCCTCCCCGGGGCCCGGCGCACCACTACATCTTCCACCTCTACGCCCTCAACGGGACACCGGACCTTCCGGCAACCGTCGACCAGGCAGTCCTTGAAGAGGAGATGCAGGGGTATATCATCGCTGAAGGGGTGCTCGTAGGGACCTACAGCCGGCGATAATGCTATTCTGACCTCGGGCTATGAGAGGAGGACTACACCTGATGGCGGGGAGAAGGAGCCCCCCGCGCCCCCTCTCAATCGATAGGGGGCTATACGGTCATCCTCCCCGGGCAGAAGAGGATCAGGAGGCTTCGTGAGCCCGCCCGACCAGCGCTTGTGCCGCCGCAGCGGCCTTCCTGACGATCTCCTCCTCGCCCGGCACCGTCCGCTCGTGCATCAGGACCCTGCCCTGGCAGAGGACGGTCATGACCGCGCCGCCGTTGCAGGCGTAGACGGTGTTTGAGTCGGTGTGGTGGAGGGGGGTGTTACAGGCCGCCCGGGCATCGAGGAGGACAATATCGGCAGGCGCTCCCACGGTCAGGGTTCCCGGGCCGGTGCCAAGCGCCCGGGCACCGGCGCTCGTCGCCATGGCGACCGCCTCGCCCGCGGGGAGCAGGGTCTGGGAGTTCCAGGCGAACTTCTGCAGGAGGGCAGCGAACTTCATCTCTTCTATAAGGTCTAAGTTGTTGTTCGAGGCGCAACCGTCGGTCCCGAGGCAGACATTCGCCCCATACTGCTTCAGCCAGTGGCAGGGCATGGCCCGGTTGACAGCAAGTTTCATGTTGCTTGCCGGGTTGTGGGAGGCGTGGACGCCCCGGGCGCCGAGGAGCCGGCACTCGGCCTCGTCAAGCCAGCAGCAGTGCGCCGCAACCGTCCTGGGGGTGAGGCATCCGCAGTCGTCGAGGAGGGCCGCGGGGCGTTTGCCGAACGCTGCGACGCAGTCGGTGACCTCTTTTTCGGTCTCAGAGAGGTGTACGTGGATCCCGATCCCCTGCTCCTCCGCGAAACCGGCGCACCAGCGCAGGCCTTCGGGGGAGACTGTGTAGACGGAATGCGGGCCGACGGCCGCCTGGATGCGCGGGTTCCCCCGTGCCTTCACGTGGGAGACGAGGGCCTCTGTCGCCCTGATCTCGGCCTCCCGCTTCTCCGCGCTCCCGAGGTCGATGAACCCATAGGCGAGGGTCGCCCGGAGTCCCATCTCGTCGACGGCATCTGCCGCCCGCTCCATGAAGAAGTACATGTCGTTGAACGCGACTGTGCCGCTCCTGATCATCTCAAGGCACGCAAGTTTCGTTCCCCAGTAAACGTCGCCGCCGGAGAGATGGGCTTCAAGCGGCCAGATCTTCTCTTCGAGCCACTCCTGCAGCGGCATATCATCAGCATACCCCCGGAGCAGGGTCATCGCGGCGTGGGTGTGGGTGTTGACCAGACCGGGGATGGCGATCCGATCGGAGCCGTCAATGACGATATCGGCATCGACGGCTTTCCGGACATCCTTCCCTACGCCTACGATCGTGCCGGTCTCGTCGATCGCGATGTCTACGGTCGATCCCTCGATGCTGACCCCGGCGATCAACACCGATCCTCGGGCGGTAAAGATGTCTTCAGACTCGTTCATGCCAGTCGCTCCACAATCTTTGTAAGTATCTTTTCAGTCCTCCGGCGGTTCGCCCGGGAGGTCTCAAGGATGTGCTCGTAGGTTAAGGTCTCCTCTCCGAGACCGTTTGCGTAATTGTCCACGGTGCAGATGGCGGCGAACCGCATCCCGAGCTCCCGGGCGAGCGTCGCTTCGCTTGCGACCGTCATGCCGACGACGTCAGCGACCCGCGCAAGCGCCCTGACCTCGGCGACCGTCTCGATCCGCGGACCCCTGGTCTGGGCGTAGACCCCACCAACCCGCGCCTCAGGCACCAGTTCCCCGAGGATGCGGATCAGGTCTGCGTCCAGTTCAGGCCTGACGTGTTCAATGGTGCATTCGTGGACAGAGGGGATGTCGGTGACGCTGAGGTAGTCAGTAGGGATGACGATCGAGCCCGGCGTGATCTCCGGTTTCAAGGAGCCGGCGGAGCCGAATGCAACGATTCTATCTGCTCCGAGGATAGCAAGGGCAGCGAGACATGCGCGGTAGTTGATGCGGTGCGGGGGGAGGTTGTACTGGTGGCGCAGGAGGAGCACGAAGGCTCCTCTGTGGACCTCTGCCTTCCCGAACGGCGTCGCGATGGTCATCTTCTCAAGCGGCGGCAGGTCGGCGAAGAGGAGGCTTGTGCCCCCGATGATCCCGAGCACTAGTGGCACCCCGCCCGGCGGTGCAGAGGGTTCAATATAGTGGCATACGCTCGTCCGTGTGACATTCTACTACATGGATAGACGTCCAGCCAGAAAATCCCATCTGTTAGGCCGGCGGCCGGTTCCAGAGAAACATACCTCTCCGGCGACAACCGGAACAGTCATGGGCAGGCTTCAGATCGTCGGCGAGGACGCCATCCGCAGCGGGAAATGCGCCGATATCCTGCTTCCATCGGGTTTATGAGGCCCTGGAGGGTGATGATGTCGATCCTTATGTTACGATAAAAGTGACGGCTGCGGCGCAAGGCATCACGCTCACAGGCACGACGCCGCATGCGTTCGTGATGTCTGTGCTACCCGCAGCCCGAGGATGCCTGCCGCGCGTTTGCGCGGGAGGCGCGCCCTGAGGTGCCACGGATGATCATGCTCTGCGACACACTCTCCGACGAGAAGGTCGAGGTGGTCAGGGCGGCGGCCATAGGCTGGATACGCCGCGGTCCCGGCGGGGATATGCGGACGATCATCGAGGAGGTGCGCCGGGAACTCGACGTCCACGGCTACCCGGACGTGAAGATCTTTCTCTCGGGCAGGCTTTTGCGCGAGGACGTCGTCGCCGATGCCTTCGGCATCGGGGCGCGATCACAACCGCGCCGGTGATTAACTTCTTGCTGGACATCGTCGAGACCGAAGGCCGGCCGTATGCGAAGCGGGGGAGGCAGAGTGGTGTAAAGCAGGTCCATGGGATGTCCGGCGGCCGGCGCGTCACGCTCCCCCTCACCACTCTTCTCGTCCCATGTCAGGCAGGGTGCTATCATTGCGCGCCCCGAACATGGATGATGCGCGGGAATGGGTGCTCTCCTGGCTCCCGGACCTCGCGGGAGAGGGATAGGGGAGCGGTCGGCACCAACCCTTTTTAAGGGATCACGATCAACAATGTAGGGTAACAGGGGCCGATAGATCAGGGGGAGATCGCTACCTTGGCATGGTAGAGGCCGCGGGTTCAAATCCCGCTCGGTCCATGTTTGCTGTTCTCGATGTTCGCTGGTGACGGTTGAGTCTTCAGTGGTGTTGCATAAATATTGAAAACTGCTGTTGCTTCCCCTGATTGCCTATCCAGGACCTATGATCCCGTATTACAAGATTCGCTAAAGTAGCAAGCAATATGTTTCTTTGGCGTTTTGAGGCGCTGTACTGCCGTTTACACCACCATCCTGGTCGAGTTATGCAACACAGCAGTTCGGGCTAAACAGTTACCAAAATTGCTATATAACAATATAGTTCGTTGTGCTACTTTTTTGAACCTTGAGTTCCTCATACCTACATGACCGGGCGTGAACAGATCACGATCGTCAGACACGTTCCCCTCTCTGTCCTGAATAAACGGATCAAGCACCCCAAAGGATTGCCCGAAGTAGTCCCGCGCCTCGTGTTTATTCGGCTACGGTATAAGGGAATGAGCGTTGTCGACGCTGCGGAAGCTGTTGGGGTCTCTCATCAGACTGGTTACAACTGGCAGAAACGCTGGAACGAGGAGGGGCCGG
>LFRN01000173.1:1526-2814 GCA_001512375.1 Candidatus Methanoculleus thermohydrogenotrophicum | reverse complement strand
TAGAGAAGCATGATGGAAGCATATGATCGTTTCGAACTCCTCATAAACGATCAGATTGTAAAAACACCGGTGGCGATCGCATCCATGGCCGGGGTTGTGGATGCGGCGTATGTCCTTGAGCGAGCGGATCATATCGGGGCCGCCTTTATCGGTGGCTACTCTGTCGACGGCCCAACCATGGATGCAAGCCGGCGGATGGCACTGGAGGGGCGCAAAGAGTTTCTGTATGACGACCCCCTGGAGGAACTGGGCCGCCAGATCGATATGCTGAAACAGAGCGACGTGGTGACGGGAATCAATCTCCGCGGGAGCACCCCTGCTGCCTACGCTGAGGTCGCAAGCGCGTTCGAGGATCAGGTGGTCTACGAGATCGATGCCCACTGTAGGCAGCCGGCGATGGTCGAGGTCGGATGCGGCGAGTTTCTCCTGCAACACCCGGCAAGGCTCGTGGAGATCATCCACGCCCTGAAGTCTGAGGACGTGACCGTCTCGGTGAAGATTCGGGCCGGAGTCGCCGCTGACGACCGCGATCTCGCGCGCGTCATCTGGAAGGCAGGGGCTGATATCCTTCATGTGGACCTGATGGACTACGGACACACCAGGATCCGCCAGATCAGGAACTCCTGCCCCCTGACACTGATTGCAAACAACTCCATCACAACGTTCAACCGTGCGATGGATGCCTTCTCCCACGGCGCGGACCTCGTCTCGCTTGCCCGGAAATCTAACCTCTGGACGCTTGCTGGTCTGGACGCGGCCATAACCCGGGTTGCCGATGAAAGTGGCTGGTATAACGCCCCCAAACAGCTCTGCCGCGGCGGCGACATCAGGGCGCTCGCTTTCTGTTGCATGCCGGTGAAGCCCTGCCCGCTCATCCCGACCCTCGAACGGGTCGGGCTTTCCCGGGAAGATTACCTGAAACTCAAACAGGAGGCGGTGAAGGGCACCCCGCTCGAGGATGGGAATGGCACCTGTTTTGGGAGCCTTGCCTGGTGTTGTAAGATCAGTTCGCCCTGCCTGTTCCGAAACATGACGCTCGAGCAGAAAGGCCTCTCTGCACGGGAGTACATGCGGTGCAAGCACCATCTGGCCGGGGAAATCATGCACAGGTTGTTTGATGAAGGAGAGACCGCCGCTGGATCGCGCTGAACGGGCACAGATGGCGATGATGCTCGAGGTCTGCGCCTACCCAAAACCCGGGAACGTGGACCGGTGTCACGACTATTCTGATACCCGACTGGAGCACTTCCTCGCCTCAACCATCCTCGTAAGGCCGGTCTTTGAAGCG
>LFRN01000173.1:0-1422 GCA_001512375.1 Candidatus Methanoculleus thermohydrogenotrophicum | reverse complement strand
AGGACGCAATCGAGTTTTACGCGGCGTTCGGGCTTACCCGGGTCAGAGTGATAGAGAACGATGACCTGGACGTGAACGATCCAGGGTCGATCGCCACGATCAGGGAGCAGGGTATGACGCTTGCTGATATCATGGCCTACTCAGCACCCCGGGATATGGTCGCACGGGAGTGGACGAACGGGTTTGCCCTGACCCGCCGGTGCGCAGACCTGCTCCACGCACATGGGCATGGGCGGGAGGCGATTGTGCGGGCGTTCCTGAACCTCCTCGCCTCCGAGCCTGATACCTTCATCGTGAAGAAGCACGGGGCAGAGGCGGCGGAGAGGACGATGCGGTGCGCGAGTGAGGTGCTCCACGGGAGGCGCGATCTCCATGCCTTTGATACTGAGTGCATCAGGGATGGGATCAACCCTGGTTCGATCGCTGATATCACCATCGCCGGGATATATGTGGCGCTCGGGGAGGGATGGCGGTGGGACTGCTAGCCGAGGGGATCAACGAGGTGATCGCAACCACCGAAGGCAACGCCGCACCTATGGGGATCATCAACCGGAGCGGTTCCCTGCACATGGTTCTTTTCTGGGGGAGCCATACTTCCCGGAACATCGTCCGTGACCGCTGGGTGGTGGCGAACTTCGTCTTTGACCCGGTGCTTTATGTCCGGACCGCTTTTGAAGACCTGCCCCAGGAGGCGTTTGTCAGGGAGGAGATTGATGGACTACTCGTCTCCCGCCTCCGTGACGTGGAAGCCTGGGCCGCGTTTGCCGCGAGCGTGGAGCGGTCGAGTGATGAAGCGATCATCGTCCGGCTCATCCCCTTGAAAGAGGAGGTACTCGATCTCCAGCTACATCCTGTGAACCGGGGATTTTACAGCATCGTGGACGCGACGGTCCATGCCACCCGCTACATCAGGAATCGCGACCCCTGGTTGGGGCGATTGATCGAGCATCATTCCAGGCTTGCCCGGAAGTGCGGCGGTCCACGCGAATGGGAAGCGCTCGAACTCCTCGAGCGGTATATGATGAACAGCCAGATCGAGGAATAGAGTCTCACGGGCCTGGACGGCGAGGAGTGTATCTTCTTCTTTTCCAACGATATTTGGTATCGTACTCGTGACTGCTCCCCCCTCTCTCGTCGGGGCATTCTGCCAGTTTTATCTTGCGGGGTGAAGGGGCGGAGCGAGGAAGACCCTGGCCAACAGGTGCGGGGATGAAAGCGGCGCCCCTTCGGCGCGCTTTCAGAGAGATTGTAGAGAGTATATATTGGTGTATACCAAATGACATTTTGTATGTTCCAAGCCTACAAGTATCGGATGTATCCTTCAGAGGAGCAGGTTGTGCTCCTCATGAAACACATCCATGCCTGTCGGTTTGTATACAACCATTCTCTGGAGCAGAAAATCCGGGCGTATGAGCAGGAAGG
>LFRN01000051.1 GCA_001512375.1 Candidatus Methanoculleus thermohydrogenotrophicum | reverse complement strand
TTCTGGCCACGGTGCTCAACCCCGATTCAGGCTCGGCAAAGATATGCGGATACAGTATTCTCAACCAGAAGGACGAGGTGAGGGCACATATTGGCATGGTGTTTGAGGAGATGAGTCTAGATGTCCAGCTTACGGGGAGGGACAACCTGGATTTTCACGCATGCATGTATCACATGCCGCGGGAGGAGCGGAGAACAAGGATCGCCGAGGTGCTCAGGTTGATGGATCTGGAGGAGAAAGCAGACATCCCGGTCAAGGACTACTCGGGAGGGATGCAGCGGCGACTCGAGATAGCCAGGAGCATGCTCACCCACCCCCGCATCCTCCTGCTGGACGAACCAACGGTGGGTGTGGATGTGCAGACACGGAGGTTCATGTGGGACCATGTCAGAGACCTGAACCGCAGACACGGTGTGACCGTCCTGCTTGCCACCCATTACATCGAGGAGGCGGAATACCTCTGCGACCGGATAGGGATCATGAATCGCGGGAAGATCATGGCCATTGGCACACC
>LFRN01000122.1:3004-3399 GCA_001512375.1 Candidatus Methanoculleus thermohydrogenotrophicum | reverse complement strand
CCATCCCGACCGGGGTTGCGTCTACCACCACATCGACGTCAGCCCCCCTGAACTCTTCCAGCACCCCCCACCGGCACCCGAACCGCCCGGCAAGCCTCCGCGCTGCATCAGGACGCCGGGCGAGCACCGTAACATCCATATCGAGCGATACGAGGGCATAAACCGCCGCAGCCGCCGCACCCCCGGCGCCGAGGACCACCGCCCGGGCGCCACGCCGGTGGGCAAGCGGGGCCCGCACCCCCAGCCAGTCGGTGTTATGCCCGTACATGCGGGCGCCGCACCAGACAACGGTGTTCACCGCCCCGATCGCCTCTGCGTGGTCGTCCACCTCGTCGAGATGGCGCATAACGTCGGTCTTGAACGGGATGGTGACCGAGAGCCCTTTTGTGGGGAGG
>LFRN01000122.1:0-2940 GCA_001512375.1 Candidatus Methanoculleus thermohydrogenotrophicum | reverse complement strand
AGTCGCGGGTCGCGGTCGAGCATCTCCCCGAGATCCGAAAGTCCGAACCTCCCGAGGAGGGTGTCTCGCTCACGCTTCTCGCCCGGGGAGGGGCCAGACTCCCCGTCGACCTCCCGGATGATCATGTCTGCAACCTCACCGGGGGCGAGCTTCCCGGTATCGATGCAGACGTCGGCCGCGCCCAGGTAGGCTTCCTTCCTCCGGGCAAGGAGAGCCTGCACCTCCTCTGCCGGCGAAAGATCGGTCAGCTCCGGCCGGTCGCTCCCGGCGATCCGTTCATGGATGACCGCGGGCGCGGCAGAGAGGAGGAAGACCATGCCATGCCACCGCAGATCGGCTACGTTTGCCGGATCGCAGACCGCCCCGCCGCCGGTGCTGATCACGCCCTCCACACCCCGGAGAGATGCGATCACCTCCCGCTCGAGGGCCCGGAACCGCACCTCCCCGTGTCGTCGGAATATCTCAGGGATCGGCATCCCGGCCTGGCGCTCGACCAGCGTATCGGTGTCAAAGAAGGGCACCACCAGCCGATCAGCGAGGATCCGCCCGACTGATGTCTTCCCGGTCCCGCGGAACCCCACGAGGACGATCTTCTTCATAAGAGTCCCTCCCCATAGAGCGCCTCCCAGAACCCGGGGAAAGACTTCTTCACGCACCCGGGATCGCGGATCGCCACACTCCCAACCGCGAGCCCGAGCACCGCAAACGCCATCGCCGTCCTGTGGTCGTCATGCGGGTCGACGAGCACACCGTGAAGGGGTGCGGGCGTGATCGTGAGAGAGTCATCCGTGACCGCGATGCCTGCCCCCATCCTCCGGAGGGTCTCAGCCGTAACCCCTACGCGGTCGCTCTCCTTGTACTGCAGGTGTGCTATCCCCGTAATCGTCGTCGGGGATCCTGCCGTCGCCGCAACCGCCGCAAGGGTCTGGACGGTGTCGGGAGACGAGGACATATCGATCTCGATGCCCTCCAGATCGCCGGTCCGCTCCACCGTCACCGCATCCCCGGTCGCCGTCACCAGGCACCCCATCGCCTCAAGGGCGTCGAGGAACCGGCGGTCTCCCTGGACCGACGCCGGGTTCAAGCCCGTAACCGTGACCCTCCCTCCGCAGACGGCCGCGATCGCGAAGAGGTAGGATGCCGATGAGTAATCGCCCTCGATCCGGTAGTCCCTTCCCCGGTAGGCTACACCGCTCTTCACCCTGAACCATTCGTAGCCCCGTCGCTCGAGCCGGGCACCGAACCTGAGCATCACGTCCGCGGTCACGTCGAGGTAGGACCGTGATGCCGGAGGTGCCGGGAGCGTGAGTTCTACGTCCTCATCTGCGTAGGGCGCTGCCATCAGGATGGATGATATGAACTGGCTGCTGATACTCCCGTCGATCTGTGCTTTCCCGCCCCGGAGCCTGCCCAGGACCCGGATGGGCGGGAACCCGTGCCGGCCGGTGAACACGATCTCGCCGCCGAGGTGCCGGAGCGCATCGGCGAGCGGCCCCACCGGACGCTCGAGCATCCGCGCGTTCCCCGTAAGCACCACGGGATGCCGGGCAAGGAGCGCAACCGAGGCAAGCAGCCGGAGGGTCGTCCCTGAGTTCTGGCAGTCGATCATGACCTCTCCCGGCGCCGGGAAGGCCCCGCCGCACCCGGTGATGACGATCTCTCCGGGGAGCCACTCGATCGGCACCCCCAGATGCTCAAGCCCCTGTGCGGTCAATTCGGTATCGGCGGCGCGGAGCGGCGCTACGATCCGGGACCTCCCGGAGGCGAGCGCCGCGGCGACGAGGGCGCGGTGGGTGTAACTCTTGGAGGGAGGGGCCTCAAACACAGCGTCGACCGGGCCGATCCGCGATATGCTGACGATCATATCCCCGGCACCTCCATGCGCGCGTAGCACCCAAGTTCCCTGACAGTCGTCATACTTTTGAGTTCCTCCTTCGCGTCCTGCCATCCATCTGAGATCTCGAGGTCGATGAAGAAGAGATAACTCCCGATCCCGCGCCTGGACGGCCTTGATTCGATCCTGGTTAGGTTGACTCCCCGCCTGGCAAAGACTGCGAGGATATCGGCAAGGAGCCCGACCCGGTCGGTCTTCGGGTCCACGAGAAGGCTGCACTTTGTGCACCGACCGCCGCTGCGGGGGGTGGCTGATATCTCCACGAACCTGGTGGTGTTATCCCTGCTGTTCTGAACGTCCCGGAGAGCGATCGGGATGCCGTAGATCGTCGCCGCCATCTCCGGGACGACCGCGCCGGCGCGGCTATCCCTCTGCATAGCCACCGCGCTTGCGGCGTTGCTGCTCGTATGCACGACCTCCACCCCGAGGCGCTCGAGGAGGAGGGAACACTGCTCATGGGTCTGCGGGTGGGCGTAGATCACCAAAAGTCGTTCAGGCTCTTCCCTGGTCGCAAGGTGGTGCCTGACCGGCATGTAGGCTTCTCCCGTGATGAAGACGCCGAACTCTATGAACCCCTGGAGCGTCTCCCCCACACCCCCGGCCTCTGAGTTCTCGATCGGCACGAGGCCGTCGGCCGAACCCCCCGCCACACGCTTGATGATGGAGCGGATCGTTGGCAGGAGTTCAATGTCGTCGCCATAGAGACGCGTGGCAAGTTCATGGCTGAACGTCCCGGCCGGCCCGAGCGTCAGGACGGTCATCGGTTCACCACGTGGTTGATGAGGTCGTCGGTCTCTTCTGTCGCGGCCGCGAGGTAGGAGGCGTAATGGGCGGCATTCTCGGCAAAGAATGCCCTGAACCGCTCGCTGTCGCCGGAATCAACGATCCTCCGGAGCGTCCTGACCGCATCCTCGAACGTGGCAAGCACCTCAGGAACAGCCGGGTTCAATTGCAGCATGTCCCCGTAGAGCCCCGCGTCGTGGGCGAGGAGCCTTCCTACGAGCCCCATCTCGATCCGGTAGATGGGGCTTGTGAACGCTAGAGTC
>LFRN01000287.1:13591-18135 GCA_001512375.1 Candidatus Methanoculleus thermohydrogenotrophicum | reverse complement strand
CCTCGAAGAACTCGATGAGCCCGGTCTTTGTGAGCCGTCGGTCTGCCTGGACCGACACCGCATCAGTGGCAACCGCGAGCCTGATCCCGGCGTCCTGCAGACACCGAAGCGTCTCTTCCACGCCAGGATAAGGCTCGACAAGGTCAAGTTTCACGTCCTCGTAGATGCGGCAGCAGACCTCGAATGTTCCAGGCTGGTATGCACCAAGGGCTTCGAGGTAGTCGCGTATGTTCCTGTGGTCCTCAAACCCGTGGGTTCCGTTGAGGAACCGCAAATAGAGTGCTTCAGGGTCGCCGGTCCCGAGGTAGTCGACCACGCACCGGCATGCCTCCCGCTTCGCTCCCACGAGGTCAAAGAGCGTGTTGTCCATATCGCAGATGACCGCTTCTACCTGCTGATGCCAAGTACCAGGAGTTGTCTGCATATCCCCAGTTCCCTTGAAAAATCATGATACCGCTCGTCGTCCTGGAAGCGCACCTTCAGTTCCTCCAGGTTGTTGCCCTTTCCCCCATACTCCCCGAAGATTGTGATGCCGTTGCACTGGATGAACCCGAAGACGACGGCCAGGTTGAAGAGCAGCCGCCGGAACGCCGGCGGCGTGCAGGATGTTACCTCCATAATGTATGGACGGTCAAGGTAGAAATACTCGAGCCCCTCGGCCATGCAGAGGTCAGCCATGTAAACATCAGAGGTCAGGAGGACCGGGAGGGCATACCGCTCCTCCTCAAACTTCCGGAGTGCCCGGACGATGTTGCGGTCGTTCTCCTCAGAGAGGTGCGAGTGCGGGGCCAACGACGGTATCGCCGTCGCCCGGTCACGGATGGTGCGGTACTCTTTCAGGGCGAGGTATGCTGCTTTCCTGGACCGTTTCATACGTTTGTTCTCGAGCTCCCCGATGAAGTCCCGGTGGTCGGGAGCACACGCCATCATCTCCTCTATCATCTTTGCCGGGTACTTGCGGTTGATGGCATACGTGATCTCGTCCCGGACGGTGTCGACGATCAGGTAGGAAGCGTGGTTGATCTCCGGGTTGTTCGTCACAAAGCAGTGGTAGAAGAGGTTTGTATCGAGGCCAAAGAAGACAGCCTTCTTCAGCTGCTCATAAGAGGTGAGCATCTCGTCGAAAGCAGCCCGGTTCGTGTAGTCAACGATACCGCTTGCAAGCATGCATTCCTGGAAATCAGAGTATGAGGGGAGTTCCCTGGCAATGGGCGCATACTCCAGGAGCCAGGCGTGGAAGGCCTCCCGGGAAGCAAGCAATTCGAGACGGAAGCCCATCCCCTCGGGGCGGGCGACCAGGAGGTCGCCCTTGTAGAGTGGGTACGAGACGCGGACTTCATCGAGGCTGTTGAGGAGGACCTGCAACTCATCCTCCCTGATGATCACATCATTCATACTACTGCATCCTCCATGAGATCGCGGATCTTCTGGATCTGGTGCGGGATCATCATATACGGTTTTGCAACGTCGTCGAGACTCTGCATGGCGAGGTAGTAGATGTGCTGGATATGAATCCCGGCAAGCGAGATAGCGATGAGCGCCCCGGCGACCGTGACCTTCCTGCCTGATGTGATATCGATCGCCACGCGGAATCCCTGGGCGATGAGGTCTTCGGCAAGCGACCTTATCGCCGCACCGCCCCTCACAAAGCCTGCTTCAGGCAGGATCTCGACCCCGATCGCAGGGGTGAACCCATACCCCTCAGAGATTATCAGGATCGCACTGGCAGCAGTCGGTGCACTCTCTGCGTAAGGTTCCTCGGTGACGATGGAGACCCGTTCGGGGCGCAACCCCTTCTCCCGAAGGACTGCGTGGTAAGCGTTGACCAGTGCCCATGTTGAGCGTCCAAGAAGTGTTATGTAGGCGTCATGAGATCCGGACATCACTCGAGGTATCACTGTTCAAGACTCATCCTGCTGCTATATAGGCTTTTTCGGGTCCCCCTACCGGGATCGGGATTTGGGTCGATATTTTGAGCCAGACAACCCGTTTTTCCCAGGCTCCTTTACCAGGTATCCACCCCTCCGTAGAGTGCACCTGATATATCAGGGGTTTACGGCAGCATTTCATCTTCAGGGCGCTAAAAATAAGCCTTTAACGCGGAAGAAACCAGGAAAACTCTCGAGATATTTGGTAAATCTTTTATGAGGGGCCCCCCATAGTGGTACAAGGAGAGAGCGAAAAAATACCCCGGAGAGAGACTATCGATGGATACCAGAAAAACAAGATCACGGACACCGGCTGATATCTGGGGACTGGCGGACCCAGAATGCCAGAGGAAGACACGCCAGGACGCTATCGATGATGGGGACTTGATCGAGATCACGCGGATGGGAAGGGATGCTGGCATCATTTACCCTCTTGCGGTCTCGGCGCAGGCCGCACAGAGTATGGTACCGTTCCCGAACATGCCGCAGGAGACCGTTACCGAGAACTTATGGGATACCCTGAATGCATTCAGGGAAAAAGCCAGCACGACGACCGCTGAGGAGTTCAAATTCCAGGTAAGCCTCTACCAGAACGGTCTCGTTCCCACAATCACCTTCAAGGCCACTGTCTCCCCCGGAGACGACGGCGAACCGGTCATTACTATCATGATGCCGGATGAAGACTGGGAGACGATTGGATACAGTCGTCACAACGCGTGCGAGACGATGCTCACCGTCGATGACGTGGCCTCGGCCCTGAACTTCACTCCCAGCCGGATCCGGGAGTTCATCAGGGAGGAACGGATCGCGGCGGTTAAGTGCGGCGGATCCTGGCGGATCAAACGCTCAGAACTCGAACGGATCATGAACGAGGGCTTCTAACGCGGCATTCCGAATTATCGGATTCAATCCGAACCTCGCTGGTATCAAGATAACTGCGTTGCGTCCATGCTCAAGTTAGCGCCGATGGGGAGAATCTCTCAATCTCCCCATACAGGGCACTATCCTCTGTTTTGTGAAGTCAGGGCTAATCCCCGCCATTTCAATGGCGGGATACAGCCCCGTCCACCAGGAACTATAACAGCATATGGTGCCATATGATTCTATGAAATGGTTAAGCAAGGGCACTGGATAAGTGCAAAGAGGGTGCGTATACAACATGAATTATCATTTTGTATGGTCAACGAAATACCACCGAAAGGTTCTGATCGGTGATGTTGCCGAGACTCTTACAGACCTCCATGTATCAATCGCTCAAGACAAAGGGTTCATCTTGAACACTCAAGAAGTCATGCCCGATCACGTCCACCTCTTTGTCACCGCCCATCCCAAATTTGCTCCTGCCACCATTGTCAAGATCGTGCAGGGGATCACTGCCAAGAAACTCTTTGAACAGTATCCATCCTTGCGAAAACAGTTATGGCATGGTCATCTCTGGAATCCGTCCTATTATGTTGGAACGTGTGGAGAGACGACAAAAGAGGTCATTCAGACGTATATCGAGACTCAGAAAGTGACGTGACCATGCAGCTGAAAGCGTATCGTTACCGACAAAATCCCAGGTCTCTCAGATGGAGCAGACGCTGGAGATATGCCGATGGGTCTATAACGAGACGCTTGCAATGCGGAAGAACGCATGGGAACAAGAACAGAAATGCATCTCCTCCTATGAATCAAAGCGCCAGATCCCCCTCTGGGAAAAAGAACGCCCTGAACTCTCCACGGTCTATTCTCAGGTCTTGCAGGATGTCTCCATGCGCGTCGATCTTGCGTTCAAAGCCTTCTTCCGACGGGTAAAGGCCGGGGAGAACCCCGGATACCCCCGGTTCAAGGGGAAGGGGCGATATGGAGTTTCACGTATCCGCAGTCGGGGTTCAAACTCAATGATGCCGGCACGCACCTCTCCGCATCAAAGATTGGCGATATCCCTATTGTTCTCCACCGCCCGATTGAAGGTAACATTAAGACTCTCACGATTCGCCGTAGTGCAACCGGGAAATGATATGCCTGTTTCTCAGTTGAGTATGAACCCTCTCCTGTACAACAGAATGATGGAGAAATCGGGATCGATGTCGGTCTCGAATCATTCGCCACCCTCTCGAACGGAGAGAATATCGAGAATCCACGGTTCTTCCGCACCGACGAGAAGGCGCTTGCGAAGGCGCAGAGGAAACTCTCGAAGACAGAGAAGGGCACTCCTGAACGGAAGAAGGCCAGAAAGATCGTCGCACGCATCCACGAACGGATCGTCAATCGGCGCCACAATTTTGCTCACCAGACTTCCCGGATGATGGTTGACCGGTTCGGTACAATTGTGTTTGAGAACCTGAAGATCAAGAGTATGCAGAAGAACCATCATCTGGCAAAAAGCATTGCCGATGTTGCCTGGAACCAGTTCATCACGATCACAGAGGACAAAGCGGAAGAGGCTGGCTCTCGCGTGATCCCGGTGAACCCCAGGAATACATCGCAGATGTGCTCCAGATGTGGTATGACCGTCAAAAAGACGCTCTCTGATCGTGTCCACTCCTGCCCGCAGTGTGGGCTCGCGATGGATCGCGACCAGAATGCGGGCGTTCAATAGTATGAGATTGGGGCTGCAATCTCAGGGGTAAC
>LFRN01000287.1:0-13536 GCA_001512375.1 Candidatus Methanoculleus thermohydrogenotrophicum | reverse complement strand
AGGGCAAAACATCTATCTCCCGGGACCGGGGGTGAAGGCTCCTTTCTTCAGGATGGCCACAGGGAAGAAACAGATCGTTCATATTAATCAGGAGTGAACAGGGGTAGGTATGCATACAAAAAGCGAATTCGGCAGGGGTTTTATCATCAACCTGATGCTGCTTTCACGGCACTTCGGCCAGCCCCCCGAAAAGGCCTTCTACGGCGCAGCCGATCACCTCACTGACCTTATCGTGCCGGAGCAGTTCCGGGGGACCGAGATCGACGAACTTATCGAGCGCCTCCGAAAGTTAGTGATCTGGCACCAGCCGGGCATCATGGATAAGGAAGACGCGGCAGACATCCGCAGACTCCTCAACCAGATCGGGGTCGCGATCGATAGACATCTAGGCATACCAAACCCCGATGCAGGAAAGTACGACTGACGGGAGCACTTTGTGCCTGATAGTGGGGCTATTACGTCTCATACCCACCATGAAACGGAGATGAGGCTTGAGCAGAGGCTGCACTGATGAAAAACCACCTCTCGGACCGAAGCGATTATCCACTTTCAAGGGGCTTTTCATGGAAAAACCTCCCTGGTTTGAGATCAAGACAGGGGGCTAATCCCCACCATTTCACTGGGGGGATACAGCCCATCCACCGGTATCGTTGAGGATATATTTATCACGCTCATCCGGGAAGCATTGCGAGAGAGGGCTGGCTCCCGAAAACAGATCACAGCAGCGCTCTATCGTCAAAAAGAAGACCTTCTCCGATCAGACTCACTCGAAAATCCCGCGTCCCATTCCCCCGGCTCATCGCCAGGCACCGGACCGTGGTAGGAATCACGCCAGGGAAAAATCCGGCACAGGTGCTCGATAACCAGGAGTCGATGTGGTAGCGATCGGCACCGCGCACAGAACACTCCGATTTCCTGTACCTCCCCGCACACGGCCCGACGTATACCCACCCCCGGGCGAGGGTCATGAAGAGGGTTCACCGCATTGCGTATCACCAGGAACGCCCGGAATTAAGAGATTATCAAGAGCCGTACACTATAAGTGCTTATACAACCAATATAGACTGTGAGTTTTGCTGCGATTCAGGACACCGCTCGTTTAGCGGAGGTCATAGATGACTGATACCTACGATGCTTCCCACATTACAGTACTTGAGGGTCTAAGACCTGTGCGTGAGCGCCCCGCCATGTATGTAGGCAGCACGGACGCCCGGGGCCTGCACCACCTGGTCTACGAGGTTGTGGACAACTCGGTGGACGAAGCTCTCGCCGGGTTCTGTGACCTGATACTGGTGATCATCAACCGGGACGGCTCAGTCACAGTAGAAGACAACGGGCGTGGTATCCCGGTCGATATCATGCCCCAATACGGCAAGAGCGCCCTTGAGATCGTCCTCACCGTGCTCCATGCAGGTGGAAAGTTCGATAAAAGTACCTACCAGGTCTCCGGTGGCCTGCATGGCGTCGGTGTCTCGGTAGTCAACGCTCTCGCAAGCTGGCTCAACGCGACGGTATTCCGGGACGGTAACGTCTACGAGATGCAGTTCCGGCAGGGACTGGTTGCAAAACCGCTCACGAGCCGCAAGGAATCTGAACACGAGATGATGATCCGGTACGAGAAGCGCTACGGCACCCGGCCAGGGCAACCACTGGACTACGAGCGCCTCCAAGGCACCCGGATAACGTTTCAGCCCGACCGTTCAATATTTGAGACCGTCGAATTCGACTACGATATGCTGGACCACCGGCTCCGTGAGCTTGCTTACCTCAACAGCGGCCTCACGATCAGCCTCCGGGATGAACGCACCGGTGATGCCGTCACCTACTGCTTCGAGGGCGGTATCAGGGAGTTTGTCGCCCGGATCGGCGAAGGAAAGAGGAAACTTCACGACGACGTGATTTATTTCCAGAAGAGCGACCCCGAGAACCTGGTCGAGGTCGAGGTGGCCCTGCAGTACAACGACTCATACTCGGAGACGGTCTACACCTACGTCAACAGCGTGAATACCCGGGAAGGCGGCACCCACCTCGAAGGGTTCCGGAGTGCCATCACCCGCGCTATCAACAACGCTGCCCGCAGAAATAACCTTCTCAAGAGCAACGACGCTCAGATCAGGGGTGAAGATGCCCGGGAGGGGCTCGTCTCCGTCATCAGCACCCGGATCGCCGAACCACAGTTTGAGGGACAGACAAAGATGCGCCTCGGGAACAGTAATGTCCGGGGCATCGTGGACTCGCTCGTCTACTCGTCGCTCACCGAGTACTTCGAGGAGCACCCAAAGACCCTCCTGGTGATCGTGGATAAAGCGATGGCAGCGGCACGGGCGCGGGAAGCCGCCCGGAAAGCACGCGAACTGGCCCGCCGGAAGAGTACACTGGAGACGATCGGGCTCCCGGGGAAACTCGCAGATTGCCAGGAACGCGATCCGGCGAAGAGCGAACTCTATATCGTGGAGGGGGACTCAGCAGGTGGTTCCGCGAAGCAGGGGCGGGACCGGAAGTTCCAGGCGATCCTCCCTCTGCGAGGAAAGATCCTGAACGTCGAGAAGGCGTCGGAGCACAGGATCCTGAAGAACGCTGAGATCCAGGCACTGATATCAGCGATCGGCACCGGGGTCGGCGACAGTTTTGACATCGAACGGGCCCGGTATCATCGGATCATCCTGATGACCGATGCGGACGTGGATGGTGCGCACATCCGGACACTCCTCCTCACGTTCTTCTACCGATACATGACAGACCTGGTCGAGAACGGCTACATCTACATCGCCCAGCCCCCTCTCTACCGGATTGCAAAAGGCAGGCAGGAACGCTACGCTTACCGGGAGGAGGAGATGCGGGATATCATCGCTGAGTGGGGTGAGAAAGGCGTCACGATCCAGCGCTACAAGGGTCTTGGTGAGATGAACGCCGACCAGCTCTGGAGCACCACGATGGATCCGGGGAACCGGGTGCTCAAGCAGGTGGTGATTGAGGATGCTGTTTACGCAAACGAGATATTTGAGAAACTGATGGGCGAGAGTGTGGATGCCCGGAGAGACTTCATCCGCAGACACGCAAAGGAGGTGATCAACCTTGACATCTGAAGGGGTCGTATCAGAAGAGGTCATCCCGGTCAACATCGAAGACGAGATGAAATCATGCTACATCGACTACGCGATGAGCGTGATCATCGGCCGCGCCATCCCTGACGTGAGAGACGGCCTGAAACCGGTCCACCGCCGCACCCTTTACGCGATGTGGGAGATGGGCAACACGAGCGACAAACCCTACAAGAAGAGCGCCCGTGTTGTCGGAGACGTGATGGGTAAGTATCACCCTCACGGCGATTCGGCCATCTATGATACGCTGGTGAAGATGGCACAACCCTTCACCTACCGTTACACGCTGGTGGATGGACAGGGGAACTTCGGGTCGATCGACGGGGACTCCGCCGCCGCCATGCGATACACGGAGGTGAGGCTCACGAAACTCTCGGAGGAGCTCCTGGCCGATATCAATAAGGAGACCGTCGACTTCGTCTCAAACTTTGATGAATCGCTCCAGGAGCCAGATGTCCTCCCGGCCAGAGTCCCGAACCTCCTGGTGAACGGGTCGAGCGGGATCGCGGTGGGTATGGCAACGAACATGCCACCCCACAACCTCAAGGAGGTCTGCAAGGCGATCTGCCGCATCATCGATGAACCGGGCGTATCCACGGAGGAACTGATGCAGATCATGCCTGGACCTGACTTCCCGACCGGCGGGATCATCATGGGAACCAAAGGTATCAGGGACGCGTATCTCACCGGGCGCGGGAAGTGTGTTATCAGGGGGGTCGCCGAGATCGACGAAGAAGGGCGGACACCGCAGATCATCATCACCGAGATCCCCTTCCAGGTGAACAAAGCCCGCCTGATAGAACATATTGCAGACCTTGTCCGCGACAAAAAGATCGAGGGGATCACCGATATCCGCGACGAGTCTGACCGGGATGGCATGCGGATCGTAATCGACCTGAAGAAAGGCACCGCACCCCAGGTGGTCCTGAACTACCTCTACAAGCACACGGCACTTGAGTCCACCTTCGGCATCATCAACCTCGCCATCGTCGACCGCCAGCCCCGCACCCTGAACCTCAAGGAACTTATTCATGAGTTCCTGAAGCACCGGGTGGAAGTCGTCCGGCGGCGGACCGAGTTTGACCTCAGAAAGGCGGAAGAACGGATGCATATCCTCCGTGGTCTCCTTGTGGCGCTCGATAACATCGACGCTGTCGTCGCCACTATCAGGGCGTCCAGGACGACCGAGGAGGCTGAGAAGGCGCTGGTGGCAAAGTTCGCGCTGGATGAGGTGCAGGCGGACGCGATCTTAAAGATGCAACTGCGCAGGCTTGCGGCGCTTGAGCAGCAGAAGATCCTTGATGAACACGATGCCCTTGCAGAGGAGGTCAAGCGGCTCAACGCGATCCTTGCAAGCGAAGCGAGCATCCTTGCCGAGATCAGGAAGGAACTTGTCGAGATCAGTTCCCGTTACGGTGATGAGCGGAGGACCCGGATCGGACGGGCGGCCGAGGCCATCGAGATAGAGGACCTCATCGAGGATAGACCGATGCTGGTCTCGCTCACCTCCTCAAACTACATAAAAAGGATCGACCTTGACACCTACCGGAACCAGCGGCGTGGAGGCCGCGGCGTCATCGGGATGGCCACAAAGGAAGACGACGGTGTCGAGAACGTCTTCGTCGCGAACATGCACGACTATCTTCTCTGCTTCACCGACAAAGGAAGGGTTTACTGGTTGAAGGTCTACGACCTCCCCGAGGGGCAGCGGACAAGCAAGGGCAAGGCGGTCGTCAACCTCTTAAATCTCGACGGCGACGAAAGGGTGACCACGATGATCCCGGTCAGGGAGTTCAGTTCTGATCACTACCTCTTCTTTGCGACGAAAGGCGGGACGGTTGCGAAGATGGCGCTCGACGAGTTCTCGCGGCCACGGCAGACCGGGATCAACGCCATCAACCTCCGCGACGGTGACGAACTGGTGGACGTGAAGGCAACCGATGGAAACCAGGAGTTGATCCTGACGACGAGGTTCGGGCAGAGCCTCCGGTTCCACGAGGAAGCCGTCCGCGTGGTTCGCCGGAACGCGATGGGAGTGCGGGGGATCAGGCTCCGCCACGGCGATACCCTGCAGGCTGTATCCGTGGTCGAGAAAGACCATCTCCTCACCATCACGGAGCAGGGCTTCGGGAAAAGGACGGAGTTTGAGGAGTTCCGCGGCCACGGCAGGGGTACGCTGGGCGTGCGCAACATCGTCGTCGACGCCCGGGCCGGCGGCGTCGTAGGGTCGATGGCGGTCTCTGAAGATGATGAGATCATCGTAATGAGCGCATCCGGCATCGTCATCAGGACAAAAGTCTCTGAGATATCGATCCAGAAACGGAACACCCGCGGCGTCCGGATCATGAAACTCGATGAAGGTGACCGCGTCATCGGGTTTACCATTCTCGACTCCGGGGAACGAGATGAGGAAGAGGTGTGAGTTCTCCTATTTCTTGCGCTCGTATCCCAAAAGTCCCTCACCCCAACCGTTCTCTATAACCATCTCAGCGTGGAGCGCTTCTTCTACGAAAGGCTCCATTTGTGCCTGGTTTGAGCATGTCGGGTATGACATGCTTACAGAAACACTCTTGAGGGGTCTGGTGACGAAGCAGGAGGAGGCTTCTTCGGGTTTTTGAAGCAGTGAACTGCTGTTTATACCGCCATCCTGTATGGGTTTCGCGCATCCAGCATCGAAGCGGGAGGTTTATCCGGGTGCGGGAGACAACAAGGGTCATGAACGAGGTCTTCATATGACATTCCGTACGACGATTCAGGTAGAGACGCACGGGGAGGGGGAGATCGTCAACCTCACGCCCCGGGTAGAGGAGGCAATCACTGCGAGCGGTGTGCGGGAGGGGCTTGCCAGCATCTTTGTCGCGGGTTCGACCGCCGCCATCACCACCATCGAGTATGAGCCTGGCGTGCTCTCGGATCTCCTCCGGGCGCTCTCGGTCATCGCCCCGCCAGATATCCCCTACGCACATGATACAGCATGGGGCGATGGAAACGGGCGGTCTCACGTCAGGGCGGCGGTGATCGGGCCGTCAGTCTCCGTACCCGTGATCGAGGGCAGGCTTGCATGCGGCACCTGGCAACAGATCGTCCTCCTCGAACTGGACGTGCGCTCGAGCCGCAGGAGGACAGTCTACGTCACGGTCCTCGGGTGAAACCCGGGAAAGGGTTTTGTGATCCCGGCTGCGTCACGGCATGTGACGGGCAGAATAAAACGGCGGTCGCTACAGCCCAAAATAATATCTTTCTGCCCTGTTTTTCGCCGGAATCGTTCAAGAAGAATAAGTTACTCAGTCGAGAGGTACCGTTTCCAGTTGCGATACCAGCTCCCAGATGCGGGTCCGTGCGTGGACCGGCATGTTCGGGTCGTTGCTGATCTCATCGATCAGAGAGATTGCGGTTGCAGCACGAAGACCGATGCTCCGCGATTCGTCCTGGAGGACCGCCTTTGTCTCATCTGCAACACGTCGGATGTTGCGTGGAATGGTGGAATCTTCACTGATATTCTGCAGCATCTGAATGCAGGTTCGTATCGTTTCGTCTGGACTTGTCAATGACTCACCCCGCTATTATTTAGAGGCATCCAGACATATATAAGTTGATTAAGGGTGTTGGACGAAATGACAGCTGACAAGGCTGATGAAATCATGGCCGAGTATCTCCTCAAAGGAGGAAAGATGCTCGCTAAATCCTGTAAGGTCTGTGGGTACCCCCTGTTTGAGTATAAGGGGGAGACACAGTGCGTTATATGTCCGCTGGAAACGTCAGAAGAACATTTTCTCGAACCGGAGCCGCTCGAACCAGTCCCGGCTGCTCAACCGCCCGTGCGGTCATCTGCACCGGCCACGGCCAGAGAGCAAAGCAGGGTCGTAACAGAAATCGAGCAGACGATCATCCATCTCTGCGAACGCATCAGGCGTGAGCAGCGGGTCGACGGATGTCTGACCCTGATGATGGCGGTAGAGAGGGGCGCCGAAGCGCTCGCAACACTGGATCAGCGGTAGGGCCTGCGGGCAAGATCCCATATACCCTGCGCAGTCTTTTCTCCGATCCCGTGCACGGATGCCAGCTCCTCCGGGTCGGCATCGATTACCGCCTTGAGCGACCCAAAGTGTTCGAGGAGGAGCCGGGCACTCCGGATCCCGATGTTCGGAAACGCGGCGAGTACATACTCCTGCTCTTCCCGGGCAGACCGGTAGGATTTCTTCGGATGCATCTTGCGCTCTCCGCGCTCACCTGCCTCCCGCTGTGCGAGAACGTAGAGCAACTCGGCAGTATCGTCTGCATCTCGTGTGCGTAGCAGCGTCACGTTCATATCAACCGTGATGGCGGCAAGTGTACCCCTGACGGCATTGGGGTGGACGTTTCTGACCTCATAGAGGTCTTCTTCGCCCTCGATGATCAGGACCGGCCGCGGCACCGTAGCAGCCATTGCCCTGACCTGTCCAAAGAGATCCCGCTCCACCAGGGTGTCCATGAAGTCCCGTGTAGTCTTCCTCTCCACAAGGATGCGGTCACCGATGGCGTAATCGCCAAACTCAAGACGTTGCAGCGTGATCGACGCGCCGAGCTCATGCAGACGCACCACGACCCGCGACGACGTCTCCCGGTCATCAACGGTGATCGCCGGTCCCGGGAGATCAAAATCTAAGAAACTCATCTGTCTGCTGTCGGCCCGGGTGGATGGGACAGAGGAGGGGGTGGCGGCGAAGGCGGTGCCCATGCTCCTGATGCCTCGCACCATCGCCCGCTCCCGGGTCTGGCTCACGTACCTGAACGCCTCATCAGACGTCCCTTTCGTCACCAGCACAACGATCGTGCCGCTGCCGCTCCTGCCAGTCCTCCCTTTCCGCTGGATGCTCCTGATCTCTGATGGGACCGCCTCATAAAAGATCACCATATCGGTCGAGGGGACATCAAGCCCTTCCTCGCCTACCGAGGTCGCGATCAGGCACCTGAACTCGCCCTCGCGGAACCGGTCGAGGATCTCGATCTGCTCCCTCTGCGTAAGCCCCCGCTCTGTATCCCTGGAAGCCTGACCGACAAACCGTTCACAGGCGATGCCGCTCGCTGAGATTGCGTCGACAAGCGTCTGGACGGTATCGCGATAGGTGGCAAAGACGATGATCCGGCTCTCCGGGTGCGCCGCAAGTTGTGCCTGCACCAGCTCACAGACGATGGCGACCTTAGGATGGAGTTCCTCGTTCCAGCGGCTGACCTCCTCAACGAGGTTTCGGTAGATAGGATCATTAACCAGCCGCCTGCTGGCCTTACTTCCCGTGCTTGATGCGCCTTCTGCGCTGAGCCGGTCCAGGTAGAGTTTGAGCGCCTCACTCCCCTGCGTCTCAGTAAGCGAGATGGCGTGGCGAAGTTTCATGCATTCGGCATGCAGGGATGCCGCGACGAAGGCGGAGGGATCCCGTGATTGTATACGCTGCTGGATCTGAGCGTTCAGGCGATTGAGTGCCTTTATCGAGAGTTTATCTGGTCTGGGGACCTGGAAGTTGAGTTCCGCAAGCCTGTCGAGCCGCGACTCCAGAAGCCTTCGGAGGGCAAGGAGCGCTGCCTGCAGTTCTTCTGGTAGATAAACATCGATGTACTGGATGTCGCGCTCATGGATATAGGGGCGGACATCCTCATCGGTCTCAACCCGTGTCTCGATAGCTTCGATATGGAGGTTGCAACAGACCTCCTGCACCTTCGCCTGGTCACCCCCGGGTGAGGCAGTCATGGCAAGTAATAGGGGATTGTTCGCCGTGGTGCAGTAGTGCTGGGCAATGAAGACGTACGCGTAGTTTCCCACCGCGCGGTGACACTCGTCGACGATCAGCAGCACGACATCGTCGAGGCTGTACCTTCCCGCAAGACAATCGTTCTTGATCACCTGCGGCGTGGCAAAACAGATCCGGCACGCCTCCCAGGCGGCGGCCCGTCTGTCAGGGGGGGTGTTCCCGGTGAAGATGGCAAAGTCAGATTCCTGCGGCTCAGAACCTTCCTGGAAGAGTAAGAATTGCTTAAAAAAACGGAGATGCTGCTCGACCAGCGGTTTCGTCGGCGCAAGCATGAGCACCTTCCCGGGGTGAGAGTAGAGACGGGATGCTGTGACAAGGAGCGCAACAGCTGTCTTTCCAAGGCCCGTTGGGAGGACAACCATCGTGTTCGCGTCGAGCGCCCGGAGCGCTATAGAGAGCTGGTAGCGCCGTTCCTCGATACTCTCCTGCCGGATCAGCGGGTGGGAGACGTAGTTCATACTCTGAGTTCGGGGAACGTAACTGCGCCGTTGATGAGTGCGGAGATGATCCCCGGCAGCCGCTCGATCGGCACCCGGATCTGTTCCGTGCTGTCCCGGTCCCTGATGGTAACCGTGTTGTCCTCCAGCGTGCCATAATCGACGGTGATGGTATAGGGTGTCCCGATCTCGTCCTGTCTCCGGTAACGCCTGCCGATGGCACCGGAATCATCGTACTGGGCAAGGATACGAGACCGCGTGAGCCTCCTCGTGATCGCCTGCGCGATCTCATCAAGGCTGTCCCGGTTCATCAGCGGAAAGACGGCGGCCTGGACCGGCGCCACCGCCGCCGGGAGCCGGAGCACCCGCCTTGTCTCGCCGTCGATCTCGTCCTCCGCGTAGCTGTGTTCCAGCGCGACATAGATCATCCGGTCGATACCGTATGAAGGCTCGATGACATGGGGCATCACCTCTTCGCCGCGGACCTCTACCTCCTCTTCCCTGATCTGGTAGAGGTCAGCGGGGATGAAGATCTCCTCGCCGTCGATCGTGATCCGCGCGCCATCCTCGCCAGGGTCTGAAGCGGCCAGGGCATCCGCGATCGCCTTTGCCCTGCCGCGGAACCGGGGACCAAGAACGCCCATGTCAGCTACGATCCGCCGTTTTTTAACCAGTTTCGGTTCGTCATAGGGGACAAAGACCGTCATCGACTCCCCGGAATGTTCTGCATGCGAGCGCAGGTCGTAGTCGGTACGGTCGGCGATGCCGACGATCTCCACCCACCCAAAGCGGCCGGAGTGGACCTCGGCGTCCCAGCAGTCGGCTGCATAGTGTGCGCGCTCATCAGGGAGATGCTGACGGAACCTGAGTCTTGCCGGATCCACGCCGATGGCAGTAAGGATCTGGTGCGTGAGCGCGATGTAGTAGGCGACGTACTCGTTTACAACCACCCCCTCATCCACGGCGGCGCGCATCGTGTACCTGACCGGCTCCTGGTTCTCGATCTGCCGGGCGATGGTGAGGAGGGGCACGGTGTAGTCAGCGTAGCGGTAGAAGGCAGGGTGATCCTTCTTGTCGGGGTGGACGAAGATCTCGGCCTCTGCCTGGGAAAACTCTCGCAGCCGGATCATGCCCTGGCGAGGGGAGATCTCGTTCCGGTAAGACTTTCCAATCTGGACTGCACCGAAGGGGAGTTTGTCCCGGTAGAAGCGCAGGAGTCGGGAAAAGTCGATGAAGATCCCCTGGGCGGTCTCCGGGCGCAGGTAGCCTCTCCGCTGCGATCCGGGGCCGATGGTGGTTTCAAACATCAGGTTAAACGCAAAGACGCTCGCCTCGCCCAGAGGTTCCTTGCACACGGGGCAGGGGAGTTCGCGGAGCGCTGCCTGGAGAGCCTCTGCAGAGAGCGTGCCTGCGTTCGCGATGCCGTTATCCTCCGCGATGTGATCGGCGCGCAGGTATTCGTTGCAGTGCGGACACTGCACCATCTTGTCAGCGAACTCTTTCACATGACCGGATGCGACGAAGATTGCTTCGGTTCCAACAGTGGGGCATTCGATCTCATAGTAACCTTCCTGAAAGACATAGAATGATCGCCAGAGGTCTTCGATATTCCTCTTCATCATCGCTCCGAGAGGGCCATAATCGATGAAACCGGCAACCGACCCATATATCTCAGATGAAGGCCAGACAAAACCGCGTCTCCTGGCTACGTCCATGACTTTTTCGTAAATATCGCTTGTCTCGGCCATAAGTCCTGCAGTACACTTAAGCGCCGATACTAATAAAGAATAGTTCTCCTCGCGCGCTGGATCGCCACCTGCCCCGGTCTTTCAGGTCGGCCTCGACCGGTCGAGCCCGCGAACTTTTATCGACGGGTGAGGCCACCCCTACCTTCCCCGCGCGAGCGCGATACAGCACCCATGTGGTCCTCCTCCCCTGCCCGGGAACAGGCCCCTGGAGCATCGCACCAGCCTCGCGTGCTACTGCCGATCCACCCTTCGCACCCACCAGATAAGGTGAAATAGCCCGCTCCAGAGAAGGCCTGGCCGGACATATGGGCAAAGGTTTTTTCCCCGGTCCTGCCTCTGCCCTCCTGCCGGGCGGGATCTTCCCTCTCTCTACCTTTCCACAAGTAGACCTTCAAGAAACAGACTGCCTGAAGCAGCCATTTCTCCCTCTGTTAGCACCATTTCGAGATAATTTCTTACATCCCACAAAATTATCTTCCTGCTTCGGAGGATTATATAGTAAGTTTTAAATGCTAGTAATCGTAATGTAGGGAACGTTACGCCCCGACCGGGGATCGCTTTATATAGGTGACCGAACATGAAATGGCCACCTGGACCAGACAGCGGAATAAAAGAAAGAGATAGGGACATGGCAGAAGATACCCGCAAGCAGCAGCTCCTTGAGCTGTTCACGACCATCACGAACAAAAAGACGATCGTTGAGCCGATGAGGAAGGTTCACGGTACGCTCCGGGACCGCGATGCTGTTGAGCGCGAGATCGCCCTGATCATGCGTGAGATCCTCGATCAGGGCTACTTCAAGACTAAACTCACTCCACGGCAGCTCGCAAAACTCGTGGTTGCCTATTACGACGGCAAAAACGATACTGAGATTGCAAGGACTCTCGGTGATGAGAAACTGAGCAAGACTGTGGCACGTGCACGGGTCCGCCTCAAACTCTTCAGGGAACTCGACTTCAAGATGCCGTTCGATCGCGAACTGATGATTGAACTTCTTGACTCGGGGAAGACCATGAAGGAGGTCAGCGAGGAACTGAACGTGAGCCCTTCCACACTTCGTGAGTATCGTCATGTGATCGAACAGCAGGAAGACACCACCCTGGACCCGTACCTGGAACGGATCAGGGATGTGATGGAAGATCGCGATCTCTCCGAACATATGACGCGAGGTGTCGTCAACGACGGACTGAGCGAGGCCATCGATGTCGCCGAAGCGATCGACCTGGGGGAGTTCTGAGCTTCTGGACCTCTTTTTTCCTGCCGAACTTTTTTTAATGAGCAGATCGATCTCTTCTCCATGAGATTGACCTGGCTTGGCCACGCATGTTTTTGCCTTGAAGGGTCGCGGATAGTTCTCATCGATCCATTCATTCCCGGGGGCTCGCTTCCCGTGGAACCAGACATCGTTGCGGTGACGCACGCCCATGCAGACCACCTGGGCATGACCCTGCACCTGAAGAAGAAGACCGTCGCCATCAACGAGATCGCAAAGTACCTGGCATCGAAGGGCATCCCTGCCGAGCCCATGAACATCGGCGGCAGCATCACTGTTGACGGGGTCAAATTTACGATGACGCCCGCTCTCCACTCATCGTGGGTAGAAGACGAGGGCATGGGCTTCTACGGCGGCACCGCCGCAGGGTTCGTCATCACGATGGACGACACCACCGTTTATCACGCCGGCGATACGGCGCTCTTCTCTGATATGCAGATCATCCGGGACCTCTACCGGCCAGATGTGGCGCTCATTCCCATTGGAGGACGCTATACGATGGGGCCCGAGGAGGCAATGGTCGCGGCGCGGTACATTGGAGCGCAGATTGTGATCCCGATGCATTATGGCACCTTCCCTGCCATCGAGCAAGATGTCCAGAAGTTCAAGCAGACCATCGAGCGGACGACATCGATCCAGGTCCGCGCTCTCTCACCAGGCGAGTGGATCGATATTGGTCCCGAAACCTCCGGGAAGAGAGGGGCATAGGCGCTGCATGCCCCCTCTCTTTAGCTGTGCGGGGGACTCGTGACTGCTCCCCCCCGACTTCAGCGGGGCGCATCCAGGGTGATTCATCCCTGAGACTGCAAGCCCCAATCTCACATAATACTGAAACGTCCGCGCCTTCTGATCCCGGTCCGATCAGAGAGAGTCTTCTTCTTGACGATAGAGCAGTGCTGTGATCCGTTCCCGGGAGCCAGCCCTCTTTCGCAATGCTTCCCGGGTGAGCGTGACAATTGCACAGATCCTCCTCAAGCACCGGTCAATGAGAGCCCGCCAGGTGCCTCGAGCGAGCACGCCTCGAGATCCTTCGCATCCTCGCAGAAAAACCGCTGACGGATTACTAGCGCAATGATTCTCAATTACCGGCACTCTCAACAGAGGAGAGTATCGACCTTTTTCACACTATCCGGGAGTTTTGCATCCCGGAGGACGGCTTTCCACCGGGTATACGCCCGGGTACTGCCCCCC
>LFRN01000194.1 GCA_001512375.1 Candidatus Methanoculleus thermohydrogenotrophicum | reverse complement strand
GTTCGGGCAGATGCCGTCAGGATCATCGCGCGGATAGGCGGCGAAGAATCCCGTGCTCCTCTTGTCGAGGCAGCACTCCGGGATGATGCTCCCATGGTCAGACAGCGTGCTGAGCGGGCGCTGGTTGATATGGGGGAGGCAGCAATCCCCGCGCTCACCGGGGCGGCTGCAGAAGCGCTTCCTGAGACCCGGGAGAGGCTTCAGCGGATCATCGACGAGATCCGCCAGTCAACCACCTCCTCTCGTCGGGGCATGATGCCGTAGGTGGCACCATGCTCTTTAGAGACCTTGCGATTCCACCTCTCCCCGGTGAGGGGGAGCGGACCGCAAATAGGCCGGTTGACAGCGGCCCTGCTGCATTCAGGTCGGGGTTCTCCGTATGCCCGGACGCAGGGCAGCGAAACGCTGCTTGACTCCGGCGGTTGTCGGGGTGGACGAACCCGCAGAGACTGCACCACTGCTGGTATGAAAAACGTCCTGTGAGTATGGCAGAACATCCTCCAGACGCCTCTGAATAAGGATTTGAACCGCGATTGGCCATCTCCGTTTTTCATCAGGCATGCCTGTGGCCCCACGGGGCATCATGTGGTTTTGATCCGAATCACACTCTCCTCACGC
>LFRN01000102.1 GCA_001512375.1 Candidatus Methanoculleus thermohydrogenotrophicum | reverse complement strand
TTCCCGCTGGAGCTCATGCCGGGCTGGTTCCGCTACATCATCTGTCTCAACCCTTTCACGTACGGGGTGGATGGGCTGAGGGGAACCCTGATTGGCGTCTCCAATTTCCCGCTCCTCCTTGACTTCGTGGTCATCTTTGCCTGGGCGGCAGTCCTCGCCGGGCTGGGTACGCACTTCTTCTCTACCATGGAGGCTGACTGAGAGGGTAGCTCGCGCGAGGTTCTCCCGGGCCTATGCCGGCAGGCCGGGTGTCCCGCCCCCGGCGAAAGCATGGTTCCGGAAAGCCGGGACTGGCTTCACAGCACCTTTTTTACGAAGAAAACCGACAGAAGGCCCGCGGTGGGGTGCATGCCGTCTGCCCCGACGAGAGCAGGCACCCTGCCCGGCACGGTCTCCCATCCTCTGAACGGGAACTGATAGCAGCAGGATCTTGCACCCCGCGACCCTCAGGCATAACCGACCCGGTATAATACCCCGGCAATCCCCATTCTTCACCCGAGGATCATGGCGATTCCCAGAGCCACAACCAGGACCGTGAAGAAACGTCCATAGAACTTCTCGACGGTAGGGGTCTTTATCCGGCTCAGGTATCGTGGTCCAAGGTATGCCCCTGCCGCTGCTCCCATCGCCAGGAAGAGGGTGAGCCCCCAGTGAACCTGCCCGATGGCGAGATGACCGGTCAGACCGGCGATGGCGTTGAAGAGGAGCACGAATATGGATGTCCCAACCACCTGTACCGCGGGCAGTCCCATGAGGTACAATCCGGCGATGACCGGTGGCGTCCCGCTCACTCCAAATAGCCCTGCCATGGCACCGGAAATGATGCCGAAGGTGATGCCCCCGACCGTCCTCCCCCAGGTGAGGGGGGGTGCTGCCGCCGGGGTTCTGGTGCCAGCACCTGCTCTGTTCCGGGCGCTGAACAGCATTGGAACGCTCAGGACGATCATGAAGATG
>LFRN01000119.1 GCA_001512375.1 Candidatus Methanoculleus thermohydrogenotrophicum | reverse complement strand
CTGGTATGGGTATACAGAGCAGCCGCCGGGGCGAGTAACCATTCGCCCGGGCGACACTGTTTTCCATGCGCTCTGGCAAAGCACGGTGCCAGATGACGGATCCAGACTGTTACCCCGCCTCACCGATATGGCAGCTGATCGCGGTGGGGACGGGGGGGCGCGCCCTCTCACTGCGCAGGGCAAGGCCCACGATCTCCCGCCCTCCGGGACGGGGGGCAGTGTGTGGTGGTACCAGGAAAAAACCCTGCCCGGGTGCAGCGCAGGGTCTCCGCCCGGAGCGAATCGCTCGTCTCCTCGTCGCGTGCTCCCTGACCGGGATCAAGACCGTTTTCCGAGGGAGGGGACCACTGACCGCAGGCCAGCCAGGAGTACCTCAGGTTGGCCTTCGTCTTCCGAATTGAGCGTTGCCCCGGAGAATCTCCATATCCAACATCAGCGCGTATGGCGGGATCCCCCGTCCCTGGGCGTGATGCCCCTCACGGTTCACTGTGCGGGAAAAATCCGGTAACCCGGAATCGACGTACTAGGCGCCTTTCCGCTTCTCCACGACGCGGACGGCATCGATCCTGGTGACGGGGTACTGTCCGTTCTCGTCCTTTTCTGCTGATTTAACCATATCCCAGACGGTGAGAAGGGCGACAGAGACACCGGTGAGTGCTTCCATCTCGACACCTGTCTTCCCGTAGGATTTGACGCGGGCGGTCGCCTCGATGTAGCCGCCCCCTTCCTCGAACTCGATGGTGATGGCCGCAAGTGGTATGGGGTGACACATAGGGATGATGCGCGGCGTATCTTTCACCGCGAGGGTGGCCGCCACCCGTGCGGTCGCGAGCACGTTGCCCTTGACCAGGGTTCCTTCCCTGATAGCCTGGAGTGTCTCGTTGCGGAGGTAGATTCTGCCGCTTGCAACCGCTTCGCGGGGGACCTCGGTCTTGGCCGAGATGTCCACCATCTGCGCGCGGTCGTTCTCGATGTGGGTGAAGACCGGCCTCTCACTCTGTTTACCGGACCTGCTCATGGATATCGCAGGAGAACTTCTGTCTCTCCGGGAATAAAAGAGGGTCTCTTCGGGCAGGCTACTGAGATCGATTGCATCTACCAATCTCATACCGCTTCGCGCTCTTCGCGCACTTCTGCGTGGGGCTAGGGTGTACCTGAAATATTAAGCGGAATGGTCCACTACTCGGGTGCTCTCCGGCCAAAGAGTTCCCGCGGGATGAAATCCAGCACATCGGTGGCGAGCATACCGCACCCCCTCTCCTCCGCGGCCCGCATACCGGCCCTGCCGCTTGCGTAGGCGGCGATACAGGCAGCTTCGAACGCCGG
>LFRN01000038.1 GCA_001512375.1 Candidatus Methanoculleus thermohydrogenotrophicum | reverse complement strand
TGGCGTGATGCGTTCTGGTCGCCGGCCAGGTAACCCTTGATGTCCTGAAAAAGTATGTAGACTGCCGGGTTTCAAGGGGAGAAAGTACTTCACCACCCTGAGTACGTACAACCAGTCCGGGTTTTGGATCGTCAACGACGCGATTGCACAACACGCGGGATCGGGTAGAACTGGTCTTTGTCCTTCCGGAACAGGAATTTGGGGTGGTCAAGCAGGTTGAGGTGTTTCAGGACAGCACGAAGAAATGATACCTTGCCGTGATTGAAGAGGTTGTGCCGCCGAAACCCATCGATAACGGACAGTATCAGGCATGGGATCTCGGGGTGATCAAATCAAGCAGACCGGTGTCAACAGTTCTGGCAAGTTTATCGAGGTCAGGAACATCCGTCCGGATCGGTTACTGGAACCCGAAGATCGATGCCGTGCAGTCGCGGCGGGATCACTGCAAGAAGAGGAGCAAAGACCGGAAGCTGAGCAGGCGGTGGAGACGTTACAACGCCGTACAACGCCGTCAAGCGGAAGATGGAGCGGAAGCGGAGTAACCAGCTCAAAGATTTCCAGCACAAGACGGCAAAGAAACTCGTCGAGAACACCAAAGCCGGCACGATCATCATCGGGGATCTCTCCGTGAAGGAGATG
>LFRN01000201.1:1064-2414 GCA_001512375.1 Candidatus Methanoculleus thermohydrogenotrophicum | reverse complement strand
ACTCCGGCATCCCGGCCACAGGCCCCCCTTCACCCTGAATACGCCTGGATAACCCCCCGATACACATCCACCGCCTTCTCAAGCTGCTCCACAGAAACCCGCTCATCCACCGCGTGCAGCGTCGGGATCTCACCCGGCCCATACTCCACGACATCAAAGCCCTCTGTGCGGAGATACTTGGCATCGCTTGCCGCCCACTGGAGAAGCGGCACCGCCGGCCTGCCGTAGACCCGCTCCACCTCGCGGCAGACCGTCCGGACAACCCTGGCATCCACAGGGGTCAGAGTCGGCTCTGCAACATCCATCTCATGTATAGTAGCATCCGGGGCATGCTCAGCGATGTTCTTCCTCAGGTCGTCAAGGGGGCATCCCCAGGGCACCCGGATGTCCAGTTCCATCCGGCACTGCTCAGCCACGATGTTTGCCTTCTCGCCGCCCTCGATGCGCCCCGGGTTAAACATCACCCGGGTGAGGACATCGTCCACCCCCTCGAGCCCGAAGATCTCATGGAAGATCCGGGCAGACTGCGCAATGAGCGACTGCAGGTCTTCGCTGACAGGAAACGGGTGTACATGGACCTCCCGAAGGTATCCGATCAGGTCAAACGCCGCCATGATAGCGCTCTTCCCGACCATCGGATAGAGAGAACTGTGACCTGGCTCGCCGCGGAAGGAGAGATCGATCCGATAGAGACCCTTCTGGCCGGCCGCCGGGCTCGTCGGAGGCGTCGGTTCGGCTATCAGGCAGTCGCGGGGCAGAAGCAGGTTCTCTGCAAGCAGCGACCGGATCCCATGCTCCCCGCCAGTCTCCTCATCGCAGACAAAGGCAAGTTGCACCTTCGGCTCAACGCCGCTCTCGATGAGGTCACGGCAGGCGATGAGGAGGGCGGCACATCCACCTTTCATATCGGTGGCCCCCCTCCCCCAGACGTAGCCGTCTGCGATCTCGCCGCCGTAGGGGTCGTGCGTCCAGTCATCGGGGATGGCGGGAACTACATCCACGTGGCCACAGAGGAGGATCCCCGGGTCAGGTTTGGTCGTGATGAGGTTATCCCGGCCGCCGGGGTGGGAGACGATGCGGCACTTCAATCCAAGCGAGTCGAGGAATTCCCTGATGTACTCAACCACATCAGTCGTCTTTCCCGGCGGATTCTCACTCCTGAGCCGGACAAGCGATGAGGTGAGGCGAGCGACGTCCATACCATCCTCGTGGTTATGCAGTCCTGCTCTCGACGAACTCGTCAAAGAGGCGGGCGAGCGTCGAGGTCTTATAAAGCTGTTTGAGGAACTCCCGGTCAAAGAATTCGTCGATAAACATCGAGAGGTACTCGGCCGGGATGGGCTTTCTGTC
>LFRN01000201.1:0-1050 GCA_001512375.1 Candidatus Methanoculleus thermohydrogenotrophicum | reverse complement strand
CCGGTCCAGAGCATCGGAAGTTCACCAAACACCTCCGGGTGCTCATCCTTCAGCCAGTTGATGAAATCGGGGAAATGTGCCCGCTCACCAACCTTTTCCTCATCCACGCGCCACCGCATGTATTCCATGTTCATGATATTCCGGGGCGACATGTAGTTATAGGCCTGGATCCCGAGGGTGAAATCGATGTGGGCGAGAGCATCGATGAAGTAGAAATACAGGACCGGATGAAACTCGGAGGGGCTTTCCAGGATCAGCGACTTGCCATAGAATTTTTGCATGACACGCGCGTATTCATTCAGTTCCAGCATACCATCCTATTGGGGGAGAGGGGTACAAAAAGTATTCCTTCAATGCAAGAGAGGTGAGACCCGCCGTGACGACGCTGATCCGCCGGGATGTGGCGCACGCCGTAGTAGAAGCATTTCATCCTACCTTGCCGAAGAACCTGATGCTTGAGGTGGGTAGTCGGTCGCTCGCGTCGTCGCGAGGACCACGAAGAAGGATGTGACAGCTCCCCCTCCTCTCTTGAGGGCTCGTCGGCCCATGACCCTGAAACCCGCATGAAAACCGCTGCCTCTGCGGGATCGCCGACGTAGCACCGGGCCGTGGTGGGAACCACGCCAGCGGATGGGGCCTTCTCCCTCTCCACAGAAGGCAAGACCCGGCAAACCCTCACCCCGCCCGCCCCTCGTGAGGGGCAGCCTTGCGTGATGATACCCGCGACGAAGCACACCTCCCGGAGTGAACCGGTCCGGGCTCTCATCGCATGCCCCCTTGAAGAGCGGAGGACTCAAAACCAGGAGTACCGCGGGTAGCCCTTCGTCTGCTGTCTTCATACCTTAGCATGTATGGGCCTCCTCCCCGCACGAGACAATATCCAGCGGGTTGTCCGCCGCGGCGATATCCAGACGTTGCCCCGGGACCAGCGGATACCTATATCGTGCAAAATTGGATCGGCGTTCTCTTCCCCTGAGCGGTGTACCGGTTATCTTGCGGGGTGAAGGGGCGGAGCGAGGAAGACCCCGGCCAACAGGTGCGGGGATGAAA
>LFRN01000207.1 GCA_001512375.1 Candidatus Methanoculleus thermohydrogenotrophicum | reverse complement strand
GATATCGCCCGCGCGATATCCTCCGGAGAGAATCCCTCGCAGATTGCCCGCGCCTCCTCGCCGATGACGAGCGTCAGGGGACCCTCCCCCCTGAGGGTCCGCGCGTAGCGGGCGGCCTCGATGGTGGTATCCACGTTCGTCCCGCTGTTTGCGTTGTCCACGATCAGTCGGTCCCCCTCCCACCAGGTCGCCATCCGGCCAGGCAGGGCGGCGAACCCCGCAAGCGGCGCAGGATCGACCCCGAGCACGCAGGCGGTCGCCGCCGCAAGCACAAGCGCCGTGCGGTAACCTTCAAGGGTGAAGAGCGGGTTTGTGAATGCACCGGCGATCCCGTCCCACGCATACCGGCAGACCGGGCCGTCAAGGGATACGATCTCGTCGGCGGCCACCGCCCTCCCCGGGAGGTCGATGCCGGGCGGGAGGACCATGATCCGTGCCCGGGAGAGGAGCCGGCACTTCTCGGTGATCGCGTGTTTCTTGCCTGCCGCGATGGGATAGTCATCAGGCGACGTCAACACCGCCACGTCCCCGGCGCCTGTAACCCCGAGCGACTCTTCAGCGATAAGCCAGCCCCCGATGCGCCAGGCCTCATGCGCTGCAGGGATCAGAGAGGCAGGCGTGATGCTCCGCTTCCAGAGGCGCTCCTGTTCCGGGTAGCGGTAGGTCCCGGTAGAGGTATGCAGGATACCCGGACCCGGCAGCAATGAGGCGAGAGCGTGGGCAGTGGTGGTCTTCCCCCGCGCTCCAGTGATCTCGATGAAAGGGTGCGGGGTACGACGACCCCTGATAACCCGCCCCACCGTCTCGTGGTGCGAGACCGCAGGGCCGTGCTGCTGGAGGAGGGGGTGATCAGGGTCGAGGTGGACCGGCGCGGTGACCAGATCGTAGGACCGGACGAGCGCCTCCTCTACCGGGATGCCGGCCTTCCCGCGGTAGACGTCCACCTCGTCCACCTGGTAGCCGGAACCACGGAGTGCCCGGGCGAGTTCAGCCCCGCCATGAATGGTATCCAGCACCAGGATCCGCATGATCGTCAGGGTTCCAGTTCGGCGATGGCACTGAGTGCGTTCTTCAGCATCAGTTCGGCGAGGAGCGGATCGCTGCCGATGGGATCGGCGTAAACAAGCGGCACTGTCTTCCCATTCATCTGGAACGTGCCACTTCGGGCTCCTCTGGG
>LFRN01000075.1 GCA_001512375.1 Candidatus Methanoculleus thermohydrogenotrophicum | reverse complement strand
GAGAATACTGTATCCGCATATCTTTGCCGAGCCTGAATCGGGGTTGAGCACCGTGGCCAGAAGTTTGAGTGTGGTCGTCTTCCCCGCACCATTGGGACCGAGCAGACCAAAACACTCCCCTTCCTCGACGTCAAAGGAGACGTTATCCACAGCCTTGATCTGACCAAAACTCTTGCTCAGTCCATTAACTTCGATAGGTTTCATCTACATCAGGCAGGAGATCCCCTGCGCACGCTTGCGGAGGAATGCCGTCTGCTCATCGCGGCATACCATTCTGTTCTCCAGGCGATACTGGTCAGGATCGTACAATCCTCCTCCATCTTTGCGGTTTGAGTCACCCCCATTTTCCGGTGATGCGGTTGGTGTCTAAGTCTAATATGGATACACGCATGGCAGGTATCACCTTCTCCCGGTCGAACCGGGGTTTGCGTTTCCCATTGGAGTTGCAAGACGGGCGTGGTGCTCCAGGGAGCACGTCGGGTTTTGGCGTGCCCGGAAGAGGGATGGGGCAGGGAAACACCCATCCGTTCCTGTAGCCCGGAACGCTTGCTGCGATTGATCGTCTCCTAGGCCTCCCGTCTGGTCTCGCTTAGCCGTTCGCAAGCCCCTCCGTTGGGGGGTAGTTGACAAAATGCCCGGTATGCTAGATGTTATACTAGTACGCTAGATTCTATATAAATAGCGGTTGATACCGATAGGTATGCACGCTCCTGAATTCTTCGGGTAAGTCGACCAGCAGGAAAGACTGTGAAGTCAACTACCCCGCCCTTCATGGCGGGGCTTCTTCCACTGAGACAGGTCCACAGGCTCGACAGGACGGCGCGTTCCGCACCTGATAATTCCCCGATGAGATTCTGTTCGTGGAGATGCAAGGGCACATTTTTTGGCATCGATTGCCGCGTTGCTATCGCGGACGTGATGATGGATCGAACCGTCCGGGCTGGCTGGCGACCTCTCTGGATCGCTTTCTTCCGGTTCTTCGATCCTTTTGTTTTCCGGGACACCCGCCGCTGCAACACCTTCAATCGCTGGAGAGAGTATTTCAGGTAGCGAGGGTTCTCAATCTTCTCCCCGGAGGAGAGGGTGGCTGCAAAGTCCTTCAGCCCGAGATCGATACCAGGGGTGGTGTCCGGAGAGAACGGTGCAGGTTCCGGATCAGGCTTCCCATCATCGACAGGGAGGCTGACAAACCGTTTCCCTGTTTGAGGTTGGAGACGGTGGCATACCTCATCTTCCCCGGTGAAGATCCGGTGGAAGATGGCCTTAACTTCGCCAATCTGCGGAAATCTGACGCTGCGGTATCTGAAAGGACTGCACCGGAATGAGGAGCGCAACCTGCTCCTGAGCACCACATGTTGTGAAAGATACAGTTTTTCTGTAACTGGTGCACTTATATCAGAAGGGCGGCGGCGCTTTCATCCCCGGACCTCGCGACCGGCGTCTTCTCACTCCGCCACCTCCACTCCTGCAAGATAAAAAGAGAAGAACTGCGGCCCGCTCACGGAACAGTGTGGGAGAGGGCCGGGATGGCGCTCTGGCCAGAGAAGATCTCCTCGTGGCCGTCCGGGAACCTGACCACCGTCTTCTCCGGGGAGAAGTCAGCCCGCACCAGCGGCGCGAACCAGTAGCGTTCAAGCATCGCCTGCGCCCCCGTGAAGTCGAGTGCCGGTGTGGAGTAGACGGTCCCGTTGTCGGTGTTCTGGACCTTTGCAAA
>LFRN01000132.1:1479-4008 GCA_001512375.1 Candidatus Methanoculleus thermohydrogenotrophicum | reverse complement strand
CAGACGTTCCTCGATCGGATGATCGCCATGGTCGAGGGAGCGGAGCGGCGCAAGACCCCAAACGAAGTCGCGCTCGATATCCTGATCCTCGCCCTGACCGCTGTCTTTCTCCTGGCAGTCGGAAACATCTACCCAGCCTCCGCCTACAGCGCAGCCGCAAGCGGTACGGCCTCTCCGGTCAGCCCTGTGGTCCTCGTCGCGCTCTTCGTCTGCCTCGCGCCCACGACCATTGCGGCACTGCTCCCGGCGATCGGTATCGCGGGGATGGACCGGCTCTTCCAGCGCAACGTCGTCGCTCTCTCAGGAAGGGCGATCGAGGCTGCAGGCGACGTGAACGTTCTGCTCCTCGACAAGACCGGGACGATCACCCTCGGCAACCGGCAGGCGGCCGAGTTCGTCCCGGTGGAGGGGCAGAGCCGGGCAGACCTGATGGAGGCTGCCCTCCTCTCCTCTGCCGCAGACGAGACGCCAGAAGGGAGGAGTATCGTCGCTCTCGTCAGGGAGAAGACCGGGACTGACGTCGCCCCTCCCCCCGGAACAAGGTTCATCCCCTTCTCGGCGATGACCCGGGTGAGCGGCGCCGAGTGCCATGGGACAACCTACCTGAAGGGTGCTGCCGACGCCGTGGTAAAGGCGGTCCAGGAACGCGGTGGGACCCCGCCACCCGACCTCGAGGCGAAGGTGACCGGGATCGCATCGGCGGGCGGCACGCCGCTGGTCGTGGCCCGCGGCCAGACGATCCTCGGGGTCATCTTCCTCAAGGATGTCCTGAAGACCGGGATCCGGGAACGGTTCTCTGACCTTCGCCAGATCGGGATCCGGACGGTGATGATCACCGGCGATAACCCGCTCACCGCCGCCGCCATCGCGGCAGAGGCAGGCGTGGACGACTACCAGGCCGAGACAAAACCAGACGATAAACTCCGGTTGATCCGCAACTACCAGGATGCGGGCTACATGGTTGCCATGACTGGCGACGGGACCAACGATGCGCCTGCTCTCGCCCAGGCTGACGTGGCGGTCGCGATGAACAGCGGCACCCAGCCCGCCCGGGAAGCGGCCAACATCATCGACCTGGACAGCGACCCGACAAAACTCCTGGATATCGTCGAGGTCGGCAAGGAGATCCTGATGACCCGGGGCGCCCTGACCACCTTCTCGATAGCGAACGATATCGCCAAGTATTTTGCCATCATCCCTGCCGCGCTCGCCGGGGTCTATCCGCGGCTCGCAGTCCTGAACATCATGGCCCTGGCAACGCCCGGATCGGCCATCCTCTCGGCGGTCATCTTCAACGCACTGGTCATACCGCTCCTGATCCCGCTCGCGCTCGCCGGGGTCAGGTTCAGGCCGATGCCGGCATCGCGACTCTTCGCGTACAACCTGATCATCTTCGGTCTCGGGGGCGTCGTCGTGCCGTTCATCGGCATCAAGGCGATCGATCTTGTAATCTCTGGCATATTGCCGGTAGGAGGATAATGATGAAAAGATCTCTCGTGCGCGCCGTACTCCTCTTTGTCCTGCTTGCGGTCGTCACCGGGGTCGTCTATCCTCTGGCGGTGACGCTCATAGCCGGGGTTGCCTTCCCCTTCCAGGCGCACGGGAGCCTGATCACCGGTGACGATGGTCAGGTCATCGGATCAGTGCTCATCGGCCAGAACTCCTCCGCGCCGTTCTACTTCCAGGGCCGCCCGTCGGCGACACCCCTGACCCCGTACAACGCCTCGCATTCAGGTGGCTCGAACCTGGGACCGACAAACCCCGTCCTCCTCGAGCAGGTTGCAGAGCGGGTGCAGGCGCTCAGGGAGGCCGGTGTGGCCGGCCCGATCCCTGCCGACCTGGTCATGGCGTCAGGGAGCGGGCTTGACCCGCATATCAGCCTTGACGCAGCCCTGGTGCAGGTCCCGGCGGTTGCGAAGGCGCGGGGTCTCCCTGAAGAGGAAGTCAGGGCGCTCGTCATGGCTGAGGCCGTCGATTCGCCGATCGCCGGGACTTACGTCAACGTCCTTTCGCTTAACCGGGCGCTGGACCGCCTTGGAGGAGGGGATGCATGATGGCAGGTGAAGAGGAGATGCGACCTCTCCCTGAAGACCTGCTCGCCATCGCCCGCCGTCCTGGAGAGGAGGAGATGGGGCGGTTGACGGTCTACCTCGGCTACGCCGCCGGCGTGGGGAAGACCTACACGATGCTTCAGGACGCCCTCCAGCGGCGTGGGGAGGGGGTCGATGTCGTCATCGGCTACGTGGAGACCCACGGTCGGCCTGAGACCGAGGCCCTTGCCGCACGGCTTGAGGCTGTCCCCCCCGCTACCATCGACTATCACGGCCTCTCCCTGCGGGAGATGGACCTCGACGCGGTTCTTGAGCGTCACCCCGAAGTCGCCCTCGTCGACGAACTCGCCCACACCAACGCGCCGGGGAGCCGCCACGTCAAGCGCTACGAGGATGTCGAGGAACTCCTCCACGCCGGTATATCGGTCTACACGACCGTCAACATCCAGCACGTCGAGAGCCAGAACGATGCTGTTGC
>LFRN01000132.1:778-1417 GCA_001512375.1 Candidatus Methanoculleus thermohydrogenotrophicum | reverse complement strand
CGGTTCTTCAGCACCGGAAACCTCCTCGCCCTGCGGCAGCTCACCCTGCGCTATCTGGCGACCGTCACCGACCGGCAGATGATCGGCCATATGCGGGCCCGTGCCATCCCGGGACCCTGGCCGGCAGCCGAGCGGCTCCTGGTCGGGATCAGGCCTGGCCCGATGGCCGAACAGATGGTGCGGGCTGGGTACCGGCTTGCCACCCGGTTTGATGCCGACTGGGTGGTGCTCACGGTAGATCTCGAGAACGGGCGAGCGCTCACGGTCAGGGAGCGCGCCTGGCTTACTGCGGCGCTGGAGACCGGGCGGAGGCTTGGAGGCAGGATCGTCCGTCTCCGCGGCGAGGATGTTGCCGACGAGATCCTCCGTTACGCCCGGAGGAACAACGTCACCATGATCATGCTCGGAAAGCCCCGGGGGATCAATATCCTCTTCTCCCCGGTCTACAAGGTCCTGCGCCGGTCCCGGAGGGTCGATATCTTCCTCTACGAGCCAAAAGGCGACCGCGTTCGCATCCCCATCCGCCGGCAGGTTCCGCACCTCTTCTCCTGGGACTACGTCGCAAGCCTCGTCCTGATAGCCGCCGCCTGGGGGGCGAGCATCCTCCTCCAGGGTCTTGTCCAGCCAGAACTCCTCCTG
>LFRN01000132.1:0-705 GCA_001512375.1 Candidatus Methanoculleus thermohydrogenotrophicum | reverse complement strand
TCAGCAGGCTCGCTGCCCGGCTGCACCGCCTGCTTCCCCGGATCAGGGAGAGCGAGGCCGAGGTTGAGGCGGTCTGCGGGCTCTCCCGCGACCTTGCCCGGGCCGCAACAAGGCAGGATGTCTTCGAGACTCTTGCCCGCCACATGCAGGGGTTTGCGCCGGGTTTGTCTGCGGTGCTCGTCCCACGTCCTGACGGGCTGCACGTCCAGGCAGGTGACGCTGCCTACCCGCTCGACGAAAAGGAACGATCGATCGCCCAGTGGGCCTACGAGAACGGCGAGGCTGCGGGCCGCATGACCGATAACCTCCCCTCCGGAAGGGGGCACTACGTCCCTATCAGGGCGCACAGGCCCATCTTCGGGGTCATGGCGTTCGTCTTCGACGATCCAGAGGAGGTGCTCACTCCAGAGAACAAAGAGACCTTCCAGACGATGGCGCTCCTTGCAGCACTGGCGCTGGAGCGGATGGACTGACCGGGCGAGAAGCTGCGAGAATGAAACCTGACGTGACGCTGATCAGGGTGAACGGCAGCTGGATCCGGGCTTCATAGGGTTTCCACGCAGTATGCGAGATCCCCCTCAAACCGCAAGAGGTGAGAATCACTGGTCAAAATCCATCAGGACGGTGGAGTGGTCGCTCAACCCCTGCCCCCGCACGTCATGCAGGTACCAGCACGCCGTCGGGCCGAGGCGCACGGATGCGAAG
>LFRN01000147.1 GCA_001512375.1 Candidatus Methanoculleus thermohydrogenotrophicum | reverse complement strand
TCGCAGATGTACGCCAGCTCTTCATCAGTCACCGACGGGTGGACGGGGAGACTCACGACCGACGCCGCGAGGTCGTCCCATACCGGGCAGGAGGTGTTCTCGCTTCCATCCTGCTAGACCGGCTGCCGGTTGAGGGGGATTGGATAGTGGATGGCTGTGCCGATCCCTCGATCCGCAAGAGCGTTCATGAACGCCTCTCTCGTGAGCGGGTAGTCGACGGGAAGCCTCACCACGTACTGGTGGTAGACGTGCCTGACGCCCGATGCCGCATACGGCGTGATGAGGCCTGTGCCCGCAAGGTGACGGTCGAGGTAACGGGCGTTATGGATCCGGCGCTCGTTGAACCCCTCGAGCCGGTCAAGCTGCACGAGGCCGATGGCGGCGCCAATGTTCGTCATCCGGTAGTTGTAACCGATGGCTGAGTGAAGGTATTTCTTGCTCTGCCCGTGGTTGATGAAGAGCCTGACCCGCTCAGCAAGGGCGTCGTCATCGGTCGTGACCATGCCCCCTTCCCCGGTGGTCATGTTCTTCGTCGGGTAGAAAGAGAAGCAACCGAGGTCGGCGAGGCTCCCTGCCCGCCTTCCGCGGTACTCCGCACCGTGCGCCTGGGCTGCGTCCTCGATGAGGATAAGCCCGCGGTCGTCGCAGAGATCGCGGACTGCGCCGAGATCGAACGGCTGCCCGAAAAGATGGACACCGATGACCGCCCGGGTATCGGGCCGGATGAGGGTCTCGGCCGAGTCCGGATCGATGTTGAACGTCTGGTCTTCGACGTCGGCAAAGAGGGGCGTTGCCCCGCACATCGAGACGCTTGAAGCCGTCGCAAAGAACGTGAACGCCGGGACGATCACCGAGTCCCCCGGCCCGATGCCTGCAGCAAGGAGAGCCGCGTGGAGCGCAGCTGTTCCGGAGTTGACGCCGACCGCGTGGCGGACGCCACAGTATTCTGCGAATCGGGACTCAAACTCCGTGACAACCGATCCCTGGGCCAGCATCCCCGATCGCATCACACGATCGACGGCCGCGATCTCCTCCTCCCCGATGAGCGGCCGGGCGATGGGGATCTCCACTTTCACCGCCTCGCCTCCAGAGGCATCGGCCGGAAACGCGCCGGTGTCCCCACTGCGAGCGTCCTGGGCGGGACATCCTTCGTCACCACCGCACCGGCGGCGACGAATGCCCCCTCACCGATGGTGACGCCGGGGAGGATCGTCGCATTCGCACCGATGACAGCGCTGTCCCCGATCACCGGGCCGCGGAGAGACTCATGGGAGCCGGGAGGATAACGATCGTTCGTCAGCACGGCGTTCGGGCCGATGAAGACCCGGTTGCCGATCCGGGTGCCGGTCGGGATGTAGACCAGGCTCTGGAGCCGGACATCGTCACCGATCGTGCAGTCCCCCTCGATCACCGCCGCCGTCCCAATCGCCACCCGATCGCCGATGATAGTCTTTTCGCGGATCAGCACGTTGTGCCCGGTCTGGAAGTCGTCGCCGATCAGAACATCGCAGTAGATGATCGTCCCCGATCGGAGGATCGCGCCTTTCCCGATGGTGACGCCCCTGTAGCCTTCCTGCCCGATCCGGTCACGGGAAGGAAACCCGAGGGTCACCGGCTCAAATATCGTTGCCCCCTCGCCGAGGGCGTTATGTCCATACTCTATCATTCAACGGTCACGCTCTTTGCCAGGTTTCGTGGTCTATCGATGTCTCGCTGTAGGGCACATGCGGTATGGTAGGCGAGCAGCTGGAGGACGACCGATGTGGTCAACACCTGTACGAGGAGGTGTGTGTTTGGGATGGGAATAAAGACATCCACGATCTCGGCTAGTTCTTTATCGCCGTCCACGCCGATTGCGATGACAGGCGCTTTGCGGGCCTTTATCTCCTTGATATTGGAGACCATCACGCTGTAGGTTGGGCCGGGGGTGCATATGGCAACCACCGGCGTCTCCGGCGTGAGCAGGGCAAACGGCCCATGCTTCAGCTCTCCAGCTGCATACCCCTCGGCATGGACGTAACTGATCTCCTTCATCTTGAGGGCGCCCTCCATCGAGACCGGGTAAAACGGCCCTCTCCCCACGAAAAAGGCATGGTTTGCCTTCGAACAGAGGGTGGCCGCATCCCTGACATCGTAGAGGAGAACATCCCCGATGGCCAGGTGCGCGTGAGAGAGGACATCATCAAACGCCCCGTCGCACCGCAGGTTGATGATCTGCATCAGCGCCGCGAGCTGTGCCGTGTAGGATTTGGTCGCAGCGACGCCGATCTCGGGGCCGGCACGCATAAGCAGGGTCCTGTCTGCGACCCGTGTGATCGTGCTCCCCTGCACATTGGTGATGGCGAGCGTGGGACAGTTGTGGGCTTTCGCCATACTTAAGGCGGCTATCGTATCTGTGGTCTCACCAGACTGGGAGACCGCGATAACGAGACCGTTGAGAGGAGGTGTGAAGTATTTGAACTCCGATCCCATCTCGGCACGGACGGAGACGTTGCAGAGCGGCTCGATCAGGTACTTGAAGATCAGGGTGGTGTGGTAGGACGTCCCGCACGCGACCAGCGTAATCTCGTTGGCATCCATGATCATCCGCCGCGTGTGTTCGTCGATGCCTGCCCTGATGGTCTCATAGAAGGACTGGGGTTGTTCAAAGATCTCTTTCTGCATGTAGTGGGCAAACCCGCCTTTCCGCGCATCCTCGACACGCCAGTTGATCAGCTCAATCGGGCGTTCCACTCTCTGGCCGTCATGATAGATATCGAGGCGGTTAGGTGTTATATCAGCAACGTCGCCGTCCTCGAGATAGATCACGCGTTCGGTGTAATCAAGGAGAGGCATCAGATCAGAGGCAGCAAAGAACTCTGAGTCTCCGACACCGAGAACAAGCGGGCTTGCGTTGCGGGCGGCGACGATTCTCTGCGCATCTTCCATAACCACAAGTATGGCATACGAACCCTGAAGATAAGCAAGGGTCGCGTTGACCGCTGCAAGGAGATCCCCCTCGTAATGCTCCTCGATGAGGTGAGCGATCACTTCGGTATCAGTCTCTGAACGGAAGATGTGGCCTCGCTCCTGCAACTGCCGTTTCAGTTCGTTATAGTTCTCGATGACCCCGTTATGTACGACGGCGATCCTCTCATCGCAGTCGGTTTGTGGATGGGCGTTGATAACGGTAGGTTCACCGTAGCTGGCCCACCGTGTATGCCCGATCCCGGTGGATCCCCGGAGACAGGCCACCTCCGCCTCATTGTCGGAGATGCGGCCGGTCTTCTTGTAGACCTCGAGCGCACTCCCGACCGTCGCGACGCCGAACGAGTCGTAGCCCCGATATTCAAGCCGCCTTAACCCCTTGAACAGAATCGGTGTTGCATCCCGTCTTCCGATGTAGCCGACAATCCCGCACATCAGATCACCCGGGCGCTGTCTTCGATGAGGCCGACCACTGTCTCCCCCTCCTCTATGATGACACCATTACCCACAATACAATTCCTGAATGTTGTGAAAGGCGCTGCACGGACCCCGTCGCCGAGGACTGCGCCAAATTCTTCCTTGAGCACCTCTTCTCCGACCTCCATATAGCTTGCAGAGGGATATGTAGTAGTATGGTCAGCAAGGATGCATCCCTGGCCAAAGACGGCAGAGACGATCCTTGAATGGGACCCTATCGTGACGTCATCCATGATAAGCGAGTCGGCGACGTAGGTGAAGGGTTCAAGCACCACCCGGTCACCGACACTTGAGTTGGGCATGATCGCGGTGTTCGGGCCGATGTTGCAGTCGCACCCGATGGTGACGGGGCCGTAGATCACGGTGTTCGGGCCGACGGTTGTCCCGGCGCCGATACGCACCACCCCCCGGCGGGTAACGGCCGCATCAACCTTTCCGCCGATCTCCGATGTGATACCCCTGAGCATCCGGCTGTTGAGTTTCAGAAGATCCCAGGGGTAGATGGCATCCTGCCAGTCATCAGCCGGGATCGCGCGTATCTGAAGGCCTGACGCGATCATGGCTGAGAGGGCATCGGGGATCTCGTTCGTCTGAAGATAGGGCAAGATATCAGGCGTGAACGAATAGATCCCGGTCGATACCGTGAACGTCGGGGCGTAATCGGGTTTCTCGATGATCTCGCGGACGAATCCGTTTCTGATCACCACGACGCCGAAGTTCGAGGGGCTCGGATGCTCGGCCACGAGCATGGCGTTCCGCTCCTTCTTGATGCGGGCAATCGATTCTGCGTTGATGTAGTTGTCACCTGGGAGGACAAGGAAGTCGTCGGTGATCTCAGACGCGGCCGCCCGCAGGGCGTCAGCGGTCCCGAGCTGCCGTTCCTGGACGACGACCTGGATCGGGGCGTCGAGTTTGTTGAGATACCTGATAACATGCTCTTTGCGATATCCCACCACCACCACGATATCGCGGATCCCGTTCTCCAGCAAGGCATCGATGACGTACTCGATGATCGGCCGGTTCGCGACCGGGATCATGGCTTTAGGTTTACTCCGGGTGAGTGGCCTGAGGCGACTCCCTTCTCCTGCCGCTAAAATTACTGCCTGCAATCGTATCACCTGATGATCGAGCCGTCCTCGATGCACCCCTCCACGAGAGAATGGGGGGCTACTCGTGTATCGCTGCCGATGAGGGTTCCGACATTGACCGAACAGTTGATCCCGAAGAGGACATTATCACCGATGATGGCCCCGAACTTCCTTCTGCCAGTGGTCTTCCCACAGACCTTCACCGTTTTATTGTCATGCCTGAGGTTTGCAACCTTGGTCCCTGCCCCGAAGTTGCACCCGCTGCCCACGATGCTGTCACCGACGTAGTTGAAGTGGGGGATGTTCGTGGAGGGCATGATGATAGAGTTCTTGATCTCGGTCGCATGCCCGATGTGGCAACCATCGCCGATGGCGGTAGAGCCGCGGATGTAGGCGTGGGGACCAATGATGCAGTCTTCGCCGATGATGCAGTCCCCCTCGATATAGGTCCCGGCCCGGATCACGGTCCCTTTGCCGATGCTGACCGTATCAGGAAGGGTGCACCCCTCCTCGACGGTGCCATGCTGCTCGTGATCCATAGAGGAGAGGAGCGCCTTGTTTGCGTCGAGCAGGTCCCAAGGCTGCCCGACATCGAGCCAGTAGGTAAGCGGGTATGCGGTGAGGGTTCCCTCCCTGATGTAGGATGCGAGTGCGTCGGTCAACTCGTACTCACCTCGACCTGATACCGTGATTCCCGCGAGGAGGTCAAAGATATCAGGGTCGAAGAGGTAGGCACCCGCGTTGACCAGAGTGCTCTTTGGGTATTCTGACTTCTCTTCAAGACCGGTGATACGATCCCCCTCCACGGTCACCACGCCGTAGTCCTGCGGATGGTCAGTCTCATGGACCCCCATACAGGGCGCATCCATCAGGCAGAGGTGCTTGATGTCATCGCGCCGGAGGACCATATCCCCGTTGAGGAGGAGGAACCGGTCGTTGACCATTCCTGCCGTCGTCCGGAGAGCGTCGCCAGTCCCGAGCTGGTGGCGCTGGGTGACGTAGGTGATGTTCACACCAAAGTTGCTGCCATCCCCAAAGTGGTTCCGGATCTCACGCTCAAAGTAGCCGACGACAATGATGAAATCAGTAACTCCTGCATCGCGGGCCGCGAGGATCAGGTGTTCCATCATCGGGCGGTTGGCGATGGGGAGCATCACCTTCGGACGCCGGGCGGTCAGGGGGCGCATCCGTTTCCCTTCTCCTGCTGCCAGTACTACACACTGCATAATATTATCTCTCCTATCCTGCACCAGAAACACGTTTTGCTTTCTCAAAGATTGTACGCCCTGCATCAAGCATCTCTTTCGCCTTCGCGGGCGTCTTTCCCTCGGCGGTGATCCGGATCTTCGGTTCAGTGCCGCTTGCCCGGATCAGGTACCAGCCGTCATCGTCGCTGAAGCGGATGCCGTGTGTCGGCTCATCCGCTCCCATCGCTGCCATGATATCCCCGGGTGACGCGGTGCGGTACGATTCGCGGAGAAGGGTGTACCGGGGCATCCCATCCAGTTCGTCGGAGATCGACCACTCCGAGGCGATCTCGCAGAGCAGGGCTGCGGCATAGACCCCATCCGGGCAGTAGGAGTGCCCGGGGAAGACCCAGCTTCCCGATGCCTCGCCGCCGAAATCCCCCCAGGAGAGGAGCTCCTCGGAGACAAAACTATCGCCGACCGGCGTGCGTCGGACCTCAGCCACCTCCTCGATCGCCATGGAAGCATCGACAGTGGTGACCACACGCTTCCGGTCGAGATATTTCGCAAACAGTATAAGAAGATGGTCTCCATCGATGTAGCGGCCCCGATCGTCGAACGCCATCATCCGGTCGGCGTCGCCGTCATGAATCACGGCACACGCGGCCCCCCGCTTCCGCACGATCTCCCCGATGTAGGGGAGGTTTGCCTCAAGCGGTTCTGAAGGGCGAGCGAACCGCCCCGAGATGTTACAGTTCAGCTCGATGACGGTCGCCCCCATTCTTGCGAGGAGTTCGGGGGTGGTGACGCTCCCCGCACCGTTACCGCAATCCAGCACGACCGTGACCGGTCGGGAGAGGCTGACCGCATCAAGGATCGCTTCCTGGTGCGCGGCAATCGCATCGACAGAGGTGACGCATCCCTGCTCGTTCCAGCCCACCCAGTGAGATTTCGTGAGCGCGTCTTCGATTGCTACCTGCTGTCGGCGGGTGAACGCCGAGCCGTCGGGGTTGAGTAGTTTCACTCCATTGTAGGATTCGGGGTTGTGCGAGGCAGTGATCATGCACCCCGCATTCACGTCCCGCGCCGCGTAAGCGACCGTCGGTGTGGGCGCGATGCCGCAGGTCTGGACGGTTGCGCCAGCCGAGAGCATACCGGCGATAACAGAGTGTTCCAGCAGTTCGCTGGTCGTGCGGGTATCCCTGCCCACGACGATGCGAGGTGCGGCATCTGCGACGGCCGAACCGACACGGAGTGCCACGTCGACAAGGTCCGCCCCAAACTCTTGCCGGATTCCGGAGGATCCGAATAGCATACTCCTGTATAACCCTTTCTCTCTAAAAAAAGGTATTCATCGCCCGTACGGGCACCAGTGCTCGAAGTTCATCAAACCGCTGACCCCGGAGGTGGATGGTCCGAGAAAGATCATCCGTTTCTTCCCCAGGTAGTTATCTATACAGGCAATCCCCTCATCCGAGGTCATACCGTCACCGGCGACCAGAAAGAGATCGGCTGCTTCCGGCGAGTTGGTTATCTGATCACGGAGGGCGCGCTCGAGCACCGGCGCCGGGCCAACAAGATAGATGCGCTTCCCGGCGACCTCACGGGAGAGTTCCGCAAGGCAGGGCGTGTGGCAGTCAGGGGTGCAGGGTCGGTGCTTCCGCGTCAGGCAGAGGAACGCTGAGACGGCGTTGATGATCGTGATTGCCGCTCCGCGCTGTTTCTGGTTTTTGAGCGGCGCACCGTACATGAAGGAGATCCGGGTGTTGGCCCGGATTGGTTCGCTCGTCACGAACTGTCCGATCTTCCCGCCGAACTGTCCCTCCATGCAGACCCCTTTGGGGTATTGGCAGACGTCTGTGTCGTAGTTCACCGAGAGTGTCACGACACCGTGCTCGCACCCGCTGCCTTCCAGGATTGCTTCAAGTTTCTCGATTGCGTCATGTAGAAAAGTCATGGTTTCTCCTCAGCACCCTGTTTGCAGAGGATCGCCCGCACGGGCGAGCCGTCCGCGCCTTTCAACCGTAAGGGTAGCGCTATCATAAAATATTCCCCTCCCGGCACGGCCGCAAGGTCGAGCAGTTCGAGGATGACTATCCCGCGCCCGAGCAGTCGGCGGTGGACCGAGCCGTCTCCTTCAAATGCCTCGATCGACGGAGCATCGGTCCCAAGGCAGGTGATCTCGGTCTCGGTGATAAGTTCTGCTGCCTCAATGGAGAGCGCCGGGTAGTCAGGCTCAAACTTCTGTCGCCCGGAGAACCTGGTCTTCAGGAGAAGTGTTCTGGTGCCGGGTAGCCGGCCGGCGAGGTGACCGGGTCTGATGACCTCCGCTGCATCGGTGCAGTCGAGCACCTGTGCCGGCCCTATCAGTACCGTGGGTGGAATCTGGTCGACTGTCTGTCCCCCTTCCAGGTAGTGCGACGGCGCATCGATGTGTGTTCCGGAGTGGCTTCCAAGAGTCATCTCGGTCACGCGGTACTGTCCTGTATCCACCTCACGAAACCGTGGTCTGATGTCCCCGGGGTAGAACACGACTTCTTCGGAGAGGTCGTGGGTTATATCGTAAACTTTCATCGATCCGCTTCCCTCCATCCGAACTCTCCGATCAGAGGCACAAAACTGACACCACCAAGGGGGATACACTCTATCCGTCCCTCATGTTTGACGAGTTTGATGAGGTCCTGGCAGTCCCGCGAACCGACGGGAGCGACCAATCGCCCGCCTTCAGCCAGCTGGTCGATCAGGGGCTGTGGAACCCCGGGCGATGCCGCTGTAATGATGATAGCGTCGTAGGGGGCTTCTGGTGGGTAACCCTCTGTACCGTCGCCGACGACCACGCGAACGCCGGTGATCCCTGCACGGGCGAGGTTCTCCCGCGCCAGGTTGGCGAGGCTTTCGAGACGTTCGATGGAGATGATCGTTGCAGCGAGCTCGGCAAGGAGCGCAGCCTGGTAGCCGCTACCGGTCCCGACCTCGAGCACCCGGTCCTGCGGCTTAAGCTCGAGTTGTTCGGTCATAACAGCAACGATATAAGGCTGCGAGATTGTCTGTCCCTCCCCGATGGGGAGCGGCCGATCCTCGTAGGCGAGGCGCTCAAGGCCCTTCGGGACAAAGAGGTGGCGCGGGATCTTCCGCATTGCGGCAAGCACCCTCTCGTCTCTGATTCCTCGGCCCCGGATCTGGAACTCCACCATCTCCTCGCGTTCTCTCGCAAAGCGGTCGATCTCCGTCATGTTATCTCACATCAGAATCCCGATTCTGCTTTATCGATTGCGGCATCGATCTGTTCCTGCAGGACTGCAGGCAGACCACTGATCTTTACATCCAGGAACCCACGTATGATGGTTGCGGTAGCTTCATCCTCTGAGAGACCTCGTGCCATAAGGTACTCGATCTCGTGGCGAGCGATCTTGCCGACCGCAGCCTCGTGAGATAGTTCGGTCCCGGTCACCGTTCCTTCGATCTCGGGGATGGCGTGGATGGTACCGTCTTTTAAGATCAGACCCCTGCACTCGATATGCCCCCGGGTGTTCTCCCTCTCGCCGAGGATGTGACCGCGGGAGATGACGGTGCCCCCGGTGGTGATGGCCCGGGTGATCAGTTCAGTACTCGTGTGCTCGGCGGCAAGGATGGTCCGGGAACCGAGGTCAAGGAGCGAGCCCGGTGTTGCGACGACGATGCTCGAGAAACGCGCCACGGCGTTCTTCCCGAGGAGGCGTGCCGTCGGGTACATGTTGACCTGATTGACCGGCTGCATGCAGATGTAGTTCGAGAGAAAGATGCCGTCCTCCTCGACGATCGTGGCGCTCCGCGGGAAGACGTTTATTCCCGGGTTCCAGTTGTGGATCATCGTGGATGTGACCTTGGCGCCTTTCCCAACGTAGATCTCGGTCACCCCGATGTGCGCACCCCGCTCCTTCAGCCAGGAACTGGCGCATCCGGAGATGATGTGGATCTCAGACTCCTCTCTCGCGATAAAGATGTTGTGCACGTGCTGCACTGGCTCTTCGCGGAGAAAGAGGCAGGCCTGGAGCGGCATGGCAACCTTTGCGCCCGGATGAGCGATGACAACGAGGCCCTGCGGATCTTTCTGCTTTGCCACATATTTGGTGTACTTATCTTTATCTCTCGGGACCGCGTTCCAGTAGTAGTCTTCCATCCAGTTGTACTTCTCGAGGGCGGTCTTGATGGGGAGCATCTCGATCCCCTCGGCCCCGCAGGTTGTCTGTACCACCTTCTGGTCGATCTGGAAGAAACTTCCACAACGGTTCTGCATCCCGACCTCGAGACCGGTCAGGGCGAGACGTTCCCGGTCCTCAGGCGAGAGGTGCTCCATGTCAGTTATATCTGTTTGCAACGCAGACACTCCCCGTATCCTTTCTCTTTTACCACGCGCAGAATCTCGCGGGGGTTCCCGTGACACCGGATCTGGCCGTCTATCATCACATGGCCCTGGTCGGCCTCGAGGTAATCGAGGATGTAGCCGGTGTGAGTGATGATCAGGCCGCTTTTGCGGCGGTTAATAATATGGACATCTTTCTCAAGGAGCTTTGCGATCTCCTTCCCTATCAGGTTCATGTTCTCAAGGTCGACTCCGCTCTCGGGTTCGTCCAGCATGACAAAGTCAGGTTGCTGAACCTTCAACTGCAAGACCTCGCTTCGTTTGATCTCGCCGCCAGAGAATCCGACGTTGATGTCCCGGTCAAGGAACTGTTCCATGTTGACCGACTGTGCCAGTGCCTTTATCGTGTCTTCACTCATACGGGACGTGGCGACGAGCAGTTTCCCGAGTTTCAGCCCTGATATTGCAGGCGGGTGCTGAAACATCATGCCGATCCCGAGATTGGCCCGCTCGTGGATCGGTAAGTGGGTAATATCCTTCCCTTTAAAAACGATAGACCCGGCCGTGATCTTATAGCCGCCAAATCCCATGATGGCCTTGAGCAGCGTGCTCTTTCCCGAGCCGTTCGGGCCCATCAGGACATGAGTCTCCCCCTGCCCGATGCGGAGGTTGATATCGTGGAGCACTTCAGTGCTATCCACGCTCACGTGTAAATCACTGATATCCAGCATACGGTACTCCCTTATGTATTTATATGTCGAAGGATGCAGTGAACTACCCTACCCTGAAAGACGGGGCTTCCCGGCTATCATAGACAATACCTGCATCACAGAGATGTGATGTAGTGGTCTCATCTTCCACAGGCTCAAAGGGCTGTTCCATCCTCACGCGGTGAATATTCACCGCAGCATTATAGTTTCGATCAGCAATAAACCCACCACAGTAGGGACATTCGTGGACTCTTTCGGAGAGATCCTTCGTCACGACACTTCCGGGCAACGCTTTGTTGTAACTTCTTCATCCGGGCCCGTGATCGTTCAGAGAACCGGGGATTCTCGATTACCACGCCATCACTATCGACCGCAAATGCGTTCAGACCGACGTCAATCCCGACTGATCGACCCTCTCTCCCGGGTTCGGAGACCTCTTGTTCCGCCTGGATGATTACATACCATTCGTCACCGGAACGGGTGATCAGGACACCCTTTACTTCTCCTGAGTACGGCCGGTGCATCTTGAACGGAATTGTCCCGATCTTCGAGAGCGTGATAAGCTTGCTCTCGCAGTCGATCTTGAACCCTGACTGGTTGTAGTTGAGCGTCCGATACCGCGATGCACTCTTGAACCGGGGTTTGCCGATCTTCCGACCGTTTTTCTTTGTTTCTGAGAGAGCACGAATGTTACTCCAGAGGGTGTAGTTAACCATCTGAAGGACTTTAGAATAGACGCCCGCGAGTGCAGGGTTCTCATCTTTCAGGGTGATAATCCGTGCTTGAGTCTCCTGCATTGTCAGGGGGGATCCACGTTCGCGCGCAGTGTTGCGTTCTTCAAGGAGTTTGTTGTAGAGCCACCTACAGGTATCGAGTGCTTCATGCAG
>LFRN01000083.1:7995-8562 GCA_001512375.1 Candidatus Methanoculleus thermohydrogenotrophicum | reverse complement strand
CCAGTGGATCGTGCTGATGGGGCTCCTGGTCGCCGTGGCGCTCTTCTCTCTCGCGCTGATCATCAATCAGTCGGCGTTTGTCGGGCAGTCGACGGCGGAGGGAGTGCTTGAGTTCCTGAAGAACGATATTAGAGATCTCCGGAAGGCGATATTTGACTGCATCAGCACAGGGTGCCCCGAAGAAGTAAAGAAAGACATCGTCGAGATCTCACTCGAACGAAAGAATGCGGTGGTGCATTTCTGGAACGAAACACCGCGGGACGTCTCTGGTCACCGGATGCACCCGGTGACCATCCACTACAACAACGGGATGACAGAGTATGATGAGACCGTGTATTACTGAGCCGATGAATGAGGAAGGAGTCACCCGGCTCATGGAGTACATCATCATCACCGGTGTGCTGCTCCTGCTGATGACCGTCATGATGTTTTCTGTCAACACCTCGCTCATGGAGGGGCCAGCGGAGAGGCTCCGCTACCACGCCTTTGTTGATATCGGGAACGGGATCAGCACCAGGATCGTCGACCTCTATATCGTCTCCCCCGACAACGGAACCATCACCACAA
>LFRN01000083.1:4745-7905 GCA_001512375.1 Candidatus Methanoculleus thermohydrogenotrophicum | reverse complement strand
TGCGGGGTGGACCGTGATCCAGTATGACTCAAAAGGATTTCCAGAAGGATGACGGCCATGAAAATAGATGAAAAAGCGGTTTCAGAGACGTTCGGATTCATCCTGATCCTGGCGCTCGTGCTCACCGGCATCGGCCTGGTCACGCTCTACGGCTACCCGATACTCATGAAAGAGCAGAGCAACACCGAAATAAAGAACATGCAGCGGGCGATGATCGTCATCCAGAACGATATGAAGAGCCTCTGCTTCAAGAACGTCCCCTACAAGGAGACGACGCTACAGGTGAGCGGCGGGACGCTGGAGGTGATCGGTGCTATTGATGGGGCCACACCGAAGTTCGAGATCAGCGGTGTCAATCCTGATGTTGAGTTCTCCCCGGGCGCACTGGTCTACCGCTCCGACCGCGGCAGCGAGGTGATCACACTCGAGAACGGTGCGGTGATGACACGCCAGGAAGGGGCTGAGGGTTCGGCGATGCTTGCTGAGCCGCGGTGGTTCTGTGACATCGACCCGACAACGAACGAAAAGACGTTCGTCATCTACCTTATGAAAATAAACGCCGACAAACAGATGGCGAAATCAGGGATGACGACGGTGAGAATGAGCCTGGAGAAAACAAGAGTACACAGGCATCCCGGTGATGCCGGCAACGTCACGGTGACGTATACCAAAGATAAAAATAACAACCATTCAGTGGCGTGGGATAACTACCTTACCGGTCCACTGAATATGGACGGTTCAGGCGGCACCTATACCCTGTCAGGAGTAAACAAACTTGTCATAAAAGAGTACGACATCAAAATTCACGGCATTTAAGCTATTTTGTATGGATATGACCCCTGATTTTCATCAGGTATACCTGTGGCCCCACGGACGGTGCATCATGTGGTTCTGATCCAAAATCGCGCAGGGGGAGGGCATCTCCTCTCCTTTATCCTGGAGATACCCCACGAATCAGGGTTCAGTTCATCCCCGCACCTGCATCCAACATCCTGACCATCATCAGCTCGATATAAAGCTCCGCCTCAGCAATTTACACGTTAAAAACGTACCAACAAGAGAATCTCAGAGATACCGGTTCCTCCGGAGCCACTCCACCTGAGGCCTCGTGTAGCGATAGATGATATCGCACTTCTCGTCCTGGAAACTCCAGGGAACGACGATCAGGATATCCCCCTCCCGGATCCAGACTTTCTTCTTGATCTTGCCCTTGATGCGCCCGGTGCGGGTCACCCCATCGAAACAGCGGACCCTGATATGGTTTGCGCCCAGCATCAGTTCGGCGCTGCCAAACATCTCCCGGTTCCTCTTGTTCGGCAGTCGCACACGAACAATCTCCTCTTCCTCGCCCCCTCCTTTGGGTTCGGGTTTACGTTTCGTAGGCTCGGTCAGTTCATCAACCCCATCTTTCAGAGCATGTGGTTTTCTCGTGCGTTCTATTTATACAACTTCTGACTTATCAAGTATTCTCCCGGGATGCGAGCGCGGCCGCAAAGGCCGGCGATCCCGCTCCCGTTGACCCTGGTATCCCCGGGTGGAATAGAGATAGAACCTCCCGGGTGCCGGGAACTACCTCCACCAGGAGGGTTAGTATATTGTCCAGGTTATACTACTGGGCAGATAGGTATATCCATGGCATGCCCTGACCCATCACGCGGGATCTACCTCACCTACCTCATCCAGGGGCTCATCCTCCTGAGCGTGGCCTACAGCCTCACGGCAGGTGAGTACTTCCTCGGGTTCACGGCGGGCATCGCCCTCCTCCTGACGATGGTTCCGTCCCTCATGACAAGGAACATGCGCCTCTGCTTGCCCTGGGAGGTCAACCTCCTCATCGCCGTCTCCCTCTACCTCCACGTTATGGGGCACGTCGGCGGCTACTACGTCCTATTCGCACCCTACTACGACAAACTGACACATCTCGTCTCCTCTGTCACCGTCGCCCTCCTCGCCTTCTTCGCAACGATCCTCGCCGACCATCAGGGAGAGATCCGGGTAACCAGGGCAGCGATCGTCATCTTCATCCTGACATTCACGCTGGCAGCCGGAGCAGCATGGGAGATCTACGAATTCACCCTCGATCAGGTCTTCGGCATGGATCTCCAGCATGGGAACACCGATACCATGGTCGATCTCATCGTCGATCTCATCGGTTCAGTGATCGTGGCAGTCTCTATTGCCATAGCCCTCGCAAGGGAGGAGAGAGTACAGTTTGTCCGACTCTTCGCCGACCCCTGCTCAAAACAGGTACCAGAAGATTTCACGGACGATCCTGCGGAGGGACGTTGATCTGCTCAGTCCCGGCGCTGCCGGGTATGAGAACTTACTTATATTGTAAGAGGTGAATAAAATATCGTGATCCCCGATGCTCCCACTACAAAATACCTGGCTCTCTTCATGCTCATCCTCCTCCCCTCCATGACCGGCTACATGGCCTGGGAGGCAAGGATGGTCGATGTGACCATCCTTGAGATCGACGGGGCACCTGAAGGCATCATCTATATCACCGACCCCCACATCCAGGCGTCCAACATCGACCACGTCCAGATGGTTATCAGGGAGATCAACCGCTTAAACCCCTCCCTCGTCCTGATCGGCGGCGACTTTGCCACCGGGGGTGAGACAGACTTCGCCTCTCAGTCGGTCTGGCGCTCGCTCAACGCACCGACCTACGCCGTGCTCGGGAACCATGACTACCGGGTGGGAACCAATGCCTCGAGCGGCCTTGAGAGACTCCTTGCCGTCCGCGCCTCGGCCGACGTCACCACCGCCGGGTACGACCTCTCGGCCCTGAAGGACGGTTCCGCCGATACAGCGTTTGCCGATGAGCTCACCGCGACGCTGGAGGAGAACGGTGTGCACGTCCTCAGGAACGATTACGCCCGGGTCTACGCGGGGGGCGAGGAAATTGTCATCGTCGGCGTCGATGACGGGTGGGCCGGGATGGCAGACCCACCGGACGTGCCGGAGAGCGACACGTTCACCGTCTACCTCATCCACGAGCCTTCCTGCAGAGCAGACTGGGACGCTGATCTCATCCTCGCCGGACATACTCATGGCGGCCAGTTCCTCTTCCCGGTCGTTGACCAGTTGAACGACCACGGCGTCATCGAACTCTCCGGAATGTTCGAGACGAACGGGACGCCGACCTACATATCCC
>LFRN01000083.1:3239-4657 GCA_001512375.1 Candidatus Methanoculleus thermohydrogenotrophicum | reverse complement strand
GGGAGGGGATGCCCGCGTCTCGGGCGATCGTGCCGGCGTCCCCGTACGCGATCTGCTTCGCCATGAGAACCCCGGCAGCGGCCAACCGGGTGGCAACCGAAGAGTTCACCCCTGCAACGATGGTGACCGGGTAGGACTGCGTCTCCTCGATCATCGTCTTGAGGTTCTGCTCCTCCGGATGATCCCACCCGATATGCCCAATCCCACGGCAGGTCGCGTAGCGTTTCGCGTGCTCCGAGAGTTTGGTGTTGCAGACGATCAGTGCGTTGTCGATGGCGACGGTGCACCGCCCTGACCGGAACCCCTCCTGGAGGTCCTCGACGATCGCCCGGGCGATCCGCCCTTCGTCAAGCCCGGTCATCCGGTGATGGCTCCGGTGGTGCTTCACCTCGACAAACGTGGTCACACCATCTTTACGCGCAATGGCATCCACTTCATGTTCCCCGCACCGCCCGGCGAGGACACACCCGGTCTCCACCTGGTAGCCATGCTCCCGGAGGAGGACCCGCACGTACTCTTCGAAGTCCGGTTTCGGGCGGATGAGGGCGAGAGCCCTCCGGAGGTTGGTCCGGTGCGCGACGGCGGGGCGAACGGCACTGGCCCGGGCGCGGATCATCCTGAGGACCGCAGACGTCTTCACCCCGTCCGGTGCCGATTCCTCGATCTCTGCGGCGATCCGGTCAGCATCCTCTTCCCCGAGGCCCATGTTCCGGAGCGTCCGCCGCACCTTCCCCCGGTCAAAGGGCTGCAGGCTGCCGTCGGCTTTCGTGACGTACTTCATCAGGTAGGATCTCAGTGAGCCGGATATGAAAAGCGTTCGCTACCACGCTTCCCGGCACCGCCGCTCATTGAGTGGTCGTGATGACCCGGAACTGGACGATCAACGACGGCCCGCGGGTAGTTTCGGTCGTTGGATCGGTCGTCTGGTAACTGGCGCTTCCCGGGTAGCCGTACTCAGCGCTCTCGAGAACAAGCCCCGAGGTTCTCTCGACGGTCCATCGGTAGTGCGTGATCGGCTGGAGCCCCGGCGGGGTTGTGCTCTGCAGGACGACGGCCGGGAGGTCTCGCCAGTCTGGAAGACGTACTCCGTCTCTCCGACCACCGTCATCTCCTCGCCGTTCGGGCCGGGTTGGAGATTCTCAAGGTCGCTGAAGGGCAGACCGATCCGGTTCTCCTCACCGAGCGTGCAGGTCCAGGGGATCCGTCCCGGGTTGGGATGCCGCACCCTTATCTTCTCCCGGGTCTAACAGGGCTATGAGTAAATGGCAACATTACAACGCCCGGTTATCCTGATCCTCGGTGCAGGGGCGGTTGGCCTCTCACTCGCCGGCAGGCTCGCCCGGGTCGCGACGGTCTATGCGGCATGCCGTCCGGTGCATGCCGGTGCTATCCGGGAGCGCGGTCTCATGATGGAGGGC
>LFRN01000083.1:2495-3153 GCA_001512375.1 Candidatus Methanoculleus thermohydrogenotrophicum | reverse complement strand
GCCGGTGGCAAGCCTCCAGAACGGTATAGGGAACGAGGATATCATCGCCCACTATACTGATACCGTCATCGGCGGGACCGTGACAACGAACTTCTCGGTGGTGGGCCCGGGGCACGTCCGGGTGCTGAGCGAGAGCGCCCCGGCTTGCCTCGGGGTCTGGTCGGGGAACGGCGGCGAAGCACTCGACAGGCTCGTCGTCATCATCAGGTCTGCCGGCATCCCGGTCGAGGTGAGCCCCGATATCAGGGTCGGAAAATGGACCAAAGCGCTCCTCAACATCGCAGTGAACCCGATATGCGCCATCCTCAGGGCCCCAGTGGGAGCGGCCGGCGATGAGGATATCCGCGAGATCGTCACAGGCCTCATCAGCGAGACCTTCGCTGTCGCCGACGCCGAGGGAGTGCGACTCCCCTGGGCGACCGCCGACGACTACCTCGCACACCTCTTTGAGGTGCAGATCCCTGACTTTGCCGCAGTCTACCCCTCCATGTACTACGACGTCAGGCAGGGCCGCCAGACCGAGATCGACCTCCTCAACGGCTACGTGGCGCGCCTCGGGGAGCTCCACGGCATCCCGACACCGCAGAACCGGTGCATCGCCGGTCTTGTCCGCTACATTCAGGCACACCCGGAGAGAACATGAGGGCTACTCCCCAAC
>LFRN01000083.1:2128-2439 GCA_001512375.1 Candidatus Methanoculleus thermohydrogenotrophicum | reverse complement strand
GTCCTGCCGACTGAGGTTCCTTCCTGGTCGTATAGCACCACATAGTAGCCGCCGTCCTGGCGGGCGAACCTGACCTCACCGACGATGCCGGGAGCATACTCCTGCATGTCTCGAGGTTATGAGCGACGAGGATATGAGAGTTCCGTGCGGCGGGCGGTGTTCTTCGGGTCGCGCCCTCCCGGCTTATATCCAATGAGCACGGGCCGGAGAAACACTCCGTGGTCGCCGTGGGTGGAGAGGAACGCGGTGATCTCCCCGCCACGGGTGACGTTGCACTGCCCAGACCCTGTAAGGAGGATTTTCTTTCCGGA
>LFRN01000083.1:0-2009 GCA_001512375.1 Candidatus Methanoculleus thermohydrogenotrophicum | reverse complement strand
TCCCGGATGAGCATCAGCATTGGGGTGCGGTTGGGCCGATACCAATATAGGGGCCGGGCTCCCTGGGAGGAGCGATAATACCATGGATACCACCAGGCTACTCCTCGTCGGAGGGGCGCTGCTCGCGCTCCTCATAACCTCTGCATCTGCCGCCCTTGTGGGCACCTCCAGCCCCGGACGGCAGGCGATCTCAGTTGGCAACCCCTCCGGGACCGATGGACTCGAGATCTTCTTCAACGCGACATATCTCCCGGGGATGCGCCCGGATTTCGCTGACATCAGGTTCGTGGACGGAAACGGGACAAACATCCCCCACTGGACGGAAAACGTCACGAAGAGTTCCCACGCCCACGTCTGGCTCGCCCTCCCCGCGAATACGCAGGAGTTAACCATGCTCTACGGCAACCCGGAGGCCCGGGACGCAAGCGACCCCGACGCCGTCTTCACCTTCTTTGAGGATTACGAGCGCGGCGACCTCTCGCGGTGGTCGTTCTGCGGCTCGAACGCCGGGGTCCAATCGGCCGTCGTCCGCGACGGCGCATACGCAGGAGACATCAACGTCTCAGAGCCAGACCTGCGGCACCTCGCCAAGAACCGGATCTGCCTCGCAAATATCTCCGCAGGCCCGCTGGTCATCGAAGGGGACTTTCGGGTCAGCGAGTTTGGACGATGGTGCGGCTCAGGCTACATCCAGCTCTGGAACGGGACCAACCGGATGTATGTCCTCCACTTCAGAAACGGCTCTGTGCAGTACTACGACGGCGCCCACCAGAACTTCTCAGCCGATCTCCGGGCTGAGACCGATACCTGGTACCACGTAAAAATCGTCATGGATACGCCTAACGCCATCGAACATGCCTGGATCGACGGCGAGTACCTCGGGAACAGAACCCCACGGTTCAGCGATGGATCATTGGCCCAGAACGAGACGATCTTTACCGATTTTGCGCTGATCGGCTCTTCCGCGTGGTCCTCGGGTGAGCCGCACCACTTCTACACAGACAACGTCCGGGTCAGGAAGTATGTCCCCATAGAACCGGTGCTCTCGTACGCGGGACCGCAGGGGGAGGTGTAACGCCCCTCCAGCGGCTGGATGAAGCGGTCATGCACCGGTCCGGGCACGCTTATACCGCGGAAAGGTGTACCATTTTGATATGTGGCGCGCCGCCGTCATCCTCCTTATCCTGATCTGCAGTCCAGGGTGCGTGGTCCCCCGGTTCCAGGAGCCGACCGTCACCGTTGATATGGTAGGGCTTGAGAATGTCAAGCCGAGGAGCCTGGACCTCTCCCTGTGGTTTCACCACCAATAACCCAAACCCGACCAGCGCCACCCAGACCCGAGCCTCGTTCGACATCTCCTTCCTTGACGACGGGCGGCTGACCTTCCTTGCCGCACGGGGAGCGGGGAGAGATTGAGGTCCGGCCCGGGGGAAACACCACGCCACGATCTCCGTCCCGATGACCGTCGATAACTTACGGCTCGTGCAGGCGTTCCTCCCGGACCTGTGGAACAGAGCGGTCACGACGCTCCAGGTAAACGGGTCAGGGAGCGCGACCTTCAAGATCCGCTTCGACCTGACGGTGGAGGGGCGGCCCGGTCAGGGCGCAACGGCAACCAGGATGAAATAGAAGACAACCAGTCCCTGGAAGGGGAAGTGACTGCTCCCCCACTTCAGTGGGGGGCATTCTGCCTGGTTTCTTCGTAAAATTCTAGGTGACTACCCCGTCGGGCCGCACGCGAGCAGCGGCACGGCGGCCCGCAACGCATCGATGCCCCCCTCGACGTAGAGGAGGCCGAGGACAGCCCCGGCAAGGATCTCTTTTTCCCGTTCAAGGGCCCTGCCGACCGGTCGATGGCGGCATTCGAGGCCGACCAGACTCTCGTGGAGTCCCCACCGGTCAGAGAGGGGCGCAAGCCCGGACACCTCTGCATGCGGACCGGGCAGGATCTTCAGCCGCAGGGTGACGTCGCCGATGAGGGCAAGGGCCCGAGCGTCGTCAGGGAACCT
>LFRN01000071.1:24779-28741 GCA_001512375.1 Candidatus Methanoculleus thermohydrogenotrophicum | reverse complement strand
GTGACTGCACAGGCCATGCTGGCAAGAAGTATACCGGTGAGGGCCAGGAGCGTGATCGATGCCGTTCTCCGCATAGTGTATAGCAAAATTAACTTTACTTTGTTAAAATCCATTTGGTTAATGACGCGATGCGCGTACCTGGCCGTGCCTGCGGGGAGCCGGGGTAGTGGAGCAAACCTCATACTCCTGGATAACTAAATGATCTGGAATATGGGCAACCTGAATGTTGCCGTGCTGGGACCCGAAGGTTACGCGAAGAATCTCGGGAAGAGAGGCACGGCCTCAGATATCACTTTCTATAACCTGAAGAGGGATGCCGATACCGTCACCTTCGTCGAGCCGACACGATACCCGGAGCGGCTGGCCCCGCTTTTTTATGCGGCATCGATGGCGGATGCGGCTCTTGTTGTGGTGAGCGAGATCACGCCGGTTTTTGGGGAGTGGGTGCTGATGCTCGATGAGGCGGGGGTGGAGCAGGGCTATATCGTCCTCCAGAACTACCTAACACCCGGAGACCTCGCGCCGTTCCTCCGGGGAACGGTGTTTGAGCGCTACGAGTTCGTGGATGAGGACTCGATCGTGCTGCGTGACCGTCTGCTCGCCCGCGCGCACGCACGAGAGTCAGTCGAGCCTGCGGCTGGGGCTGTAGGGACGATCCCTCTCGATCACCACTTCAACGTCCGCGGCATCGGGACGGTCATCCTCGGTTGCGTTGTGCAGGGCGGCGTCAGAAAGCATGACGTTCTGAAGATCTACCCGGGTGAGCAGGCGGTCACGGTGCGCTCAATCCAGAAGCATGACGATGACTTTGACTGGGCCGCGGAAGGCGACCGCGTGGGGCTCGCGCTCAAGAACATCGAGTCTGATGCCCTGGACCGCGGCTTCGTCCTCTCAAGCGATCCCGGGATTCGGACACAGGCAAACCTTGAGGTACGGGCGACCCTGGTCAGGTACTGGCCGGCGCCGCTGACCGCAGGGATGGTCCTCCACCTCGGTCACTGGATGCAGTTCATCCCGGCGCGGGTGGAGGCTGTGCGGGACGAAGGAGACTGGCGGCGGCCGACGCTTACGCTCGTGCTGGAGAAAGACCTTATTTATCTCCGGGGCGACACAGCGGTGCTTCATTACCTTGAGGGCGGGAAGCTCAGGATCGCAGGGAGTATTGAGTTGCCCTGAGCGGCGGGATGAGAAAGTCCCTCGCCTCCAGCATTTCGTTTTTTCGAGCGCTTCAGTTCGCTCTGCGTTAAGGGAAGGGGCAAGCGGTACACCGGGAGGGCGCTACCCCTATCGTTCTGATATACCCGGACGACGACACGGGGCCGGTCCCCGGTTTTGCCTTTGGTCAGACACCTGGGTGCTCCAATTCTGTGCAGGCATTCGCCAATTTCTACAGAGCGCGCTATGCGCCTCTGGATCAGAGGTGAGCTAAAAGATTCCCTGGCAGGCGACTCGATCCAGAAACGCCCGTATGGGCGGAGCGCCGCGGGTACCCTGACCAGCGCCAATGTGGACAGCCGCTCAGCGGGTGATTCCGTGCTCGCACGGAATGGTCAGAGCGGTCGCGTCAAACTGACCGATGCGAATAGGGACGGCTTTCGCGACATCAACCTTCGCAGATTTAATTGCAACGTGCGATCCGGTAGCGATCCCCGCTGCAAACCTCCGGTATTAAAAAAGGGTTTGGTTTAGACGAGTCTAAACAGTGGGTGGTCCTCAGACTTGGGCTCGATCCCGAGGTCGCGCGCCGCTTCCAGCACGACAATGTCAATGTAGGCCTGCGCGGTGATCATAGCCTCGACGTTCTCGATCGGCCCATACATGATCAGGTCAGCACCGAGCGTGCTCGCAACCATGTTGCACCCGATATCAGGTGCAGACCAGGCCGCCTGGCGCATTCCATCCAGACCGCCAAGATAGTGGCGTGTGAGCTGCTGAATTAGGTTATCTTTGCCCTCCAGCCCAACCAGTTGCTGTGAGGGTGTCTTCTTCGTTCCCTTCCAGCGCTTCAGCCAGGTCCAGGAGACGGTCATGTTGTGGTATGCACCGCCGGTTGGCTGGCCGTGGATCGCCTTGCAGGCGAGAATCTCACGGTATGCGCCACCGGAACCAAGACCGAGCGGGGTGGCTGCAGTATCGAGGATCGGGCGGGTGATACCGCACTTCTCCGCGATCTCAAGCATCCCCAGTTCCTGTCCAGCAACGCCGCCCTCGACCAGAACCTTCTCCCGGCCGGCGACCGAGGGGTCGGCGGGGTTGAAGGCAAGGACGATGGCTGCATCCACGTCGCTCTTGGCCAGCGCCTCGATGTTCTCAGGCAGGATCGAACCGTTGATCGAGTTGTAGATCGCACGATCGGCGACACCTGCCTCAGTAACATACTCGCATGCATGGGCGAGTGCTGTCGGGACAGAAGAGTCCATCAGAAACGCTGTCTTGTCATCAACACTGCAGAACCAGTCGATGTAACTCTCGAAAGCCTCACCATATTCCGCGATGATCTGGATGAAGTGCGGAATGGCTGTGATATCCGAGAGTTCCAGGCAGCGGTTCCAGAGTGCTTCTGCCGTATCCTTGTCGATCTTTCCGGTTTTGTCATCCAATACAATCTCGTGCTTGTTGTAGAAGATGGATGCACCGAGCACGGTCGGGTACTCTCCAGGCTGCCCGCCGAGCATGGTACCATTAAAGTTATGTACCGCTTGTTCTTTTTCGAACTTGAACATATTCGTCAATCCTCCTTACAGGAACCCTACTAATTTGGGTAGTAACACCAACAACATCATGAATACAATCAAACCTGCAACCAGTCCATACAGGATGCCGATATCGCGTCCAACTTTTCTTCCAACGCGCTGGGCCATCTCTGCATCGACGAACTCGATCTTCTTCTCGATAGCGTCGAGTCGCTCCTCGAACTCAAGGAACTGTGGGTGTACGCCTGCAACAGCCACTTCTGCCGCGGCAGCGCCTGCCTCTTTGACCTCGACGATCATGGGTTCTCCGGGGAAGGCACCTGGGTCTTTGGCCTTGAGTTCGTTGATCTTGGCCTTGATAGTGCCCAGATCCTCGGTTTCCATGATGTTGACGATCTCAACCTGTTCCTGGAAGCGCTTGATCGCTTCGTCGGGGAGATTCTCGATGAACGGGATTGCTCCCTGCGCCCCGACGATTCTACCCTCGGAGACGCCGTTTTGATGCAGGGCTATGAAACTCTGGCCGGAGAGGTGTCCTTTCACCTCTGTACCACAACAGAGAACAAACCTGATGTTGGGATTCGAGATGACGTTTGCAATAACCTTCTCGATACCCAGGTTCTCGGTCATACAGGTCCCGGCGATGGCTGCTCCGGCATCGCAGATAGCCTGTTCGTCGAGGTGGGATCCCATGGTGACAACGGCGACGCAACTCTGCGGATCTCCCGCATGGAAGTCGCCCTTAACTATCGGCCAACCACTGGCCGGTGATTTCTTCTCAACCATGTTAGATCAACCCCAGTGCTATTACTGGAACCAGGATCAAGAGCATGACGATGATGAGTCCGATTGCGAACCCAAGGATCCCCGTAGCCATAATACCTGACTCGAGTTTGTTCGTGCGGGCAAGAATCTGTGCCTTATACCGGATGGAGTCCATCATTTTGTTGATTGCTGTCATCCGGATGGGGCCTGCAGTCTGTGTGCCTTCTTCTGTCATTTACATCACCCCAACAAGATGAATCCCAGGATCACAAACGAGACGATCAGGCCGATCATGAGACCCTCGATCTTGCCCGAGTAGACACCGGCAGCAAATTTGTTGCGGTAGCCGATGTTGGTGACCATCCGTTCGACGACCTTCATCCGTGCATGCATCAGCGCCAGTTCGCCTGAAAGCGGCTGAACCTCGCCAGTCACTTCCTCTGCGGCAGCGCCTGCCTCTTTGACCTCGACGATCATGGGTTCTCCGGGGAAGGCACCTGGGTC
>LFRN01000071.1:23757-24584 GCA_001512375.1 Candidatus Methanoculleus thermohydrogenotrophicum | reverse complement strand
AGCCTGTTCGTCGAGGTGGGATCCCATGGTGACAACGGCGACGCAACTCTGCGGATCTCCCGTATGGAAGTCGCCCTTAACTATCGGCCAACCACTGGCCGGTGATTTCTTCTCAACCATGTTACATTCACCTCACAGCACTCCTAACACGATGACACCAGCAATCAGAAGACCGACTGCCATGCCATACCAGAATGCGGTCACACCTCCGGCGATCTTGAGGACCCCGTCCCTGTTCGGGAACGACGCCAGGAAGTTGCCTTCTCCAGAGAGCATCCCGACCAGATCCTCGGTGATCTTCTCAAGTTCTGCTATCTGCTCGAGCACAGGGGTGTACGAGACGCCGGCGGTGGTAACGATACCAACCATCGGGTCGACGACAAGCCCGTACTCGGGCAGTACCTGAACGTATGCCATTTAGGCACCTCCCTTGGGTTCGATGATCGGCTTGGCGTCAAGCCAGGCGAAGGCGTCACGCTTCGAGAGCTCGATGTACTTCGCGTAGGTGTAAGCCCACCCGATGACCGAGACCAGCAGTGATATAAGAGCCGGGATGAACTCGACGAACGCAAACGACATGATCGCAACCGGGATCATGGTCAGGAAACCACACTCCGCGGCGAGCATAAGCGTCCGGTCCTGTTTCTCCCCTGGTCCAAGGCAGGCGTTGAACGCATGCTGGATTGCGATCGCAGAAAGCATGAAGATCACAGCAATGATGCCACCGCCGATGACGGAAGCTTCGAAGGTCTGCAGGGCAAATCCGAGGATGACGGTCGTGCCGATGACCAGGTCCAGGAAGTTGAATGTTCCGCCGACCATGGCAA
>LFRN01000071.1:19875-23602 GCA_001512375.1 Candidatus Methanoculleus thermohydrogenotrophicum | reverse complement strand
GCCCCAGATGAGGGCAGCCACACAGGCAAGTCCGCCGAAGAACGCGAAGTACTCGGTACCGGTGATCTCGTTCAGGTATGTCAGGTAGACGAGAATGAGCGATCCCACGAGACCGTAGATCATGATCTTGTTGTGTGGGATGCCGCCCACTCCGACTTCAACCTGTACTGTCATTTAAAACACCCCCACCAATTCGAGCAGCCCGATTGCAAATACGCCTGCAATGGCTGATGCCGCGGCGGATGCGATGATCGCTCGTGGAGCCCTCTTGAACTTGGGATCGTGCGGTCCTTCGATTGTGCCACCGATGTTGTACGCGACAAGCACAGCGTTCACCAGGAACATGCCGATCGCGAAGACACCGGCAAGCGAGATGGCGATGGGCGCGATCTGCTCGACCGTTGCGCTCAGGAGCGCGGGCATCTGTGCCTGGTAGATATCGAGGAGCTCGAGATATATGAGCGTTCCGCCAAGGCCTCCGAGCGCGCCGCCGATGACACCGCCAACCCAGGAGATGAACGGGAGGCCGTGCCCTTCGGTACCTTGAGTCTTGTACTCAGGGAAGGTGTCACCTGTGATCGGATCCTTATCCACCTTGCCGGATGCTGCCGGGATACCCATACCGAAGATGTAGATGATGTTGACCATCGTACAGGTGATCGCCATCAGCAGCCCGCCGCCGATCGCACCGCTGGCAAGGGCGATCGGAAGTCCGAGTGGCGCAGCCCATGCGCCAGCGAAGAGGCCTGCAAGCCCGGCACCTGAGGCGAGCATCGGCACACCGGTCGCGATACCTGGAGACTGTCCCATCGCAGCGGGTGCCCCGCCGACCGGGACGAAGTGAACGCCAAACCCGATCAGGATACCACCGACGGTGATCCCGACGACTGCGAGTAACCCGGCTATCTGTAAGAGGAAGTAGGCAAGCGCAAACGCGATGATGATGAGAACGATGCTGATTACGAGTCCCATCCCTGTTGGGGGCTGGACACCTGCAGTCTTTGCTGGTCCTCCGAGTGCACTCATGATGAAACCTCCTCAGTGGCCCCGGGAACCACGTAGGGTCCGAAGGTCTTCCTCGCCCAGACCTCGATGTAGCGGTCGATGATGGCAAAGATCAGGATCGCAACGACACCGATGATGATCGCTCCCCATCCCGCGGCGAGCGGCTCGAAGATCACGGTGCGCCAGAGCTCGAAGAAGACGATCAGGCCGAAGCAGATACCCGACGCAGGACCGCCGAGCTTGGCACTGAAGAAACCATTGTCGAGCGAGTTCCGCTCGCCAGCCTCGGCGTAGCGGACGATGTTCCCGGATGCGGAGATCGGAACTCCGGCTCCGAACTTCTGGTGCTGGTACTGCCGCTCCTTCCCGTAGAAGGGGTTACCCGTTGCAGATCCAGCCGCACCGAGCGCGATACCCCATATGAGCCCCAGCAACGGGAGCGGGAAGGGGTGGCCGAGTGCGCTGATGATCAGGTGACACATCGTGACGGTGGCAAATACTGCCACGAACGCGTGTGCCATGGTCACGGTCGTCATCGACTTCAAGATGTCAATGTAGACCGGCTGTTCAAACTTGGCGAGACTTGCAGTACGACCGAGATATGCGGTTGTCGCATAAACGCCCTGCACGAAGACCGCAAGAGCGCTCCCGAGTACAATTGCAAGAATCGGGTTCATCTGCATCGCCATAAATGCCCAGGCAAGGCCTGCGCCCAATGCAACCCAGAGACCGTACGCTGGGGGTTCACCGGCAATCGCCTTGTTAAAGATGCGGTGAACATATCCCATCTGCGGGGCTAGCTGAACCTGTGAGTTCGGATCACCTTGCGATCCGATGTCAGACTCAGTATCCTCCGCAGCGCCGGCAATGGTTGCAAGAGCACCTGCCAATGCGGTAATGCCGATGCCAAATATAATCTCTTCCATTCAGCATCCTCCCTCGGTGCGCATCGCACCAGAGTATACGTTCAAAACCTTTTTGGTTCAATTAACAGTTGTTTATGACTTAATTAAAGGTTTCGAAAAGTTGCATCGATATAGCAATGAAATGTGGAAAATCGGCAGAAATACATTTTTTGGACGTTTTTTGTTGCGTTAGATAAAAAAAGGTTGAGTTGGGTTTACCTGGCCGGGATGATGAGCGAACGCTCGCCGGCAGGCATGAACTCGCGGATCGCACCCTTCGCGAACTCGCGGCGGGGCTCGGCGAAGTCGAACTTCAGGGCCGGGTCGGCGAAGCAGATCTTCACACGCGGGTCGAAGCACCACGCGTCGCCGCGTCCGTAGTGAGAACCGCCGACGATCGCGGCGTACTCGCCCTGGTGGCCGACGTTCATCGCGTAGTTCGGGTAGTTCGGACCACGCAGCTCGCCGATCGCACCCTCGTCGCCCCGGATGGAGAGCGAGTTTGCAGACCCACACTGGTCCTGGAGGTCGTAGCCGTAGAAGCCGAGTCTCGACCAGCCCTCCTTGTGGAGGAGCATCGAGAGGTACCAGGCATTCAGGCCGGCGTTGGAGTTGCCGGTTGCGATGGAAGTCGTGAGACCGCAGGCGGCGGCAATGACACCGGCACGCTGGGACCCGCCGAAGTGGTCCTCCATCATGGTTGGGTACTGCTCATACTGCTCCATGGCGTTGAGGGCGACCTCAGTTGTCATGTCGTTGACGACATCGAAGGTCGGCTTGACCTTGTCGTCGGGGCTCGGGTTCTTCCAGTCGACCTTGTACTTGTCCTTGATGTAGTCCATACCGTAGTAGGTGAACTCATCGAGGATGTTGTCGGTGTAGGCCGCGGTCGCGTACTGCGTGAACCCGACACCTCCGGACATGTAGGAGCCAAGCCAGATCTGGTCGTAGAGCATGGTTCCGGCGCCGACGACCTCGAGAGAGGCCCTGGCTGGGTCGTTCGGGTACTTCCGGTTTGCCTGGATGATATCGGAGAAGAGACCGAATGCCAGACCACCGGGCTCGTTCGGGCCACGGGCACGCCGGGCAGGCAGGAGCGAGGCCATCTGAATGACACCTGCGTGCTTGGCGGCATAGGAGAGGTCAGCGACGGCTGCCTCACCGGCGCACATCCGGTAGGCGGCGATGAAGGACATCCCGATCTGCATCGCAGACCACCGGGAGGTCGTTGCACCGTCACATGTCCGGACGACCGTGGTCGGGATGTGGATTGCCTGCCAGAGGGCCTTCCCTACGGCGGCAGAGAGTGCCTCAGCCTGCTTGGCGGGGAAGAGCTTCTCGACATCGATGACGAACTGGGGTTCGAGATCGTCGGCGAGTTCCTGGTCGCCGGTGAAGACCTTGACGTAACAGTCATCGACGAGGCCGGGGTGGGTCTCGACCATGTGTTCCTGGACGACGGCTGCGCCGGGCATGGCGTGGTTCAGGACGTGGAGGTACTCGTTGATCGTCTCCGGGGTAACCTCCTTGCCCAGACGCTTCTGCAGGGTCTGGTGAGCGAGGTCCATGTTGACGATGACTGTCCTCCTGATGTCATCCCAGAACTGCTGCATGGCAGCGTTGTTGACGAAGTGCAGGTCGTCACCCTCCACGAAGACACCGGTACCGGAGAGCTCGTAGGTCATCAGCTGGCGCTGGCCCAGCGGGATACCGCCGAGGTGGCAGCGCTCAGGGTCGTACATCGGGATGCCACGGTCCATCGCGACGGCTTGGCCTGCCTTCAAAAATTCCATCTTACGGGGGGACTGACGAATACC
>LFRN01000071.1:13805-19870 GCA_001512375.1 Candidatus Methanoculleus thermohydrogenotrophicum | reverse complement strand
TCAATCTTTGCCATTTCTCAATCACTCCTTGGGAAGGAATCCGTATTTCGTCCGTAGCGTGTGGATACGCTGGACGTACTCGATGTACTCCTGGTCGTCACGGAACGCGACGTCGCCGAGTGAGTGGAAGATCGTCGTGTGAGCCTTGAGCCACTTCTCGTCCATGGGCTTGCCGATCTCAACAGCACGGTCGAGCGGCTCGCCGATCTGGTTCTTGACGTGGCGGACGATGCCGTCCTCGCCAAGAACACGCCTCTGGAGCATATCGAACATCATACCGTTTTCATCAAGACGGAGCGAGTGACCGTGCACGGTCGCACCACGGATGCCGGTACGTGCTGGATCGAGGAGCTCGGTGTTGATAAGATCTTTCGCGTACTTTTCGAGGTCACGCTCACGGCACTCAAGGATCTGACGACCGGAGAGCGTTCCGGGGTCGATACCGCGGAAGCGGTAGCACTCGGTATAGGTTCGCTGGTATGGGTGGCAGGGCGCGAAGAACATCGAGTCTGTAAACTGGATGTAGCGGACACGGTCTCCGGCCTTCGCACCCTCCGTCGGCGTTACAATCTTCCTGATGGGACAGTCGGGCTCCTGCTGCTCGGCGAGCGGCGGGTGGGCCGTCGGATAGGCGGCTCCAGGTGCCCTGTGGCCGAGGAGCAGCACAATGTCTTCATCTGTCACATCACGCAGCTTTTCAAGTTTCTGGTTGGGGTTCATCTGTTTGCGCCGGTTCTCGGCGACCTTGGATGTCCCCGGTCCATACTGGGGCTTGTATGCCATTGTTTCACTCACCTTCATTCATGTTGGGTTTTTTAATACTCTCATAACGGCGCGAATGACTTCCGCCAATTTCTCTCTGCTTGGTGTCTGGCCCCGGGTCACACCGCTGACGATATCCATCACGATGCCTTTCGTCTTCACCCGGTCAGGCGGCGGCATGACCACCGCTGTTTTGACTCCCTCTTTTGCGAGGTCTTCGAAGTCGATCGGGACCTGGGAGACGACGATCGCCTTGATGTCAGCGTGCTCAAGGATAAATCGAACCTTCTGCACCACGTGGGAACGGACGTTCCCGTGGTGCAGGATGGCGACCTTGTGCTGCTCGATCTGGGCGACCTCTTTCTCCGTTAACCCGAAATAAGCTCCGAGGACGTGACCCGCGATGGGCGAGTCCGCCGGAACCCCGCTGCCTGCATTCAGGACGAGCGTGGTTACGGAGAACTCTGCCCCCTCCCTCCTGAGGCCGGAGGTTATGTCGCAGACTGGTTTTGTCACGTGTCTGCGGCCGGGGGACATCCCGACCACGATCACATCCGGGGACCTGGTTTCGGAGATGGTCCCGCGCTGGGCGAGACCCCCTCCTTTGCCCATCCCCATGCTCTCGCGGCAGTCGACGACCTGGGTTACTCTTCCGATAGGCATCTCACTTGGTTCCCTGAATTATAATGGGCCTGTCTTTCTTTCTCGGATCGACAAGTCCGAGAAGTTCTCTGTCGGCATCAGGTCCGTACTTGGCGTAATCGGACAACGTCGGCTGGGTCTTCATGTATCGTCCCTGCTGGACGGTGCAGGAGAAACCCTTGTCGGCGAAGGTTTCATCTGCTGCTTTCTTGACGGCCGGGATGTACGATTCGTCCTCAAGCTCCAGGATAACCATTCCGACCTGTATCTGGAGCATGACGTCCTGGTCCCCGACGCGGATGGCCCTACGGTCCGGATGGGGGTTAGGTTCCCCTCGGGCCGGGCCGTATGGAACGGTGGCGGGAAGATTTGGTCCATTGATAGTCATCCGGCGGATCCCGCCAACCTGAATAAGTTTGTTCAGGAGTTGTTCCGCGGTGTCGGGCCTGAGGAGCCGCATGGGGACGATTCGAACCTGAGGGTATATGGCGTCAGTCATTAGTATCCTATTATGTTATTTACACACCCTGTGCGATCTGCTGGATCGGCTTGTTGAAGACATCGACCTTGCCGTAGGTGTCGGCGAAGATCTTCGAGGTGCTCTCGGGCGAGAACATCTGGGTTCCGGCATCGAGCGCCGCTGCGGCGACCACACACGGGATGGCCACACCTGCTGCGTGGCGAGTCACGACGTGGTTACCGTTGAAGATACCGGGACCGCCGCCACCGTAGATCGAGTGGCTGAAGAACGAGAACCCGACAGCGGTACCCATGACACGGCCGTAGTCACAGCCGGGGAGACCGGTCTCGTGCTCAAGCAGGTCGTTGAAGTACAGGAGCGTCGAGGAGACTGCCTGGGCGAACCGTCCGGCACCACAGTTGACCATGGTAGCCGCCATGGTTCCTGCGGCGGTGTAGGCGTTCCAGAGCATGGGGTCCTTGGTGTCATAGTACTGGAAGTACCCACCCTTCTTCCCCGGAGTGATGACCCCATCATCGATGGCACGCTCGACCAGGCTCTGGACAACCGTACCGATCGTTCCGGTTGCGCCGTTCTCCTTGACGAGGTCGTAGACAAGGTTGTTTGCGTTCAGGCCCTGGTAGGCGTAGGTAAGCAGCTGGGCACGCTCAAACGGCCCGATGGCGTTACCCATCTCAAACATCCCTGCCTGCTCAAAGGTGGACGAGAGCGCGGCGCCTTCCATGGCGTTCTTGTTGGTCATCATCACGAAGTGGTTGACCGGGACGTTTCGGAGCGCGTAGCCGAGGCCTTCGTTGTTCTGGGGGATGCTCAGGATCGACGTAACTTGCGCACCCTTCATGTCCTGGGTGTGCGGGTAAGCACCCCAGCAGGCCGCCTTGACCATCGCTGCATCAAACGGTCCGACATCGAACTGCTCGACGATCGCGTAGGTGGTTGCAGCTGCGACCGCCGTGATTGCGGCGTCGTAAGTGGATGCTGCCTCCAGACGGACGCTGGGCACCTCGACAAGGATCATCTTACCGCCACTGAACTCACGGATGTTGGTATCGTCGCCTTCCTGGACCTGGACCATCTCCCTGATCTTGGAGATGACTGCGTCCTTGTTGCCGACGATGTCAAGGTCCAGCTCACGCCCGAGGACATGGCCCTTTCCTACCTTTCCGGTCTTCAGGGCGCCCTCGATGCCTCCCAGGTTGACTGCAATCGTCCTCTTGGTAAGGTCGATGATCTTTCTGGTTGCCGGGTTGATCAGCGGGCTGATCTTCTCCAGCGGCACATTACTCTTCAATAGTTTGCCTGTATCATCGTACAGGTCAATGGTATCATTGAATTTAGCCATAATTTTTCCTCCATTACCCTCTTATGTGCATACAATCTGGAACTGTGAACTGAATACTAGTTAGACGCATCACTGACTGTAACTGTATGTAACTGGTGCACGTCCTTGTGGGACAGAAAGATAATAACTTTCTCTAGTAATATAAGTGTTGCTATTTATGTCTGTGAACTAATATATAAACTGAGTTGAATATTTAATACCCGTAAAATAATTATTGACAGTACTCTGGGAAAGATTTATTAAGGGCTGGTTGTGGTGTTATTAGTCTCTATATATGTGATACTTCGTAAGATCTTTGTGCTACTGACATCACCCATCTTCAGGCACAACATCATCACGGGAGATGCGCGGTTAGAAAAAAGGGGTCAGGGCCTGACCAGCTGGTACAGTTTACCATAGACCGTCTGGCCTTTCCGCTTTCGGTGACGCTCCCCAAGGTCACCCTCGTAGAGGGCAAATCGCCCTTTGGTTCCCTCCACCTCGAGTTCAACATCTCTCCGGTATGCAAACCCGGGCATCATGACGTCGATGTCACCAAAGACGTATATCTCGCCTTCTACCATCTGGCCTCCAAGACGGCTCTTCGCGTCACCCTTGACGATGATCTTCCCGCCTTCAGCATGAGTGCCCACGTGGACGTCGACGTTGCCGCCGATGATAATCTCGCCGCCGTTTATAAAGGTGCCAATATCGCTTCCGGCACTTCCAGTGACAACGATCTTTCCGCCGGTCATGCCACGCCAGTCTCCGCGGTATGCGGAGCCGAGGTAGTTTCCTGCGTTGCCGTTGATGCGAAGTTCACCTCCCTTCATACCGGTTCCGGCAAAGGCGTCAACGTTTCCGTTCACGGTGATCTTGCCGCCCTGCATCCATGCACCAACGTACATATCGGCGTTGCCGTTGACAACGACCTCGCCTGCGGTCATCTTCATGCCGATGTACTTGACCCGGGAGAGATCGCCGTTAACGACGATCTTCGTCTCTGCCGGGGTTGCTCCGGCCCGACCAGAGATCTCAAAGAATTCTCCGAGCCGGTGCTGCTCCCTTCCGATATAGACGGGGAGGTCAACGATCTCTTCAGTTGTCTTTCCTGCGAATACATCGGGGCTGATGCAGTCAGCCTCGAGGAACAGCTCGGGCTGGTTTGTTATGGTGAGTGTAACGGTTTCCATCCTTCTCTGCACCTCACTGTGTGGCATCAACCTCAATCACGTAGGGGTTGGGCACGTAATGGTGGCCGCGAACCTCGTAGTTGTTCAGGGTGACGGTGTAGTAACGGAGGAACTTCTCCCTGACATCACGCATCACCTGTGGGTTCTCATGCACCCTGGCGTTCACCCAGAGCGTCCGCTTGTTGCCGTTGCTCACGATCTCGTGGTTGTTGATGATGTGGACACCGGTCTTGAAGAGGTGCTCTACGTCTCCAAATGCCTTCTCGATATCGTCCGGCGCGTATGGTTCGTTCGGGTTGAAGGCAAAGACCACCACATCCGCTGTGAGTCCGGGCGCGAGCCCGCCATACATCTCGCTAAGCCCGAGCGCCTTCGCGGGACCGGCGCGGGTCATCTGCGCGATCTCGTAGAGATCGAGCTCGCGGTCGATACCGGCGATATGGGTGGCGTCGATGACCTTGTCCTTGTGTTTGAAGGTCTCGATCTGCTGTTCGCGTGCTTCCTGGCTCATCAACCACTTCATGATCCTCGGGTAGCGGATGAATGGTCCGGCGTTCGGATGGTCGGTGCTCATAAAGACTCGCATCGGATCTTTCGCGAGCAGTGCGAGTTCCAGACCGATACACCACTGGATGGCGCAGACCTTGATGCTCGGGCTGTAGATGTACGGCACAACGCCAGACCCCGTCTCGAGTTCCACGTCGGCGTTTGCCCACTTCAGGTGGTTCAGCTCGGTGAGATGGTGCTCGAACGGCCCGTCGGCCGTCATGGTTGTGGTCTCATCGAGAGTCACCGCACCCATATCGATGGTGATGTTGTCGTGCGCGTTCACGTAATCCATGATGGCGTCAGCTCTGGACTCAAAGTTCCTCCAGGAATCACCGCCGTAGGAGTGGAACTGGACGTGGGTGTGATGCATCACCTGCTGCCGGCCAAACCGGCCCCTGGGTCTGATACCCTCCGAGAGTTTGAAGGTATCCAGGGTGGTCGTATAGTTGCCTGGATTTCCGAGGTTGTTTGCGTGAATGTGCATCGAGTGCGGGAGACCCAGGTACTCGTTTGCCTCGATGAGCCCCTTCACGATCTGGGCCGGGGTGATATCGAAGTACGGGACCGGGTCGTGGATGTTCTCGCAGTTCAGTCCCCATCCCCAGGCCTCGGTGCCTCCGGGATTGACGACCTTCACCGCGTAGCCCTTCGTGGCCCGCAGGAGCCAGGCGATGTAGGCCGCGGCGTTCTCGAGCTCGTGGTTTTTCAGGTACTCCAGCACAAACCAGTTGTTCCCGAAGACCGGGAACGCTCCCTGGTCAATGATTGGGGTATCCCGTATCTCTTCGTGAGTATGTCGGGCGTAGAGCGGCGGCATGGCCGCTTCCATTACGGTGGTATATCCCATCCGGGCGTAATTGTAGCCGGTCCGGATGGTTGTCGGCACCGAGAACCCGCCCTGCATCCGCTCGATACCACGACCGGGCCGGGCATTGAATAACTTGTCTTCTGGCCGGAAGTTTCGGCCGATGTTCACCTTCGGACCGGCGACGTGGGCATGGATATCGACCCCGCCGGCCATAACGGTTTTGCCGGTGGCGTCAATAACTTTCGGGTTCTTGACTGCATCTGTCTCGACGATCTTTCCGTCCTTGATGGCGATATCGGTTGCATCCCC
>LFRN01000071.1:11345-13778 GCA_001512375.1 Candidatus Methanoculleus thermohydrogenotrophicum | reverse complement strand
CCCCCTGATCTCCTTAATGCGTGCAAGAACGCTTCTCAGGAACTCTTCATCGGTCATCATGCCCTCAGGGGCCTCGACGACCTTTCTGGTCTCGATCGGCACGTTGTCCATTCGGTATGCACATCCGCCTGCCTCGATGCCCACAAAGGCGACCGGGACATGGACCTTGCAAACCTCGGTGGTTGGAGTCTCATGCGGGTCGATAGCGACCGAGGGAAGGTCGTAGATCTTCTTCACCGAACTGAAGGGGAAGTGCGCGCCGGGATCGCTTGCGATGATGAAGACAGCATCCACCTCACCCCTGCGAAGCAGGTCGTTGGCGGTCGTCTCACCGGGGTTGTAGCGGGCAAAGCCGCGGGAGAGATCCACCGCAAAGGGGAATCCAAACTGCCAGCCCCAGACCTGGCCAGAGCCGGTGACGTTGTAGTGCCCGCGCATCGGCATAATGGCGGCCTTCGTATACTCGTTCAAGTCACGGGTGACCGCGATGGCCGCATCGATGTTGTGGTTCTTCCCGAGCGACTGGGTCACGCCCATCCCGAAGAAGATGATCGCAAAACGACCACTCTTGAGCGTCTCAGCGACCTCGTAGATCTTTTCTTTTGGAATTCCGGCGACGACATCAGGGAGCTGCTCGCCTTTGAACGCAACACGGATCGCGTCAAGGAGTTCGTAGTCGCGTCCCTGCTCAACCTGCAGGTGAATATCCGCAATACGGGCGGTGTCGGTGACCCTTGGATCGACGACGATCATCTTGCGGCCAGTGTGACCCTTCCCGGTGAAGAATCCCCGGGGGAAGATCGAGTAGCGTGACATGTGCCGCGGGTGGGCGTGAGCCGGGTTGCATCCCCAGAAGACGATGCGGTCAGCACGGTTCTTCACCTCGCCGAGCGTGCAGCTCGGGATACCGATATCCTGGACGGCGATAAGGGAGGTTCCATGACAGACAGTTGCTGTGTTATCCATGACCGCCCCGACATACTCGCCGATCTCGGAACCAATGGACTGGGCCTCACAATTCGTGGAGCTCCAGCCGTACATCAGAGGTTTCTTTGCGCTGGCAAGCATCCGGGCAGTATACTCGATCGCCTCATCATAGGTGATCTCTTTCCAGGAACCGTCTTCCTGCCGCATGCGCGGACGAATGAGACGGTCCTTTGCCTGGGATTGAAGGAACTTCTCGGCGCCGATGGCGCACGCGTTGTAGACTTCAAGGAGGTTCTTTCCGTCATTACTGATGACGACCTCGAGGTCGTCGCAGAGCGTTCCGCAGAACGGGCAGATCACATCGGTTACTGTTTTTGTCATGCCAGTTCACCTCTGCACCCCTTGCGTACTAATTCGAGTGAGTTGAGGATGGGTTCGTCTTTGGCTATCTCCACCTCAACGGGTGTGCCCTTGAATGTAGGCATTCCGGTCGAGTAGGTGTCTGGATCGACCAGCATGTTTGCCCACGGCCCCATCGGTATATAAGCTACGCCGGGGTGGGGACCCTGGGTTGCCTCGACCGCCTTGACGATGACACTGCCATACTCACTGGTGACGCGCACGTTTGTATTGCGGAAAGCTCCCAGTTTTTTAAAATCCGCCGGGTCGAGTTCGATGATCCCGCAGGCGGCGGTGTAGGCGGGTTTTCCCTTCCCCGCCTCCATCGACACTCCCTGCTCGATCGACCGACCCGTGATCAAATTCACTCTGATTGCCATTATTATTCATCCCCTGTCTTGTATTGTTGGTGTTTACTTGGCAAGCTCTTTGAGTGGGCTTGGGCCGAGCTCGGTGATGGTATTGACGACGTCTTCCATGACCGTGGCCCACTTCGCCCCCTCAGATGCAGAGACAAAGGTCATTCTGAGACGCTTGTCTTCAAGGCCAATATTCTTGAGGACACTCTTCAAGAGGAACATCCTCTTGGCTGCCTTGTAGTTGCCCTCAAGGTAGTGGCAGTCGCCGAAGTGGCAGCCCGAGACCAGCACACCGTCCGCCCCATCCTGGAATGCCTTCAGGATGAAGAGGGGATCGATCCGGCCCGTGCACATCACGCGGATGGCACGGATGTCGGGAGGATACTGGATACGGGAGCCGCCGGCAAGGTCTGCACCTGCGTATGAACACCAGTTGCAGATGATGGCGATGATCTTTGGTTTCCAGTTCTCGTCTGCCATTTACTGTTCACCTCCGAGCAGGAATGCATCGATCTGTGCGATGATCTGTGGTGTCGTAAAGTGTTGCATCCAGATTGCACCGCCGGGACAGAACCCGCCGCAGGTACCGCAACCCTTGCACTTGGCTTCAGTGACCTGCATGACTGTGCGGCCTTCTTTCTCGACAAGCGAGAGAGCCTGGTAGGGGCAGAGGTTGACACACAGTCCGCATCCTGCGCACTTGTCCTCGAGACACACGGCAAAGTAGGGCTCGAGCTCCACCTCACCC
>LFRN01000071.1:10935-11329 GCA_001512375.1 Candidatus Methanoculleus thermohydrogenotrophicum | reverse complement strand
CTTTCGGTCCCTGGCAGACACCGGCAAGGTAGACACCGGCAGTGGTTGTGCCGCAGGGGTTCAGCTTCGGGTGGGCCTCAAGGAGCCAGCCGTCCTGCGAGCAGGAGACACCAAAGAGTCTCCGTGTAACCTCGGTCTCAGCGGAGGGCTGGACAGCTGCCGCAAGCACAACCATATCGACTTCCATATCAACAGGCCGTCCAAGCAGCGTATCCTCCGCATAAACATGGAGGTTCTTGGTCACCGGGTCTTCCTGAATGTTTGCCACACGGCCGCGGACGAACTTTGCCCCCTCGTTCTGGATACGGTAGTAGAACTCCTCGTACATCTTGCCAAAGGACCGGATATCCATGTAGAAGATGTAGGGCACTGCACCCGGAATCTTCTCTATGAC
>LFRN01000071.1:7739-10847 GCA_001512375.1 Candidatus Methanoculleus thermohydrogenotrophicum | reverse complement strand
GTGATGACGTTATCATACCTCTTGTAGCCCCACTCGAACTTCTCCTCGATCGGGAAGATATCGTATCCCGTGGCGAGGATAATGGTGCCCACCTTGACGGTCATGAACTCGTCCTGCGCATCGAGGTCGATCGCCTTCTTATCTCCACAGATATCAACACAGAGGCCGCACTTGACGCAGGCGTCAAAGTCGACGGTGTAGAGCAGTGGAGAGACCTGCGGATGGTAGATATAGATAGCCTTCCGGGGGGCCATGCCGAGCTCGAAGGGGTTTGGCTTGATGACGGGGCAGACATCCTCACAGTCACCACAGCCGTTGCAACCGCCGCCAACGAAACCGCGGGCCTCGGCCTCCTCGAGGGTGAGGACACCGCGCGCCTTCTTCCGGAGGGTTACGTCGAAGTTGCCGATGTATCCCTCGACTCCCTCGACCTCAGTGTAGGTGAGGAGCTCGATGTTCTCGTTGCGGTAGACGTCTACCATCTTCGGGGTCAGGATACACTGCGAGCAGTCTAGCGTCGGGAATGTCTTGTCGAGCTGGGACATCCTGCCACCTATGGTGGGGCTCTTCTCGACGAGGTAGGTCTTGATCCCCGCGTTTGCAAGGTCGAGTGCAGCCTGCATGCCGCCGACACCACCGCCGACGACCATCGCAGCCTTCTCAACCGGGACGCTCTTCGGGATGAGGTCCTCGAGGAGAGAAGTTTTTGCTACGGCGATCCTGACTGCGTCCTTTGCCTTCTCGGTGGCCTCTTCGGGCTGGTGCATGTGCACCCACGAGTTCTGCTCGCGGATGTTTGCCATCTCAAACCTGAAGGGGTTTAAGCCACCCATCTCGGTTGCGCCACGGAACGTGGGCTCGTGCAGACGAGGCGAACAGGCCGCCACGACGACCCCGGTCAGATTCTGCTCTTTGATGGCCTCCACGATCATGTTCTGACCGGGAGTCGAGCACATGTACTGATACTCGTCAGCGACGACGACGTTCGGGAGCGTTTTCGCATACTCCACCACCGCCTTGACGTCGATGACGCCCGCAATGTTGGTACCGCAGTGGCACACAAAAACGCCAATTCTTGGATCTTCGTTCTTTTTGACTTCTGCCATGTATTTGCACCTCACAGGATCTTCTTCAGGAATGGCTCAACATCGACTGCGTGGAGGTCAAGTGCGAGCTCGTCAGGGCTCATTCCCTGCGCCAGTCCCAGAAGTTCGTTGTAGTGCAGGATCGGGAGCCCCCAGGTGATGCCGAACTTCTCCTCAATCTCGATCTGTCCTCTGTCATACTGGAGCTGGCAGAACGGGCAGACCTCGGTCAGCGCATCAGCACCGACTTCCTGCAGGTTGATCATCTTCTCGTTTGTTATATCCAGCGCATGTGCCAGGTCGTATCCGCGGACACCGCCGCCGGCGCCGCAGCATAGCATCTTGTTACGGTACTGGACCGGTTCGGCACCGAGAGCGGCGACGAGTTCTTCCATCCACATGGGGTTCTCAGTGTCCCCGAAATGCCGCTCTTTTGCAGGCTTCATCAGGTGGCAGCCGTAGTGGACGGCTACTTTCGCACCGGTCAGGGGGCGCGTGACGCTGTCGGCGACCTTCTTGACGCCCACAATCTTTGGGTCGTAGTAGAGCTCGGCGAGGTGCCAGACGTCGACGGTTCCCTTGTATTCCATGTCGATCTCTTTGAGAACCTCGTTGACCCCGTCGCGGAGTTCATCGTTCTGTTTCAGTTTGTGGTTGACCTCCCAGATGGATTTGTAACATCCATTGCAGACTAGGGCGATATCCACGCCCATCTGCTCGGCGAGCACGACGTTTCGGGCTGCCATCGCGTACCAGACGTTTAAGTCGATCGAGCCGAATGCGCCCGGTGCCGGGCAGCAGCTCGCGCCCTTCAGGGGGAGGAGGTCGATGCCGAGGTTCGCGCTGGTCTTGATTGCCGCCGCCTCGATGCCGGGATACCGGTTCGGTGCGATGCATCCGAGGAAGAATGCGTACTGATGTCTGTTGCTCATGGTTTCACTCACCCTCCGCCAGTAATCTGTCCGCATCCTCTTTGAGGTGGTAGTGGTCCATAATCTTCCTGATACCGGGCAGGTACTCGGGGTACTTGTGTGTCGTCTCAGGCTCTGCTTCCAGGCCGAGCTTCACGCGTGCAGCCCGGTTTGTATCGTTGTTAGGAACCCCGTGGCCGGTACTGTAGATCGCCTGAGCTGTCTTGAGGAAGTTGCGCGGCACGATGTCCCGCTTAAACGCCAGGTTCCTCATCGCCATGATCGCGTCCGTCGGCGCGAGATCCCGGGGACACCGGTCGGTGCAGCTGTAGCAGGTTGTGCAGAGCCAGAGATCGGGGTCAGTGAGGATCTCCTCATCCAGCCCAAGGATCGCCTTGCGCATGAACAGCCGGATACGGTACGAGCTCCGGGGTGCCGATGGGCATGAGCCGGTGCAGGTGCCGCACTGGTAGCACATGTGGGCAGCCGTCTGTCCGATCTTCTCCACTTCCTTGATGAACTCGGGGTTGCTGTCAGGAATGTAGTACTTTCTATCCCGGAGTTTCTCAGCGAGTTTCTGGTCCTTATAATCTTTCTTTACTGCCATTGGCTATCCCTCACGCTGCCTCCACTTCTCCCAGGACTTTTACCTCAACTTTTCCGGGGGTGGTCTCTTTCACCTTCGACGTCCTTGTGGTGAGTAGCTTCTTCTTAATATCCCTGAAGAGGTCCGTATCCTTCTCCTCCATCCTGAATGCAGTCCGCCGCAGGATGATCGCATCTTCGCTTGGGCAGGCGTTGACACAGGCACCACAGAAGATACAGAAGTCTTTGTTAATTGCGATGTTTGGCTCAATCATTCCCTTCATCTCCTTTGCAGGGAGCGGGGAGGGCAGGTAGAGCGCGTTGCAGGGGCAGACTTCCACGCAGGTTGAACAGCCGCCGGGACACTTCTCAGGGTAGATCTCGATCTCTCCCTCGAAGATCTTCTCGACGGTGATCGCTTCCTCAGGACAGGTCTGGACACACCATGTGCAGGTGCAGCAGTCGTCCTCGTGGATATCAACCTTACCAGGAAGTTTTTTGCTGATGATCTCACGCTCAACGGTGAT
>LFRN01000071.1:0-7660 GCA_001512375.1 Candidatus Methanoculleus thermohydrogenotrophicum | reverse complement strand
GTATCGACCGTGAACGTGGTCTTGGTCTCCAGCGCGGACTGGCGCGGTTTGCCGGCCTCGTCGCCGCCCTCAAATGCAGGGACATCGCGAATGATAGCGTCCCTCGGGCAGACCTCGTCACAGATGGTGCAGCGGGTGCACTTCTCATCGTCGATTGTGGTGACCATGTCGTATGTGGGGAATCCTTCTTTCTCGAGGATCGGGAGCCGCTCCTCTCCGTCGATCTTGAGTGTCATCGCATTGAAGGGACACATGATCACACAGACGCCGCAGTACGAACATTTCTCAGGGTCGATATCAACAGGTTCTGCGTAGTCGATTGCCCCACGGCGTGTCGCACCAACAGGTCCGAGCACAATTGCCTCTTCGGGGCAGGTGTCGACACAGATCCCGCAGCCTGTACAGGTTTCTGCGTTCAGGATCAGGTTGTTGACTGCCTTCAGGAGTCTCTGCTCCATGACGACGTTCTGTCCTTCTCGCGTCTTAGAATACTTTGGAAACAGTGCCATGTCTTAGTATCACTCCTAGGCTTCCACTTTCCGGGCTCCGGCCCGGGTCTCCCACGGTCCTACAAGCTTGATGACTCCATAGGGGCATGCCTGGACGCATACGCCGCAACCGGCGCAGAGCTCAGAGTTGAAATCAAGGATAACGGCTTTGCCGTTCTTTACCTTGTATATCTTCTCCTTGGTTACCGGATCTTCGGTGTAGAGCTCGAGAGCGTTAACCGGGCATGCCACCACGCAGTTGTTGCAGCCTGTACATCGTTCCATGTTGACGTGCAATGCAAATGCCATGGTTATCACGCACCAGATCTGATCGATTAAAAATCGATATGAACAGAGTTGTCAAGGAATATACATAAACTTTCTGAAATTCGGCAGCCTTATATTCCAGAACAATGATTATCACCAAACTTTTATAATTCGAAAAGATTGTTGGGTTAACTCGATGCCGCAAACACTCTCTCCGAATGCGTCCTTACCATGGAAGGCAAACCGGAACCCATAAATCTTATGGCAAGTTTTTTGATGAAAAACAGTGGCTGGTACGATCTGATGATGAGATCAAATCAGATCTCTTCTAAAAACAGAGGTATGCTTTTTTTGCCCTCTTACAGGCCCAAAATTAAACCTGGATTCCCGGCAATACATAACGAGTCCGATCGACCCGCGCCATTATTGCCCCCTAAATCCCAATCATCCTTCGAAATCAAAGCAATCAATTTACACCTCGTTATGTGTAACACATAACGAGCCTGTTTATGCCAATCCACAGAATTCATTCTATTTCAGATTTTAATTGAAATACAACCAGTTTGAGCACAGCTCGTTATGAGTTCCGGGAATGTAGAATTAAACGCGCGGCGTGATTGGTACCCGTTTCTTGCCTCCGTTTATTTTTCTATCCATATTTGATTGCACGTGCCCGCCAGCCGGGAAAGTCCCCGTTTGACCACCCGGGAGGAGCGACTGCATACACTAACTGCCATATGGAGTCACCGACAGGGAGGTGCGCGCTAAAGATCTGGTCCCTGTAACAGGTATGGGATTACGTGGGCGTCTCACTTTTACAATCCGTTACCGGATTCTGGGATTACTCCTGCTCCAGGCATCCGGTAATCCCACGTATCGCGTTTTGCCCTCTCGTGCCTTTGCGACAACGCGAGGGACCGCGTCACCATCTCCGCACCTGAGGATGCCCACTCAGAGGGCCGCGAAACTCCACCCCCACACAAAGAAGACTTGATGCGCCTTCACGGAATGGTGGGTAACGAGGGATCGCGCGGCGCCGATCCGTCGGTGCCTCCCGTCGTCTGCTCATGCTGTATATCCCGGGACCAGGCAACAACCAGGCCCCGGAAGCCCTCCCCCCTGCCCACGTGGGCGAGGAAAAAAGAAACCTTATTCTGTCCACGTCGTGACATTGTAGCAAACGAGGTGTATTCTGTCTATGGAATTGAATGGTGTTACTATCGATGATACCTATGCAGAGGCGTTCCCGATCTGGGTTGCACGGCCTATTATCACCGCCGTCACCGAGGAATGGGCATACAAGGCCGCAGTGGAGGCCGTTGGGTTTGCCACCTCCACCATAGGATGTCCGGCAGAAGCAGGCATTGATTGCTTTGTCTCTCCTGACGATACCCCGGACGGGCGTCCCGGGTATGCGATCATGATCTGTGCGAGCAAGAAGAACCTCAAGACACAGGTGATAGAGCGTCTCTCAGAGTGTGTCCTCACCGCACCAACGACGGCGGTCTTTGACGGTCTTGCCGACGTCGTCGGCGAGGTCCAGGAGAAGCTCCCGGTCAAGCTTCACTTCTTCGGCGACGGGTTTGAGGAGAAGCGTGAGGTTGGTGGTAGGACTGTATGGGCCATCCCGATCATGGAGGGGGAGTATATCGGTGAAGAGGAGTTCGGCGCAGTCAAGGGTGTCGCCGGCGGCAACTTCTTCATCATGGGTGAGAACCAGATGGCGGCCCTTGTGGGCGCGCAGGCGGCGGTCGACGCTATCAGCGGTGTCCCCGGTGTCATCACGCCTTTCCCCGGTGGCATCGTTGCGAGCGGCTCGAAGGTCGGTAGCAAGAAGTACAAGTTCATGAACGCAAGCACGAACGAAGCCTATTGCCCAACGCTGAAAGACAAAGTTGAGAACAGCAAGGTGCCTGATGGCGTTAAGGCGATCTACGAGATCGTCATCGACGGCGTCGATGAGGACGCAATCAGGGTCGCGATGGCAGAGGGTATCAGAGCCGCAACCAAGGTGCCGGGCGTGAAATTCATCAGCGCTGGGAACTTTGGGGGTAGCCTCGGACCGTTCAAGTTTGAACTGAAGGACGTCCTGGCCGAATACTTATAGGTGAACTACCCCCCGCTCGCGCAGGGAGGCTTCCCGACTATCATCCCCCTCCCTGTTGGGAGCGAGTCCACAGGCTCGTCGGGGAGGGTGATGATAACGAGGTAGCCGCCATCCGTAGAGGATGGGGTTATTCACCTCTGGCGAATCTTCACCGCATCTGAGCGAGATGAAATGCTGCTTTGAGCGAGGTGATGGGTTCTCGACCTCGAACCACCAGCACCGCTGCTCCTGCCGCCGGGGCACGGGCTGCCACCTGTCCGGGACACCTGACGCGCACAGGCAGATCAAACAGGCGACATGGAAGACCGCGGAGGGCCCGGAGCTGGCGATCAGCACCAGGGCAGAGTCTGCACGAGCGGCCTTACTGAGACGGTGACTGGTTCCCGAACGCCCATAAAATCGGTGTCGAGGGATTTTGCGGTGCAGGAGAGATGCCGCAGGGCACGGTGTCCGGGTTACAGAGATACTCTGTGATCCGCGTGATCACCTCAGGGTTCCTCGGCAACCAGGTATGAGAGTAATACTCCGGGTTCCAGGCGAGGCTCCCTGGGTCTCGCGGGAGGATATCCAGGCCTGCTCCCGGGAGGTACGAGTCGGCATGGGGGACGATGCCGTCGCCGGCGTACGTCGTTCGCCACTCTCCGTCCCGGGTGAGTTCCCATGTCCTGCCGCTGAAGGCCGGGAAGAATGCCGGTGTCGCGGTGAGGTTCGCGGTCAGGATGATCCGGTAGGCGACATCATCGCGGGTGCCCGCGGCCCGGAGTGTCGCAACGGTCCTGCTCCGGGGCCGAAACTCCTGGACGATGGTATCGTCCTGGGGGTCGTAGTCCCGCGGCACGAAGACGCCTGCAAGACTCCGGATCACCTCAGGGCCCATTTCGGGGTCGTTGAAGAGTTCAGCCATCGATGAACCGTTGTTCGGCGGGCCGATCCCGACCAGGAGACGGACCTTTTCTTCCTGTGCGTCTCCGTCGAGGACCTCTAGCAGGTAGCGGGCGATGCAGGTCCCCATCGAGTGGCAGACAAGGTCGACCGGGCCGCTGTACCCGGTTTCTTCCCGCTTTGCGTGGATGTAGTCCCGCAGGGCGATGGCGATCGCCTCTGTTCCGGCGTTCTGCATCGCTGTGTGGTCGAAGTTCCAGCAGGACACCGCCGCGTCTGAGAGTCGGGGGAGAAGAGGCCTCCAGATACCGGGATGACTTCTCCACCCGTGGACCAGGACAGCCGGGCATCGCTCCGGGTTTGTCAGAATAGTATCACGCCTCCCTGTGGTTTGTTCACCCTATGTCTGGAGCACCGCAGGGATGTAGGTTTCGGTGGGGCTACCCCACAACCATCTTGTTTGCCTTCAGGGAGACGCCCGCCGGGAGGGGGAAGACCTCTCCCACCACATGAGCCGGGTCAGTTCACTTCAACGCTATGCCGGTACTTCCGGGCAACATCCCCATCCAGCGTGAGGCTAACCTTCCTTGTCTCCCCTGAGGGGATGAAGACCACCGTCGAGACCTGGTCCCGGACAAACCCCTTCTCCTCATCGATCAGTTTCGCCGTCACGGTGACGTCACCGTCAGCCCCGTCGTTCTGTATCACCACGTTCACGCTGTACACAAGTCCTTTGGAGAGGCTGATGTCTTTGATTGCAGAGTCCTCCACAATCTTAGGGTTCGGGCCACCAGGCCCCATACACCCTGCTGCCAGGACGAGAACCCCAACAAGACCCAGGATGAGGATTTGTTTATTCATCAATACGCATTGCCTCATAGCAATATATGAATGTATAGGAACCTTTGGGTTACATTCATCGGTCCAAAACAGAATTTCCGGGTAGATTCAGGAGATAATGAGAAGACAGGCCGCCTTCAACCACCGGCCACGGAGGTTCACCACCCCTGGTATCTCGAGTGCACCCGCTCCGGGAGGATGTACTGCCGGAAGATCTGCTCGAAGTAGCGGTCTGTCATCCCGGCGATGAAGTCCCTCGCGAGTTCCGCCGGTGCGGCAGCATCGATGTACCGCCGGGACACCCACGGGGCATTGATCAGTTCCACATAGACCGGGGAGTCCTCGTGCTCCCCCTCAATATCCTCAAGAATCTGGTCGAAGAGGTACCGGAACATGACCCGGATCTTCTCTTCGTTCTTCCGGAGCTTACCATTCTTATAGATATGGTGTATGTTAAAGTCCTTGAAGGCCGCAACAGATGCTGATGCCTCGTCTGAGAGGGCGATGCAGTCGGAATCGTAGCTGGACGCGATGATGTCCCTGATGAGGACATCGAGCACCCGCCGGTTGATCTCCCGAAACGCTTTCTTCCCTCTCCCGGTGATGCCGAAGAGTTCCATGCAGTTCTCCGGGAACTCCTCGAGATCCCGGTCGTCGATGATCTCAACCTCGAGGGCGTCCTGCAGGTCGCGGCCGAGGTAGGATATGCTGTCTGCGCACCTGACCACGCAGCCTTCGCTTGTGAAGGGGAGGGCGTCGCCCCTACCCTCGATCCTCCTCAATTTTTCGGCAAACGAGTCCCAGTCAGCCTCACCCTCGACCCTGAGAGACCGGGTATGGACCTCGCCGTTATGACAGAGGATCCCGTCCAGCACCTGCAGGGTGAGGTCACAGTCCTCGACGCCTTCGAGGAACCTGACGCTCTGGACGTTGTGCATGAACCCGCCGACCCCATGGTCCCTGCAGAGGCTGTCGAGGATCTCCTCCCCGAGGTGCCCGTAGGGGGCGTGGCCGATGTCGTGACCGAGGGCTATCGCCTCGATCAGGTCTTCATTCAGGCCGAGGGCCCGACCGACCGTTCTTGCGATCTTTGAAGCGAGCTGGACGTGGAGGACGCGGTGAGTGATGTGGTCGTTCTCGACGAGGTAGAAGACCTGGGTCTTGTCGATGTAGCGCGAGTAGGCTTTCGAGTGGATGATCCGGTCAGCATCCCGGGAGAACGGCGGCCTGATGGCCGGTTCCTCGGGTTTGTGGCCAGATCTTCGGAGGTACCCGGCGTCCCTGGTCGCCCGGGGCGAGAGGAGGAGTTCGCGGTCGGCCATCCTCCGGGCCATCTGGTCAAGGGTCTCTGGCGGGATCTGCATGGAATGTCCTCACAGGTGGGGCTCCTGGTTCACCAGGGCGCCCCGGTAAAGAGTCCTCGGATGGGGAAGGGTATAAGGGTTTTTGATTCCTGCCGGGTGCGCCCGTTCCCTAAACGGCCTCTTCTTCACCCTCAGGGTATTCCAGAAGCATTAAAGAGGCAGGGAAGCGAATCCTCTAATCGGCTCTATGCGCGATCATCTCCGGGGATGGGAGGAGGCATGAGGGGGATGAGGTGGTGAGGTATGCGATGTCCAGACTGTGGTTTTGAGGATGAAGGCAGGTACTGCAGCAACTGTGGGGGGCTGCTGGCCGGGGAAGTGAAGCCTGCCACGGTAAAGGGGTCGTGGTCAGATCGGTGCCCTGTATGCCGGGCAAATCCCTTATCGAAGACGATGAACAAGGGGTTTCTCGGGCTGACGTCCCGGGAGATCTACTCATGTTCGGACTGTGGGGCGACGTTCACCTCCGGGGGTGAGAATACGTTCACGTTCTCAGGGGTGGCTGACCGGTCCAACCCCATCTGGAAGAACTACGGCAAGCAAACCCTGACGGCTGATGAATGGCAACGGATTGCATACGGCGGTGCCTCTGATGCCAGGCAGCGCGAGCTCGACCTCGAGTACGCGCTTGAACAGTTCCAGAGAGGGTTCGTCCCTGAACTCCGGGTAGAGTCGAATGCAGTCCTCCTGAAGCGGGGTGAGCGCGCGGTTGCGGTCATACCGGGGGTGACGCTCAAAGAACCGCGTTCTGTGCGGAAGACATACGGAGGCGGGGGCGGTCCAAGTATCAGGATTGCAAAGGGCGTGTATTTCAGGACATCCGGGTTTGGATCCAGGAGCGAATCACATGAAGAGATAAAGGCGATCGATTCAGGCACACTCACGCTGACGAACAGGCGGTTGGTCTTTGCCGGCGGGAAGCGCACGATCAACTTTCCACTCAAAAAGATCGTCGGTCTCAAGCCCTACAAGGATGCCCTCGCCATCAACCGTGACGGCAAACAGAGGACAGAGTACTACACCGGCCTGGATAACGTTAACCTGACCATCCGCGTCGATGATCGGTCCCACGTCGTGCCGCTTTCCGGCCTGATTCTCATGTGCATGATCCAGGGCCTCATCAACAGCGAGGAGTGAGGGATATCCTCTGATGAGAGGAGAGTACGGAGATCTCTTCACCTATCTCTGCGGGACGCTCGTCGATCTAAACCGGCACGATCTTCTCCATCTCCGGCCCCCATGAACCTCCCCGTGCGGGGGAGTTCCAGGAGGTAGCTGGGGATCCTGAAGAACTCATGGGCGCCGCTGCGGGCCTGGTACACCTGGATGGATCCCCAGAAAGATGCTGATGAAACAGGAGATCTGGTACTCGGAGTGTCAGAAGAAGACGCAGGTGGTTCTGGAGAAGATTGGAGTGAAAGACCTGTTCGAACGAATATTCGGAATATCCAGTGATTATAGGTACGCAGTTTAGGTCGTGACTGCTCCCCCTACGAGAGGAGGGGGCACCCGGGGTAACTCAGCCCGGAGATTGCAGCCCCAACCTCGTTATATTGATCGCCGCGTTCTGGTCGCGGTCCATCATCAGCCCACAATGTGGGCAGGTATGGACTCGATCAGAGAGGGTCTTTTTGACGATCATACCACATCTGGAACATCGCTGTGACGTGTTTCTAGGGTTCACCAGGATCACACGAGAGCCAGCCTCTTCC
>LFRN01000169.1:855-1826 GCA_001512375.1 Candidatus Methanoculleus thermohydrogenotrophicum | reverse complement strand
AGTGAGGAAGGAGGGTACACCGTCTACGTGCCGAGCCTTCCGGGGTGTATTAGTGAAGGCGACACGAGGGAAGAAGCACTAGAAAATATCAGGGAAGCGATTGACCTGTATCTTGAAGCAGTTGAGGACGATTTAGTCTTTAATGAAAATGTCGAGCAGATTGAGATTGCCGTATGAGCAGGGTCCCTGTTCTGAATTATGACAAAATCGTTGCGGCACTTCAGAGGGATGGGTGGGTTGTGGTCCGCCAACGGGGCAGCCATATCCGTCTGCAAAAACGCCTGCCGGATAAAACACTGAAACTAACGGTACCTATGCACAAACCGGTTAAGCGTTCAACCCTGTCACGCATTTTAAAACAGGCCGGTATGACTGTAGAAGAGCTGAATAATTTACGATGAAAACAGGCAGAAGGCCCCCATTTCAGCGGAGGATGAATGCCGTCTACCGACACCACTTATTCCGTTGGGCGTCAGGATCCGGGATCTTGTTGAAATCTCGCTCGGCACCCGGGAGGATGGTCAGTCGCCAGATCATTCAAGGCCCCGTTCCCGAACAACCTCCTCGAAGGGGCGACCCCGACCAGCTCGTATGTCTGCAATTCCCTCCTCGATCTTTTTTGTGGTTTCTTCGCTTAATGGTCCTGGGTCATATGCCCTTGTCCAGAAGGCGGTTCAATGCCCGTCATAACTCTCCCGGGGGTGGATTTTCATGTCGTCCAGGCGGGACTTTGTCTCTGGCCGAAGCTGGATAATTGTAACCATAGTTGCCCATACACGGTCATGGAGTATGGGGATTTCCACGGGGGAGAGGAAATTGCGCAGACAGTGTTTGCGCACATGGTTGAGACCCCCTGGATCTACCCGGGAGCCTCAACGGCCTCGAATGCAGACCAAGTGCATGCCCGGCAAAATGATTCACTCGCTCATCACCGCCGGGGCGTGCCCAGTTCCGGATGGGATCGCTCCCGC
>LFRN01000169.1:0-820 GCA_001512375.1 Candidatus Methanoculleus thermohydrogenotrophicum | reverse complement strand
CCCAGGACAAATCGTTCAGGAGTACTTCCTGTAGATCGCATCAAAGACCGCGATCTGGGCCTCATAGAACCCGGCGGGCCTGCGGTATTCGAGGCTTACCGGGACCGCGGGGTGGGTGCGGATGCACCGCACGACCTCCGGGAACGGGAGCCCGCAGCCGGGGTGGTCGAGCGGGAGGTGGCGGTCGGCGATGGAGCCTTCTTCGGTGTTTGAGAGGTGGAAGTGGCGGATGGTGAGCGCCTGGAAGGGTTTGAGGGAGTGTGGGTAGGGGATGTTCCGGTAGTTTGCAGCACAGTAGAGGTGCGCAAAGTCGAGGCAGAACCCCCGGATTCTTCCATCTGCAAGATCTACGAGTTCTTCGGCCGTGGTTCCGAGCATCGGGCGGCCCCGGAAGACGGCGGGGAGGTTTTCGAGGGTGAGCCGGGGGTCGAAGTGGCGGTCGAGGAACCGGGTGAACTCTTCCAGGGCGGCGGAGCGTCCTCCGGGTTCGTACCACCCGGCGTGGATGATGATCGTCTCTGCGCCGAGGACGTCTGCGGCCTCGAGGGTCTGGGTCATGGTCTGCTCGACATGCTTCTTGATCTCGGCGAGCGGCCGGTCGTCATAGGCCGCCGGGGCGCAGGGGTTCACCCCGTGGCCGTGGTGGGGGGCGTGGACGGTCGCTGGGATGCCGGCCGCTGCGATCGTCGCAAGGTCCCGGTTGAAGGTCCTGCCGGGGATGACCCTGACCTGGATGTGGTCGATACCGCAGCGGGCGTGGAGGGCTGCAAACCCCCTGAGGAGTCTGGTATCGGTCGTCCTCAGGGTGGCCCCGATGCGG
>LFRN01000185.1:498-1154 GCA_001512375.1 Candidatus Methanoculleus thermohydrogenotrophicum | reverse complement strand
GTAGGCGATCGTCAGCGGCATCCGTCCGGGGTAGTGCTGCGCAAACCAGCTCGTCGTCGGTTCCATGTACTGCTGGAACCGGAGCATGATGATGTCGTAGCGACGGAGGTACTCGGGGTTTTTTGCCGCCCGCTCAAGGAACCGCGGCGGGGTTTCGAGCAGCATCTTGACCGGGTTGTGGCCGCTCAGTTTCCACTCAGCCCGGTTCAGCTGTTTGAAGAGCACTGTCGCTGAGGAGTGCCAGCTCCACCAGAGGTTGTAGGCGAGGTCGACCAGCCCGAAGATCCGCTCCGGGACGTGGGCGAATCGATCATAGGGTATCTCTGTCTTCATCGTGACCACTGCCGGTAGGGTAGACTGGCATTACTTTTCAGGCCTGATAAGTGCTTCTGTCACGTGATGGCGGCGGGGGCCGCCCCGAGAGCGGGGGTGTCGCAGTCCGAAACCGGGTTGGCCTTCGCGATACGCAGGACCTGGAGGGGTGGTATCAAGAAATCCTGCCGGCATCGGACTGGATGAAATTAGAAGACATTATATAACCCCTGGAACACCAGGGTCCCCTGCCCTCGCCTTTACGGATCTCCTGCACACGGCGTACATTCAAGCCAGGCTCCACACGATTTAGGGATTATACTCTCCATCCTGACCTTTTTTTC
>LFRN01000185.1:0-329 GCA_001512375.1 Candidatus Methanoculleus thermohydrogenotrophicum | reverse complement strand
AGGGACACGCGGTATGCGCCCCGTCTCCTACCCGGGTCATCCGGGTACGAGAACGCTGCCGTTCTGACAGTGGAATTCAGGGACCTGCTTCCGCCCCTCCAGGACGCCTTCCGTGCCCCCTGGCGGGAACCCGTCGCCCTGCTCTTCACCCGGCTCCTTCATTTGAGTCGTAGCGGAGGGCGACGCAGTGGTGGGCGCGGCTTTCCGATAAGTCCTCCGGTGTCCGGCGATGGTCTGCGCTAGATCCTCGGGTCCTTCGACCCGGTGGAGATACGCATAGATCCGGGACCGCCTGATCTCGCGCTTCGCGGCCCCGAGGGGGGCCCGGC
>LFRN01000124.1 GCA_001512375.1 Candidatus Methanoculleus thermohydrogenotrophicum | reverse complement strand
CATTCCTCTACTCGGTAGTCAACAACATCCCGAGCATGGTCTTCGTCCAGGAGGTGCAGGGGAACACGTTTGTCTTCTCAAACCGGGCCGCCGAGACCTTCCTAGGGATGACGCAGGAGGAGATGACCGGGAGGCAGGCCAGAGACCTCTTCCCCCCCGAGATGGCGGCTTTCTTCACCAGTGAGGGCCAGGAGACACTGGAGCAATCGGACGTCCGGGAAGAGAAGATCCACCTCCAGGACGGCCAGATCCTATCCGTGAAGAGGATCCCGATCTTCAACTCCCGGGGCATGCTGAAGTACGTGCTCGGCATCGCGGAGGACGTCACCAACCGCGTCGCTGCCGAAGACCGCCTGATCGCCGAGCGTGACCGCGCGCAGGGATATCTAGACGCTGCCGGCGTGATGATCGCGGTGATCAATGCGGACGGTACCATCGACCTGGTGAACCAGAGAGGATATGAGATCCTGGGGTATGCCAAGGAAGACCTCACCGGAAAGAACTGGTTTGCAACAGTCGTCCCGGAACGCCTCCGCGACCGGCTTGCCCAGAACTTCGCCCGCCTGGTTGCCGGGGAGAGCGAACCGCTCCCCTACGAGGAGAGTCCAGTCGTCACTCGAGACGGCCGGGAGCGGCAGATCCTCTGGCACAACGCCCTCCTGCGCGACGTGAATGGGAAGATCGTGGCGATGGTGAGCTCCGGTGAGGAGATCACGGAGTAGTGGGTTTCATTCTACCTTGCGGATCCTGATGCTTGAGCGGGTGGTCAGTAACACGCGAAACAATGGTGCGTGTGAACCCCATGAGGCTGAAATAGAGTCCGCATGGATGGAGACCAACAAGGGCGGTATGCCGTACCTTTTCAGGATGGGTGGAACAGGTTGTGTCTTTTTGGAGTATGGCGCCTCGTGGATCCCGTAGCCGTTTGCCGGTATCCCCGGCGTCCTGTCCAAGATTCAGGGCGGAAGATGCGTAAGGAACGCACCGGTATCCGGTGTTTCCTACCCCACTGTGCGATTTCGGGATCATCCCTTAATACGCCTTACGTTACATACACTATATGGTGACAATGTGGTGGACATCCTATCCCTCATCC
>LFRN01000136.1:6717-8441 GCA_001512375.1 Candidatus Methanoculleus thermohydrogenotrophicum | reverse complement strand
GGCATTGACCATCTCCCGGAGCGTCCTGGAGACCTTGCGCACTTCCCGGTCTTCAGCGGCATGCGACTTCACGGTCTCGATACCGGTGATCACCTCGGCAAGGTCCCGCGAGACGTAGGCCTGCCGTTCGCGCTCCCGGTGGGTGGCGGCACGGATCCTCCTGATGAAGACGGCGTTGACCAGGAGGTAGAGCGGGATGAAGGCAAGGATAACGAGGGTCAGCCTGAGGTTTAAGGTGCAGAGGATCGCGAAGGCGAAGATGACGTAGAGGGCGTTTGCGATGATCTGGGGGAGGTACTGGGAGACGGTGTACTGCAGGATCTGGACATCGTCTGAGAGGCGGGAGAGGATGTAGCCGGTTGCTTGCGACTTGAAGTACGAGAGCGGGAAGCCGAGGACATGCTCAAAGAGCGTGGTCTGGAGGTTGAAGGCGTAATCCTCCCTGAACCGCGCCATCCAGTAGTTCCTGATGAGGTCCATGCCGCCGATGAAGATGCCGAGCACCAGGAGGGCGAGGATGAGGACGTTGAGCGACGAGAGATGCCCGCCGACCCCGGCAAGGAGGCTTCCGGGATCCGGGGTTTCGCCCAGCAGGACGTTGTCGATGAAGAACTTGGTGCTGAGCGGGAGGACCGTCTTTGCGGCAGAGACAAGGGCCGTCGCTAGAAGGGCCAGCACGCCAACTCTCCAGACCGGGCGGGCAAACCGAAGGAAGAAGACGAGGTCGGAGAAGTGGAGGTCCCGTCCGGCCTTCACCGGCTGGCGCATGATTTCCCGGACGAAGGCGACGGTGCGTCGGTAGCAGTCTCTCATGGCTGGTCAGGGTGAGGGATGTTCTCTGATGCGAGTCCCATACCTCCCTGCACCATGATATACCTGCGCCCCGGAGGTGAACCGAAACAGGCAAACGACGGCAGGGCGAGATCTCCGCATGGTAACCTCCGCTGTCCGGCGCTCTATTGGGGCGGTCCTGGGAGCGCTGGTGATCGGTGCCGCCTTGCTCTCCGGTGTGCTGGAGGCTCTCCCCGGGCCGGTCGTGACCGTAGCGTTTCTCTTCGGCGGGGGCCTCGTCGCCGGGCTCCTGACCCGGGGCAGGATCATGGACGGCGCCATCACCGGTGCCGTATCGGGGGTGGTCATGGCCCTGCTTGTGGCCTCCGCGACGACCATCAAGAGCCTGGTAGCGAGCAGTCCGCAGTATCCCCCACCCTGGGCGACGTTTGGCTTCTACGCTCTGGTCCTCACCATACTCCTCCTCCCCTACAACGCCATCGGCGGGGCGGTCGGGACGGCGGTGCGGAACAGTATCCGGAGAGGCGGAACCCCGGGGGCGGGCGAACGGACCCGGTGGCTCGGGATTGGTATCGGCACAGTCATCATCGCCGCCTCAACTCTCCTCCTCGTCAGTTCAGTTCTCGTCATTGACTTCCTCGGCCCGCTGCTCATGGTCACTCCAATCGTCGGCGGGTTCATCGCGGGGTTTGCTGCCGGAGGAGAGACGAGGGACGGCCTCGAGGCTGGGTTCTTGACGGCGCTCTTTGGGACCGGGCTCTTTTCGCTCCCGTTCCTCTGGATCGCATCCCATGGTGAGGGATTCGTCGCCGGGCTTGCGGGGATGGTGGCGATCGCTCTTGGGTATCCCTACATAATCCTCGGGACCGCCGCCGGGGTTGCCGGTGCGGTTGTACGGGCGAACCTCAGGCGGAATGAGGGTGCCTGAGGGA
>LFRN01000136.1:4705-6609 GCA_001512375.1 Candidatus Methanoculleus thermohydrogenotrophicum | reverse complement strand
CCCCTCCCCCAGAGGTGATAGCCACCACGGTCCAGTGCATCAGGATTGGTGGGGAAGGACCGGTTCTGGTCTATCCTGGCATCCAGTTCCGGATCCTCCTGCAGCGCCGTGTCCCGGGCAACCCTACCCCCCACGCAGGCAAAAAGCGGCGGGGCAGACTACCCCCCATAAAAGATGCTGGCGATCTTGTAGAGGTCCATATCCACGGTCTTGAGGTGCGCTACCGCTTCCTCAAGCGGGACCGCAACGATATCGTTGCCCCGGAGCGCGACCATCTTCCCGAAATCCTTCTCCCTGACGAGTTCCACCGCCGCCACCCCGAACCTGGTCGCAAGCACCCGGTCGTGCGCCGTCGGGGACCCGCCCCGCTGGACATGCCCGAGCACCGTCACCCGTGTCTCCATCCCGAGTCTCTTCTCGAGTTCGTCGCGCAGGAACGTCCCGACGCCGCCGAGCGTCACGTGTCCGAACTCGTCGGTCCTGGCCGACTGGGTGATCGCCGCTTCCATCCCCTTCGGCCGGGCACCCTCGGCGACCACGACGATGCTGAACATCTTTCCCCTCTCGTAGCGCGCCTGGAGGTGCCGGGTGACCTCGTCGAGGTCAAACGGAACCTCCGGGATGAGGATCTGGTCTGCCCCGCCCGCAATCCCGGCCATGGTCGCGATCCAGCCGGCATGCCGCCCCATCACCTCCACCACCATGATCCGGTGATGGGACTCTGCCGTCGTGTGGAGACGGTCGATCGCCTCGGTGACGATGGAGACCGCGGTGTCGAACCCGAAGGTATAGTCGGTCGCGGCGACGTCGTTGTCGATGGTCTTGGGGACCCCCACCACCGGAATACCCATTACTGAGAGCTTGTTCGCGACACCGAGGGTATCCTCACCCCCGATAGCGACCAGCGCATCGATCCCAAACCTCCTGATGTTGTCGCGCAACCGCTGGACATCAGCCTCGTTCTTGAAGGGGTTCGTCCGTGACGTCCCGAGGATCGTCCCGCCCTTCGGGAGGATCCCGGTCACCGAGTAGTCGGTGAGCGGTTCGACGTCACCGACGATCAGCCCGTGCCATCCGTCCCTGATCCCGATGGTATCAAACCCGTACTTCGCCCCGGTCCGCACAACCGCCCGGATCACCGCGTTCAGCCCCGGGCAATCCCCTCCTCCCGTCAGGACACCGACCGTCGTCATCGCCTCACTCACCTCCCCGGTAGATCCTCATCGCCTCATCCACACTCGCGCCATCGAGGGTGATCGCTGCTATCGCGTTACAGAACCGGACCGCCTCATCAAGCGACCGCTGATGGATGTTCCGCCCGGTTGCGTTCCCGACCGTGCCGCCGAGATGGATCTGGTCATGGAGCTGCTGCAGGAACTCAGGCACACTGGCCTGCGAGCCCCCCGCACAGACGACCCCGGTCCTGCCAGCGGCCGCCACCGCCTCACGGAGGAGCGTCGCGTCGACCGCAACCCCCCCTTTTGGCGGGTTCACCTTCGCAAAGTCGCTCCCGAGCGCCGCCGCGACCCCGGCCGCGCCGGCGATCAGGTGCGGGTCGCGCTCGTCCTTGACCGCCCTGCCCCGGGGATACATCCAGAGCACCGTGACAAGCCCCTCCTGGTGCGCCTGGTAGACGGCCTGCGCCGCCTGATGGAGCATCAGCGCCTCGTACTCGCTCCCGAGATAGACCGTGTAGCCGACGCCGAGGATCGAAAGCCCTGTCCTGTCCCGGAGGTCGACCACCTGCCTGACATGGTGGAGGCCCGAACTGACCGGGTCGCGCTGCGAGGTCGCGACCAGGTTGGTCCTGGAGTTGAGTTTGACCAGGTAGGGCACGTCCGGGTAATCCCTGCCGTACCTGGCGATCAGCCCGAGTTGCGTCGCAAAGACCCCGATCCTTCCTC
>LFRN01000136.1:0-4580 GCA_001512375.1 Candidatus Methanoculleus thermohydrogenotrophicum | reverse complement strand
CCCGCCACCTATATCGGGTCCCGGGTGCATTGAGCGTGGCATGCTCATCATCGGACACCGCGGCGCCAGGGGTCTTGAGCCTGAGAACACCCTGCGGGCCCTGCGGAGAGGTATCGAGTGCGCCGACCTCGTTGAGGTCGACCTGCGCCTCACAAGAGACGGAATCCCGGTTGCGATCCACGACGCAACCCTCGACCGGACAACAGATGGAACCGGGCCGGTCCAGGACTACACCGTCGAGGAGTTAAAGAGGCTGGACGCCGGGGAGGGGGAGACCATCCCGACGCTCCGGGAGGTTCTCGACCTTGTCTGCGACCGTGGAACCGGGCTTGTCGTGGAGATCAAGGAACCGGGGACCGAGGCGATCATCGCCTCAATGCTCATGGACCAGATGCCTGACCGGCTCATCCTGGTCTCGTTCCATCCGGAGAGCGTGGAGAGGGCAAAGAAACTCCTCCCTGGAGTCCAGACAGGTCTCATCTATTCAAAGGAGATCGGTGATCCCATCGGGCTCGCCCGCCAGGTGCAGGCCGATATCATCCTCCCGCGGTGGGACCGGGTCTCCCGCGAGGTTGTGGAGCAGGCGCAGGAGGCAGGGCTGCTCGTCTTCCTGTGGACGCTGAATACACAGGAAAAATTCCGGGAAGCAGCCCGGCTCGGCGTCGACGGCTTTGCAACCGACGACCCCTGCGCCGCCCGGCGATACCTGCAGATGCCCGACCCGGCAGGGATCAGCCAAACCGGGTCCTGAGATAATCATCGAGGCGCTCCAGGGCCTCGGGCATATCCTGTCGCCCATAGCCGAACCGCAGATGTGCGTCATCGTGCTCGAAGACTGTCCCGGGGACGAGGAGGATGCCTGCAGACCTGAGGAGATCGGTGCAGAACTCTTCTGCGCCTATCCCGGCCATGAGCCGGGGAAACGCCGTCGAGCCTGCCCGGGGGCGGACCCACGAGAAGAGGTTGCTCCAGGCCCCAAAGAAGTCGTCCAGCAGCTCGACGTTGCGCCGCACGATCTTCAGGTTCCGGGCGACGATCCTTTCCCAGTGGCGGAGCGCGATCTCGGCAAAGAACTCGCTCGTGGCGCTGTTGCAGATGGTCGAGTAGTCTTTGTAGCCTGCGAGCCGCCGGAGAAGGTCGCGATCGTGGGTTGCGATCCACCCGATGCGGAGGCCCGCAAGCCCGTAGGCCTTTGAGAGATCCCCGAGCGTGACATGAGCACCCGGTAAATCGACCATGCCCGGGAGGCGATCGTCGGCCCGGTGCTCGAGGAACCGGTAGACCTCGTCTGAGAGGATGGTGATGCCCCGGTCCCCTGCGAACCGGACCAGGGCCCGGAAATCACTCTCTGGAAACTGGTAGCCGGTGGGGTTGTGCGGGGAGTTGATGACGATCACCTTCGTCGCAGGCCGGATCTGGTCCTGCAACCCCTCGAGATCCGGGCTCCAGCCCTTCTCCTCATCCATCTGCCAGAACGTGACGTCACACCCGATCGAGCGGGCAACCTCGTAGAGCGACTGGTATGCGGGGAACTGGACGATGACATGATCGCCGGGCCGGAGAGCGGTGTTCATGAACGCCATGATCCCTTCAGATGCTCCATTGAAGGTGATGACCTCATCGGGTGATACACTGGCGTAGAGCCCGGCGACTGCTTCCCGGAGCGAAGGGCTCCCCGCCGGCTCGATGTAGCCGAGCCGTAGCCGCAGGAGGTCGTCTTCGGACCCGGCCTCGAGGGAGAGGAGTTCCTGCACGCTCATAGTCTCGCAGTCTGAGGCCCCGAGCACATAGGACGCCCGGAACTCGCGCTCCGCCAGGAACCGCTCCAACCTGAACTCACGAATCGTCATTCTTCTCCACCGCTCCCCCGGACGAGTGCCCGACCAGCCCGATCGCCGGGACCCCCTGGTTCTCGAGATAGCGCAACGGTCGATTCCACAAGGTCGGTCGGGCGCCGGTAACGGACCCGGAGCGCACTTATCCTGCGGTTTGGGAGGTCGGGGGGATACGGTCCCCTGGCAGGAGTCTCAAACCCACCTCCGGCACCGTCGACCATGACGATCCCGCCGCTGGTTCCTTCCACCCCATGGTAGCGACAGGTGGTCGTTCTCCGATCGGTCTTGATCTCCACGATATCGTAGACATCACCGGGCTGCGGCACCAGTCTTGCGGTTCCCCCGGGCACCTCCGCCCCCACGGCATCCACCTCGATCGCAGCTGTCTCGAGCATGCGAGAACAATGACGGTTGTGCCTATTTGATTCTTGCGGCGGGAGCGGGATCATGGGGACCGGCACCCTGCGCGGCAGGGAAGAGAGCGATCCCGTGCGCTGCTCATGTGTTGTTCCATGCTCCTGTGCAGAAAGTAGATTATCATTAATTTTTAAAATATATATCGTGATGGATAAAATAGATTACAAACCTATCCTGCAGGCGGACGGCTCTCCTCTGAGATCCGGGATAGAAGGGACGACCCGGGCATTCCCTGATACCGAAGAGTCAGACGCTGATCTCCTCGACGCCTACTCCCGGGCGGTTGTCCGGGTCGTCGAGTCAGTCGGCCCTGCGGTCGTGAGTGTTGTCGTGGGAAAGACCCTCCAGGGCCGGAGGAGTGAACAGATGGGAGCGGGGTCAGGCGTGATCGTGGCACCGGAAGGCTACATCATGACCAACAACCACGTGGTCCAGGGAATGGGCAGGATCGAGGTCAGCATGGCGGACGGGACCGCCCTCCCTGCACGCCTGATCGGGGCCGACCCGGCGACCGACCTCGCCGTGCTCCGTGTCGATGCCGGGGGGCTCCCCTACGCACGGTTCGGCAACTCGGATGCACTCTCAGTCGGACAGCTCGCGATAGCGATCGGCAACCCGCTCGGCTTTGATTCGACCGTCTCGACGGGCGTCCTGAGCGCCCTTGGTCGTGCGCTCCGGAGCCGGGACGGCCGCCTGATCGAGAACATCATCCAGCACACCGCTCCGCTCAACCCCGGCAGCTCTGGCGGCCCGCTGGTGGACTCACGCGGCCGGGTCATCGGGATCAACACGGCCATCATCCCCATGGCCCAGGGGATCTGCTTCTCGATCTCGTCCAACACCGCCGCCGGGGTCCTCCCGCAACTGGTCGCCGACGGCAGAGTGCGGCGCGGCTACCTCGGGATCGCCGGCCAGTCGCGGCCACTGGAGCGGTCGCTCGTTCGGGCATTCGGGCTTTCCAGAAACCAGGCGGTCGAGGTCGTCTCGGTCTCCCGGGCAAGCCCCGCCGGCCGGGCCGGACTCCGGTCGGGTGACCTGATCATCGCGATCAACGACACCAGCGTGGCGTGCGTGGACGACCTGCACCGGTTCCTCGCCACCTGGCCCATCGGAGAACCAGCAACCCTGACACTCATCCGGGGCAGGCAGCAGATCAGGCTCCCGATCATCCCGATCGAGGCGGTCGCGTGCCCTGTAACCGGGTAAGCGAGTCCCGACCACCGGGAGGCGGTTATGGGACCCAGGTGATCAGGGGCTCCCGCCGCTCTGGTTTTGGCAGCAGAAGGGCAGGGTAACCGAAGATCAACGGCGCCACAATCTGGTGGTCGTCCGGGACCCTCAGCGCTGCGAGAAGACGGGGGTTCTGCTCGACAAGGGTGGCGGAGCCAACCCAGCAACTGCCAAGACCGAGCGCCCAGGCAGCAAGCAGCATATTCTCTGCACAGAGCGCACAGTCGATGACACTTGATACAACCTCCCGTGCGCCGAGAACCAGGACCAGCACCGGGGCGTTGTAGAAGATGCTGTACGCCGGGTCCCTGAGCGCCGCGAGAAATGCTTCTGTCTCCGGGTGGCGGGGCTCTTCTCTAATCTTTTCTGCCAGGATCGGTTTGCAGTAGTCGGAGACCTGCCGCATCAGGTCCCTGTCCCTGACGACCACAAACTGCCAGGGCTGAAGCCCAAGAGCAGTCGGCGCCTGGATGCCCGCAGCGATTATCTTCTGGATGCTCTCATCAGGAACCTCGCGGTCCGTGTAGTTCCTGACGCTCCGACGCTCCCGGATCACGGAAAAGATCTGGTGGTGTTCTGCATCTGTCGCCATACCCTTCCAGGGGTCGCCACTGGTATTTATGGGGATCTGCCCTCCCTCATCATCGCCTGATGGAGAACCCTTCAAACTCTCCGGAATACTCCTCGTGGACCATCTGCACGTCATCGATCCGGGCCAGGGCCGGACCACGCCGGCAGAACTCGACCACCCGCCGCACCGCCCCCTCCTCACCCTCAAAGATAGCCTCCACGCGGCCGTCCGGGAGGTTCCTGACCCAGCCCGTGACCCCTTCGGCACGGGCTTCATCCTCCACGGCCCACCGGAACCCGACACCCTGTACCAGTCCGCTGATCCACACATGCACCCGTATCGCCATGTTTACGGGTTTGGCGGTGGATGATTTATCTCTGTGGGGCGTGCAGGGAGCAGAGAGAGACGCCGTCCTTCAAAGGCGGGACAGTCGCTTCGCTCCCCCCTCGGGGGCTACCGTGATCTGGAAAACAAGAGATTTTATCTGCATTGCGAGAACCAGGTAATCAGATCCCGATATCGCTGCA
>LFRN01000137.1 GCA_001512375.1 Candidatus Methanoculleus thermohydrogenotrophicum | reverse complement strand
GGTGTTGGATCATACTCGACCGAGAAGCAGGCATACCACTTCCCGGTCGAAGAACGCATGACCGTGCAGGTCTTGATCGTTCCTTCAATCGGACGGTGGAGGATGATCTTCACATCCCCTATCTTCGAGAGGCGAAGGCGGTCTCCATAAAGTTTGAATCCCGACTGAGGGTACGTGAAACTGTCGTATCGTCCTTTTCCCTTGAATCGAGGATACCCTGGCTCTTTTCCTGCCTTCAATCGCCGGAAAAAAGCTTTGAATGCCAGGTCAACGCGCAGAGAAACATCCTGTAAGACTTGAGAATGGACCGTAGAGAGTTCGGGGCGCTCCTTCTTCCAGATTGGAATTTGGCGCTTTGATTCGTAGTAAGAAATACTTCTCTGTTCCTGCTCCCATGCGTTCTTTCGCATTGCAAGCGTCTCGTTATAGACCCATCGACAAATTTCAAGCGTCTGCTCCATTTGGGAGAGTTGAGATTTCGATGGGTTGATCCGATAACGATACGCTTTCACCGGCATGGTTACATCATTTTCTGAGTCTCGATATATTCCTGAATAACTTCCTTTGTCGTATCCCCACACGTTCCAACGTAATATGACGGGCTCCAGAGATGACCTTCCCCCAACACGTTTCGCAAGGACGGATACTGTTCAAAGAGTTTCTTGGCAGTGATCCCCCCTTCATGATCTTAACAATGGTGGCAGGAGCAAATTTTGGATGGGCCGTGATAAAGAGGTGGACGTGATCGGGCATGACTTCCTGAGTGTTCAGATGAACCCTTTGTCTTGAGCGATTGAGATATGAAGATTTGAAAGCGTCTCGGCAACATCACCGACCAGAACTTTCCGGCGGTATTTTACTGATCATACAAAGTGATAATTCACGTTGTATACACACCCTCTTGCACTTATCCAATGGCCCTGCTTTACCATCCTATGGTAGGATATGCACCATATGTATCTACACTTTTCTGTGGACGGGCTGTATCCCACCATTAAAATGACGGGGATTAGCCCTATCCTGATCCTAAAATGGAGCAGACGCTGGAGATCTGTCGGGGAGTCTATAACGATATGCTCGCATAGCAAAAAATGCGTGGGAACAGGAAGAGTGTTCGATCTCTCTGCGAGAGTAATAAGTAGATCCTGACCCGATGGAAGAAGGATCGGCCTGAGCTAAAAGGAGTTTATTCACCGGTCCTTCAGAATGTTCAGATGCGTGTTGACCTTGCTTTCAAAGCCTTTTTCCGGCGGGTGAAGGCTGGAGAAAAACCCGGAACCTCCGATTCAAGAGAAAGGGACGGTACGACAGTTTCACGTATCCTCAGTCTTGTGTTCGAGGACCTGAACATCAAAAACATGCAGAAAAAACCATTTTCTGGCAAAAAGCATTGCGGGTGACCCTGGAAAACCCCAGGAAACACATCTCAGCAGTGTTCCAGATGTGGGATGATCGTCGCAGAGACGTTGTCTGATTGAGTCCATTCCTGCCCTCATTGCGGGTTCGCGATGGATCGTGACCAGAATGCAGCGATCACTATAATGAGATTGGGACTGCAATCTCCGGATTGAATTACTCTGGGTGCCCCCGACGAGAGGGGGAGCAGTCACTTTTATCATCGAGCCTTTACATAATCATGAAGGAGTTTTATCCATGGGAAAGACAGGAAGTACTCAGTGGGCCCAGGTTAAGGGTGTGAAGGGGCAGATACGACTCGTCCCCGCAAGAGAAGCTGAAGTGAAAAAACCCGGTCCGAACCAGCGATTCAAGCCGGCGGCTGATATTAACCGGCTGATGAAGCGGGAAGGGCAGGATTTCCGCGGCCGTGGTGGTCGGGGCCGGGGCAGAAGGGGCGGTGCCTCCACAATGGATGTGCGGATACGCCGGAGAATACCGCGTTCCAGGACGTCGGCTCTCGGAACCAAACAGAAATCAAGATAACCCCTCCCGTTCCCCCTTCAATACTTTTTATACTAGTGGGTTACAGTATGTGGTATGGATCTTAAAACCGCTATCAGGACCTATCAGTTTGCCGAACGGGCAAAATCTGAACTGATCGTTGCGTCCCAGCTGACGGCTGCGCTGATCCAGTTCCCGATCCAGGAGAAACCCGGCGGAAAGCGGATGCTTCTGCTGCTCCTCGGATCGATCCGCTCGGAGCTTGAATTCGCGTATGGCGATACGGAGAGGAGAGAGTTCCGGAAGGCCATCGACCATCTCAACGAAGTGATCAGCCTGACCGAGAGTATGGAACTGGGCGCTGCGTCGGAACGGATCGGCAAGGCCGTCAGCGCCGTCACGACCGCAGCCCAGGCAGCATGGGATATGCTCAAAGAACATGAACTCCTCTGAATTCTATCGCTTTCTCAAAGCACGGTCATCGGTGCGTAACTACTCCGGGGAGCCCCTTGACCCGGAGGATATTGACTACATCCTGGCCTGCGCAAGCACGGCGCCGAGCGCCGGAAACCGTGAGGCCTGGGATGTCGTCGTCGTCACCGATGAGGATATCAGGATAGACCTCGCGCTCGCAGCCCTCGAGCAGGATCACATCAGGGAGGCACCGGCGGTTTTTGTGGTCTGTGCAAACTACATCAGATCCATGTCGCACTACGGGGAGCGAGGAATCCTCTACGCGCTTCAGGACGCCACCATCGCCTGCACCTATATGATGCTTGCCGCACATGCTCGGTCCCTCCACTCGTGCTGGACCGGGGCATTCGACGAGAATGATGTACGTGCAATCCTTCGACTCCCGGGGCACGTCCGCCCGATCGCGCTCCTCGCGGTCGGCAGGGGGGTGCCGCCGCTCAGGCCTGTGGGACGGATGCCGGTTGAGGAGCATATACACCGTGAGACCTGGTAGAATACGAGCTTATGTCTGATTATCTGGTTACGCTTGAATCTGCGTGGATTATTAAAGACGTTAAATCTATGGACGATGCAGTGAGCATCGCGATCAGCGAGGCCGGGAAACGGCTCAACCCCTCGGCAAAATTCGTGGAGATCGAGGCGGGAATGAGCGTCTGCCCCTACTGCGAGGGGAGGTTGAGCAGCGCGCTCATAGTCGCCAATACCGCCCTCGTCGGGCTCATGCTCCAGATCAAGGTCTTCAGGGCAGAATCAGAAGAACACGCGACCCGGATAGCAAAGTCGGTCGTCGGGAAGGCGCTCCGCGATGTACCGCTGAAGGTCCTGGAGGTGCAGGAGCTCTGATAACCGTCGTCGGGCACACCGCCATTGATCACCTCTTCCGAGTTCCGGACATTCCCGGGAGGCATAACTCGACTTATATCACGGATCATAAGGTCTACTTCGGCGGCGGGGCGGCAAACATCGCGGCGGGGATTGCGACCCTCGGGGAGAAGTGCCGGCTGATCTCGTCGGTCGGCGCCGATTTCCCGGGTAGCGACTACGAACGCTGGCTCCAGGGTCTCGGGGTTGAGCTGGACCTTGTTGTGGTCGAGGGTGCCCGGACCGCGACCGCGTACGTCTTCACGGACGACGCAGGCGACCAGGAGACCTTCTTTGAATGGGGTGCCTCAGCCGAGTTCGCCCGTACGGAGGCCCCAGCCCTCGACTTTGTCCATATGGCGACGGCTGACCCGGATTTCAACGTCCGCGTGGCCGAGAAGAGCAAATTCGCCTCCTTTGATCCGGGCCAGGATCTTCTCTGCTACAGCGCAGACGAGCTCGAGATCATCCTTGCCAACATCGACATTCTCTTCTCGAACAACCACGAGATGAACCGGATGTGCAATATGCTTGGTCTGGAGCGAACGGCGCTCGTCGCGTCGATCCCCATAGTGGTCACGACCCGGGGGGCGGAGGGAAGCGTGCTCTGCATGGAGGGCAGGGAGTACCATGTCCCGGTGGTCAGGGTGGAGGCGGTCGATCCCACCGGCGCTGGTGATGGCTATCGGGCGGGTTTTCTCACGGCGTTCCGGAAAGGCTACGCTCCGCTCGACTGCTGCCGTGTTGGTGCGGTGGTGTCGTCCTTCGTCGTCGAGAAGGTAGGGACCCAGACGAACCTCCCTGACTGGGACCGGATGCTTGGGCGCTACCGGAAGGTCTTTGGTGAACCCGGAAAAACGTTCAACTGAATTATGGGGTGCACAGCGCTGATCGCCGGCGGGGAGATGCCGGCATCGGGGGGCGCCTGATGGAATCCGGCCCTGATGTGCGCATCGAGCGGCTCACTCGATACTTCTTCTCGGCGCCGTCCTGGCCGCGATCGCTCGGAATTATCATCGTGCTCGGGCTCCTCATCGACGGGGCTGCATACCGCGCGAGAAACGGCTACTTCCTGGTTGGCACCCTCGGGTTCTCGGTCCCGGCACTGGTTGCCTTCTTGCTGACGGTGCCGATGGTGAAGGCTTTCGGCCGGGTCATAACCTACAACCGGTCTGCTCTCCTGGCCCTGACCTGCACGGTCCTCTCTGTGATCCTGAGCCTTGCTCCAGCTCTGACCTTCGGCCGGGCGCTCCTTCCGACGTTCTACGCGGGCGCGCTTGGCCTGGTCTTCGGCATCCGGATGCTGGTTCTTGTTGCCGTGGCTGACTATCGGATCACCAGGATGATCTTTCCCGCGTTTATCCAGAGCGGGGTCGGGATCGCGGTCGGAGCCTGGATCTTTGATCCCGGGTTCGTCCCCTACGCCCTCCTCCTCCAGGTGGTCTTCGGGCTGGTCTTTGTCTTCCTGATCTGGCTGATCGAGCGCCCGCTGAAGAGATCGTTCCAGATCAGCGGGCTCAATTTCCTCAACACTTTCATCGCTCACCTGACCGATGGTTCAAAGAGGATGGAGGACTTCTTCCGCGAGATCGGCGAGGAGGTCTATGTCCAGCAGGTCTCCCTCTTCTTTTCTCGCGACGTGGGAGGGGACATCCTCTTCACGGTTCCAAACGTCCATCCCGGGCCGATGGGGGATGTCGGCGGCGGCAACCTTCCCGGGATTCTCCACGACTCGTTTGATGCTGAGACACTGGTCGCTCACGGATGCGCCACCCACGACTTCAACCTGGTCTCTGAGAGCGAGATCCAAAAGATCGTCAGCGCCATTGAGGCGTCCCGGGAGGGGCTTTGCTACTCGACCGCCGCGAGCCGACCGGTCAGGGTCTCTTCTGGCTCTGTGGAGATCCTCTGCCAGCGGTTTGGGGATGCCCTCCTGATGGTGAGCACACGCTCTCCGGAACGGACTGAGGATCTCGACTACGCGATCGGGATGGTGATCATGGCAATGGCAGAGGGGAGTGGCTCCTTCTCCCACATCGCCTTCGTAGACGCTCACAACTGTATGACCTGTGTGAGCTCCCCGATCCTCCCCGGGACGCGGATCGCGACCGAGTACATGAAAGCCGCGCGCGAGGGGTTCCGGGTCGCGCGTGACCTGCCGCTTGAGCCGCTCGCGGTCGGGGTCTCGCACGTCCGTATCCCGTTCTCCCGGGAGCAGGGGTTCGGGTCGCTTGGAGTGCAGGCTCTGGTGACTGATGCCGCGGGTGAGCGGGCGGCCTACGTTTTGATAGACGGGAACAACATGGCGCAGGGCGTCCGGGAGTCCTTGCTCGCTGTGGTGCTCGATTACGTGGATGAGGGGGAGATCATGACCACTGATACGCACACGGTAAACACCGTCAGCGGGAAGAACCCGGTCGGCTATGCCGTGCCGGTGGAGGAGATCGTCCCGTACGTGGAACAGGCGGTCCGGGAGGCGATCGAAGATCTTGCCCCGGCACGGGTCGGGGTGGCAACGGCCTCGTGCGAAGGGATCGTCGTCTTCGGGTCACAGCGGGTCTCGCAGCTTGCAAGCACCGTGAATGCGATGCTTGCGTTCATCACTCCGATCAGTTTCATGATCCTGGTGCTTGCGTTCCTGCTCTCAGTCTTTGCCTATATCATGCTCCAGTAGTTGCAGGACTGTTATCTGCCCCGCAGCAGCAGGCCGGGATACCCGGTATTTTTCTGTCGGGACGCCCAGTATTAGGTACATGGTTTACCGGTTTTCTGGTCGAATGCGGCGGGTCCCGGAATCGTTCCTTGATGAGCTCTTCCGGGTCTCGGCGATCCCCGGGGTGATCTCGTTTGCGGGTGGCCTTCCCGGGTCTGCCCACATCGATGTTGAAGGAATCTGTGATGCGGCCCGTGCGGTCTTTACTGAAGACGGGCGGACGGCGCTTCAATACACGACGACCGACGGCTACCTGCCGCTCCGGGAGTTTATCGCCGACCGCTACCGCCGAAGGCTCGGGCTCCCGGCGACGCCTGAGGAGATCCAGATCGTGAACGGGTCCCAGCAGTGCCTTGATCTGGTCGCAAAGATCTTCCTCGACCCCGGGGATGCTGTCGGGATGGAGCGGCCCGGGTATCTCGGCGCGATCGAGGCCTTCTCCCTCTACGAGCCAGCCTTTTATACGGTCCCGCTTGCAGAGGACGGCCCTGACCTGGATGCGTTTGCACGCGGAGTCCAGGAGCATGCCCCGAAGTTCTTCTATGGGATCCCGAACTCTCAGAACCCCTCAGGGAGGACCTACTCGGAGGAAAAGCGCCGGGGCGTCGCTGAGATCCTCGAGGGCACAGACACGATATTCTACGAGGATGACGCCTTCGGCGAGCTCTTCTTTGACGGGAAGCCCCGGCCACCAGTGAAGCGCTACCTCCCCGACCAGACGGTCATGTCGGGGTCATTCTCGAAGATCGTTGCCCCCGGGATGCGGATCGGCTGGATATATGCGCCTGAGCCGATCCTCCGGGAGTTCAACGTCGCCAAGCAGGCTGCCGACCTCCACTCAAACTTCCTCTGCCAGATGTTCCTGCACCGCTACCTCTCGACCCACGACCTGGATGCCCACGTCGTGCGGGTCTCTGCGGTCTACGGCAGGCAGTGTCGGCTGGTCTGCGACCTCCTTGACGACCTGATGCCGCCGGGGATGACCCACACCACCCCCGAAGGCGGGATGTTCCTCCTGGCGGGCCTGCCGGAGGGGGTCTCGTCGATGGACGTCTTCCGCGAGGGTGTGCACGAAGGCGTCGCGGTCCTCCCCGGGGTGCCGTTCTACGTCGATGGCGGCGGGGAGGATACGATCCGCCTGAACTTCTCGGCGGTGGGCGAGGAAGAGATAGTGGAGGGGATGCACCGGCTGGCCCGGGTGGTGCGGAAACTGATGTAAGAGGCGTCGGGCTTAATACATTTCATAGATAATGGTTATGGGTGCTAAGGCACTCCTCTCGCGCGAGGGTAGCCAAGCCAGGCCAAAGGCGGTGGACTTAAGATCCACTCCCAAAGGGGTCCGTGGGTTCGAATCCCATCCCTCGCATTCTTTCCTTCGGCTCGTACGGTACATATCACTGCGGCCTGGGAAGTCAGACCGTATGCCGCTGGTTGACCAATTTCTGTTTTCCAGGCATGAACAACACCATCTCAACGTGGCAGAGCGCCTACCCTTCTGTATCATTGATTGAGTAATTGTGGTGCTGGAAGCGAGTGAGTGTTCAACGCTGTTGCAATCTCTCGCAGGAACAAACTTGCTCGCCTACTCCCCACGAGGCGGGAACCTGATCGTCATCCTGCCGCCAGCTGCGTGCTTGAAGACCGCATCCCGCTGGAGCGCCCGGGCGTAACCGGCCAGGTAGGGTGCAGCCACCCGCTCATCCACGAAGGCCTCCCTGACCGCTGCCATATCACCGAGGATGATCACGGTACCCCCACCGACGGCCCTCTTCGCCTCACAGGGGATCCCCCACATAAGGAGAAGCCCCTCCATCAGGGTCGGGGGATCGAACCCCTCCTCACTGCGGGTAAGGAGCGTTCTTCCGTCCTCCTCGCCAAGTCGCCCGGAGATGGCAGCAACCTGTTCTGCGAGGGCGGGAGGAGCATCCACGAGGAGCTCGCGCACCAGCGGCCTGGTGACGTCATGCCGCTGGAGCGCCCGGGCAACCTTGATCAGCTGCCAGTCCCGGGCAAAAGAGGTACCAGTCCGCATCTCAGCCTCTCAGGACACCATAGGCCATCACGCAGAGGCCGAGGATTACCATGATACGGGAGAAGATAGTTGACCAGATGGTGATAAATTCATCGAGCGTGAATATGCTCACCAGATCTGCAAACGTTATCCCTATGATCAGGATAAAAAATCCGTAGATAAAGAGAAGCAGGGTCTGCTGCCTGACAATCCGGTAGGCGTTGGAGATAATGGCGATAATAAGCGCTCCCATAAGAAGCGTCACGACTGCAAACATCTGTTGCACGACCTCTATCTGCATGGTTCCACCTAACTCTGTTCCTTGATCTTCCTCACCGATATGATCGTCTGGATATCACTCACACCGCGAAGGCTGGAGAGAGGCATAAGCACGTTCCGCTTCAACTCGGTGATGTTCTGCACCCGGACCTTGGCGAAGAAATCTCCCGGTTCCAGTACCTCGTAGACCTCGAGAATGCCCGGAAGATCCCGCATAAAATTCTCGATCTCTGCTTTCTCATCGGGGTGGACCCTGATGTTCAAAAAAGCGATCAGGGCGTGCTCAAAACACTTCTGGTTGATGGCGATCGTGAACCGTTCGATGATACCGGCTTTCTTCAGTTTCTCGATCCGCTTGAAGACCGTCGACGGTGCGACGCCAACAATTGAGCCGAGCGCTGCCATAGACATCCTCCCGTCTTTCTGCAGTTCCCGAAGTATCGCAGCGTCGATCTCGTCCATTTGTACAATACTTACGGGTTGTCAGTTATTAAAATTCCGTATTTAGTTCCATCCAGGGTCAACACTATTTCTAATTCTATCAGGTAACAATAACAAACTGTGAAAAAGATCTCTGTTGAAATACTCCCCGCAACCCCCGGACAGTACCTGGTTGTCGATGAGAGTCGGTGATATAGCCCTCTCTAACAGAGCCCGAACATCGTGAAGATAACGGCAAGTCCACCGGGCTTCGCAGAAACATCCATGACGTGTCATGGGGACGATTCTGTTCGTATCTTTCATGCACTTCGTTCAAATCGATTCCCGGAACACGACGCAATGTGCTCGAGCTGTGGAAGTATCGTGAAAAAGACTCCTGTGGTTTTGTTGCCGATCGAGATTGCAATGCTTGCGATGAATATCACCGCATGGAGATGGAACACAGCCCTTTGAGCCTGTGGAGACGATAGCCGGGAGGCGCCGCGCCGATGAGCGCGGGGTGGTTCTCATCCACTCTCAGCGCCCGCGGATGTGCCCTCCTCCAGGGTTCACGATCCGAAGCGCCCCTGGGCCTCCCACCGCTCGCCCGATGGCCGTGTCGATGAACTCCCGGGCCGCAAAGAACGCCTCCCGCGTCGTCATCCCCCGGGCAAGGTACGCGGCGAGCGCCGCCGAGAAGCAACACCCTGACCCGTGCACTGAGTAGGGGTAACGCCTTCCTGAGACCTCCATAACCCCATCGCGGTCAACCAGGATGTCGACCGCCCTATCACCGGCAAGGTGTCCTCCTTTCACCACCACGGCCCTGGCGCCGAGATCCAGGATCCGTCGCCCTGCCTCGGTCATATCGTCCAGGTCCACAACCCGCATCCCTGCGAGAACCCCGGCCTCCGGGAGGTTCGGGGTGACGATCTCCGCCCGGGGGATGAGGTGGTCGACGAGGTCAGCAACGGCATCCGCATCGAGCAAGCGGTGGCCTGATGTCGATACCATCACCGGGTCGATGACAAGGGGCGCCTCCAGGGGCAGGGCCTCAGCGACCGCCCTGACGTTTGCGGCGTTCCCGAGCATTCCGGTCTTCCAGGCCCCGATCACAAACTCATCGACAACCGCCTCAATCTGGGCCCGCACCGCCTCAAGGGGGAGCATCCAGGTCCCCCGCACCTCGCGGGTGTTCTGGGCCGTCACCGCGGTTATAACCGTCAGCCCGAAGACCTCGAGCGCCGTAAACGTCTTGATGTCTGCCTGGATGCCGGCCCCTCCCCCTGAGTCCGAACCAGCAATGGAGCAGGCGGAGACTATCTGCGCACCCGTCATCCCTCAACATTTACCGCGGATCTGCTTGAACCTTTGCAGAGAAGACCTTTTATCTAGTCCCGCACCGATCACTACGTACAATGGATGTAGAAGAGATCAGCCGCCGGCACCTCGCCGCCGGCACCCCTGACGACGAGATCGTGCGCCTCCTTTCCCGAGATATCCTTGCAATCAAGCGCAACCGCATAACCCCGGCCTATGCCGAGGCATTCGCCAGGGCGGTCCTCCTCGAGGCGAAGAACTCGACCGGGCTCTCTGGCGATCTCTTCACCTTTGAGCCCTCAGGCTCCAGCATGGGGGAGTTCGGAGTCGGCTCACGGGGCGCCGGGGACTTCTTCGCCCACCGGCAGCTCGCCCGCATCATCGGCCAGACTACGGCGGCGGTCGGCGTCGACGAGATGGACGACGCCGGCGCCGTCCGTGCCGGGGGCGATTATATCATCACCACCGTCGACGGGATGCATTCTCGCCTTTCAGACTTTCCGTTCCTGGCCGGGTTCCATGTCACCCGGGCGACGCTCCGGGATATCTACGTGATGGGGGCAAAACCTGTCGCGCTCCTCTCTGATATCCACGTCGCCGACGATGGCGATGTGGCGAAGATCTTCGACTACACGGCAGGAGTCACCACCGTCGGCGAGGCCATGGGCGTCCCCCTCGTCACCGGTTCTACCTTACGTATCGGTGGGGATATGGTGCTCGGCTCCCGGATGACTGGTTGCGTCGGCGCCGTCGGCGTCGCCCGGCATCTCACCGCCAGGAAAGCGATCCAGCCCGGCGATCTCCTCCTCATGACCGAGGGGGCCGGCGGGGGGACGATCGCCACCGCCGCGATCTACTCCGGGTTTCCTGAGGTGGTCAACGAGACGATCAACCTCCAGTTCCTGAAAGCCTCTGAAGCGCTCCTCGCAAGTAGCGTCCTCTCCGATATCCACGCCATGACCGACGTCACGAACGGCGGGCTCCGGGGTGACGCCTACGAGATGGCAGAGACCGCTCACTGCCGGATCGTCGTCGAGGAGGACGAACTCCGGACGCTCGTCCGGCCGAAGGTCCTTGCCATGCTCGATGCCCTCGAGATCGACTACCTCGGCGTCTCCCTCGACGCCCTCCTGGTCGCCGCGCCGCCCGAGGTTGCGCCCGCAATCAAGCAGGTCGTCGGGTCGGCAGGTGTCGCCATGAAAGAGATCGGCTACGTCGAGGAGGGAGCGGCTGAATCAGTCCTCAAGGTCGACGGCAGGATCCGGGACTTTTCGCCCCGGTTCAGGGAGTCGGCCTACACCCCCGTAAAAAAGGTCGTGGACGGGGACAAACGAGATTTCGAGGAGATGAAGGCCGGGGTTGCGCGTGCGGCGGAGGCAGCGATCGCGAAGAAAGAGCGGATGCTCGCCCGGCTCCGGTCTTCGTGAGCAAATCGGGTGTATTCTAGTAGAGCACTGCACCTTATTTTGCGGGTTCTGGCGTGGTTCACGCAGAAGATTGCGAAGGGGTGTAGAGCGTTCATGGGATGGAGCGAGAGACTTGCACGCATGAAAACAGCCTGCTCCCCAGGCTCTTACCCCATGCTGTGGACCGTGGTGGCTATCATCCTGGGGGGACCGTGGAGGGGGCACGCCCCATAAGCGCTAACTTTATCGACAACTATTAACCTGTAGACGGTGCACCATACTACGT
>LFRN01000209.1 GCA_001512375.1 Candidatus Methanoculleus thermohydrogenotrophicum | reverse complement strand
TCCAGAGCCTTCTGGGTGATATCCCGGTAATGCATCGGCTCCTGGTCGGCATACTCTTCCAGTACCATCTCACCGGCATCCAGGAAGGACATGCGAGCGGCAGGCCCGGGCTCTGGAGAGGGGCCGGGGTGCCCATCCCCCTGACAACCGTATACGCCGGGGCTGGCGCGATAGAACTGAGATTGTTCCCCGTTTCTCTTAATATCCACCGCGATCCTGGCGTTGACAGTGTCCCACGGCGTCAGCCCTTTTGTTCTCCAGAGGCCCTGGTCGAGGATACGCTGTGTGATCTCCTTATAGTGGAGGGGTCCACCTTCCTCCTCAAGCACCCGGCGCACAGCCTCAAGGACCCTCATCCCATCATCTCCCGCACCATACCAAGGATCTCTGCCTCCAGGTTCTTAATCTCCGCCTCGATCTCGGCAAGCGGCCGCGGCGGCGTGTAGGTGGAGAAGTAGCGGTTGAAGTTGATCTCGTAGCCCACCCTCCCGACACCGCCGTCCTTCGCATCGACGACCGACTCATCGATCCAGGCATCAGGGACATGGGGTTTCACCTCCCGCTCAAAGTAGCCGTAGACCGACTCCCCCAGGGGGACGTTCTCGGTATCCCGGAGGGCGGGGTCAGGTTCAGGCTGCCCCTTCGCGTCAACACAGACGCTCGCGTCCTCATCCCGCTCCCCGAGCGCCGAGAGGATCGCCCTCCTGACCGGAGCCCGCAGGTCCATGCCCTCAAACCCCGTCGCAAGCACCCGCCGAAACGCCTCCCGGTTCAGATAGACCCGGTCGCCT
>LFRN01000007.1:6394-8148 GCA_001512375.1 Candidatus Methanoculleus thermohydrogenotrophicum | reverse complement strand
GGTGGCGGTGTCAAATAGGGGCTCACAATAGTGATCTTTGCCATTCGTATGACATGCCGAGGCCTGTCCCTCCCATTGATGGGTGGATCCGTTGTTGCACAGCACCGGTTGCAGCAGGTAGATCTTTGACCCGGGAGTTCGCCGAAGCCGACGGCGAAACACAATACATAAGATGATTATACGAGATATCATCAATAGATTGGGCATGGTGCAGGAGACGGGGAGACAGGAGGCGGTAGAGAGGCTTGCCGCCGTCATCAGCGAATGCCGGAAGTGCCCCCTCTGGGAGAACACCCACCACGCCGTCCCGGGGGAGGGAGACGCCGGGGCCCGCCTCATGCTCATCGGCGAAGCGCCCGGTAAGCAGGAAGACCTCTCCGGGAGGCCGTTCGTGGGTCGCGCCGGAAAATTGCTCGAAGATCTCCTTGCAGGGATCGATCTATCACGGAGCGAGGTCTTCATCGCAAACATCGTCAAGCACCGACCTCCCGGGAACCGCGACCCCCGTGATGAGGAGATCCGTATCTGCACTCCCTACCTTGAGGAGCAGATCCGGATCATTGAACCGGAGGTGATCGTGACGCTGGGCCGGCACTCGAGCAGGTACATCCTCTCGTTCCTGGCGATCGAGTTTGACCGGATCACGGATATCCGGGGGGCTGTCTACTCAGGTATTCTCTTCGGCCATCCGGTCCGCATCATCCCCACCTTCCACCCTGCCGCCGCGCTCTACAACCCGGCATACCAGGATGCCCTTGAAGAGGACTTCCGGGCCGTCGGGCGCGAACTCGCGAAGGCCGGTGGATCTCCTGCAAAGGGCTGAAAAGATCAATGGCAGGAGAGGTCGTATGGGGCGGTCGTCTTCCGGCGGGATAGGGGATCTCCAGTATCTCATCCTGCAGTACAGGGCCGGGCACCGGGATCTGGTGAAGAGACACGGTGAACGCAGCGAGAGCGAGAAGGAGACGGTGCCCCGCGAACTCGAGGAGGATACCGGGATCACCCGGGCCACGTTTATCCCCGGGTTTTGAGAGGCGGTTCACTACCTCTACCTCTTCCAGCGCCGGAGGACTACGGTCTATAAGGAGGTCATCTACTACCTGGTCGAGACCCCTGAAGAAGAAGTGCTCCTCTCAGAGGAGGACCACATCGATTACCGGTGGCTCCCGCTCGACGAGACACTGCAGGCGATCGACCACCTTCGAGGACTCAAGACGGCTGATCGCACAGGCCCATGAGCATGTAATGACGCTGCAGGGCCGGAGGAGAGAGACTACGCGTCCCGGTTCCGGATCTCTTTGAGAGAGTCCAGGAACGCTTACGGCAGGGCGTTGGCCAGGGACCTGACTGATAAAGACCGGGAAACCAGCCCTCCTTTTTTGCTTTCCCGAATCCTATTCCTCAAACCTCTGCGGTCTGAGGAATAGGAGGTTCCTGACGCCTCATGTCATTGCACCCTGGATCTGGTTTCTTTCTGAAGGGCAGAGTGGGGGCCAGCCCGAGGAAACCCCATCACGAGATCTGCAGCCAGTATAGTAGTGCGTAAGCCTTGGCTTTCCCGTCACCCTGGACTCCAGCCGTCAGACAGTGTTAGAGGGTCCCGGCTTCTGGGGAGGAGCTCACTCGCACCCGCAGATCCCTCCAAACCCTCCGGATTTGTTTCCCGGGCTTCGCTCCGTCGAACTCTCGATGATAGGAAAACCAGGTCTGGATGCTCCTCCAATCCAGGCGCAGCCTTGAACGATAACGAGGGA
>LFRN01000007.1:4844-6282 GCA_001512375.1 Candidatus Methanoculleus thermohydrogenotrophicum | reverse complement strand
AACGCCGTCCCGGCAATCTCGATAGCCGCTTCCAGAAGCGTGCCCGGGCGGGCATATCGATGCCGGTGAGGATATAGATTACCTGATCAGCAGCCCTGGGGAAGCCCGGGTTTTCGGGGGTGCCCGCCCCCTGGTGGGGTTCTCTCCGGCGTCCGGGGGATGATGATCTGATACCCATTATACCGCTCGACCACCACCGGGACGCCGTAAACCTCCTCGATGGTCTCCGCAGTCACGACCTCGGGGCCGCCGGCCGCATGGATGAGACCGTCTTTTAAGAAGATGAACCGGTCGGCGTAGCGGAGCGCCATGTTCAGGTCATGCATCGTCATCACCGCGGCGACATCATGTTCTGCTACCACGCTTCTCACAATCTCGAGAATCTCGATCTGGTTCCTGAGGTCGAGGCTGCTTGTTGGTTCGTCCAGCAGGAGCACACGCGGCTCCTGAACCAGCGCCCGGGCGATGCTCACCTTCTGGAGCTCTCCACCGCTCATCTCGTCGATGTAGCGAAGTGAGAGATCCTCGAGGCGGAGCATCCTGATCGCTGCCTCGACGATCTGGAGATCTCTCTCAGAGACATTCCACCCGATATGCGGCCGGCGGCCGAGGAGGATCGCGTCAAACGCGGTTATCCGACCTGCCTCAGACCGCTGTGGCACGTAGCCCATCCTCCGCGCGATCTCCATCCGATCAGCCGAGAGGAGGTCCAGACCCTCAACAAAGATGGATCCAGCCTTCGGCTTCAGGATAGCGTTCATGCACTTCAAGAGCGTCGTCTTCCCGACACCGTTCGGCCCCAGGATCGCGAGGGTCTGGTGTGGACGGAGATCAAACGTGATATCCTGGATGACCGGGGCGCTCCGGTAGGTGAACACCACGCCGTCGACCTCGAGGATCATCGCCGGTACCCCCGTAAGAGCAGATAGATGAAGGTCGGTGCGCCCAGGAACGCCGTGAGCACAGCAACCGGGAGGACATAGGGCGCCACGATGACCCTGGCGACGGTGTCTGAGGCGAGGAGGAGGATCCCGCCCATCACACAGGAGCCCGGGATCAGGAAACGCTGATCATCGCCGATGACCCTTCTCACCATGTGCGGGCAGACGAGTCCTACAAAGCCGATAACTCCCAGGAACGAGACGATCACGGCGGAGACAAGTGCTGCGACGACCATCCCGATGTTGCGCACCGCCTCAACGTTGACGCCAAGCCCTTTTGCGGTCTCGTCGCCAGCATCGATCGCGTTGTAGTTCCAGCGGTTCGCAGCGAAGTAAATAGTGGCCCCTGCGACGACGAGAGCCATGATCCCGAGTTCCTGCCAGCTGGCCCGGCTGACGTCGCCGAAGGTCCAGAAGACAACCGCGGCGAGCTGGGTGTCGTCGGCGAAGTACTGAAGGAACATCGTTCCTGCCGTGAAGAGAGAGGAGATGGCAAC
>LFRN01000007.1:2016-4834 GCA_001512375.1 Candidatus Methanoculleus thermohydrogenotrophicum | reverse complement strand
GCGGTGGCAAGGAGACAGAAGATGAACGCCACAAACGTCGTCATGTAGGGGTTGTTGAGGGTGACGGCATCAGCGACGGTCGAATGCATCTGCCCGGTGCCGAGGAGGATGACTGAGACGGCCGCCCCGAAGGCACCGGCGTTTGATATGCCGAGTGTGAACGGCGATGCAAGCGGATTTCTGAGGATCGACTGCATGGCTACCCCAGCCACCGAGAGCCCGATCCCGGCGACGATCGCGGCAAGCGCCTGCGGGAGGCGGATGTTCCAGACGATCCGGTCAGTGCTGGAAAGTTCTTCAGCAGGGATCACGGTGGAGTGGAGGAACGCGGAAACCCGGTCGATCGTGCCGTTCACGATGGAGAGGAGTACATCGTAGGGTGGGACACCGGCCGCACCGACCGATATAGATATGATCAGGAGGAAGAAGAGGAGGACGATCCCCCCGAGGATCCAGAGGTACTTGCGCCGCACGTACCCCAGGTAGTCCTCAGGGATGATCCCGTCTGCAAAGTGCATGTCTTTTCTACCCCTCCTGCTCCATGCCAGATCCCCCTCGCGTCATCTCCTCCATCACAGTGGGATCTCTGCAAATCCGAGGTTGTTGTACTGGCTATTCAGGTCGGCAAAGACCGGTTTGCCAACGAAGAAAGTGTAGATCTCGTCTGCCTTCTCGACAGGGTCGACGTCAGCAAACCGGTCGGGGTACAGGGTCTTCCCGATGAAGTAGGCATCTGCAAGCACGGTCTCGTAGTTCGTGTTGTAGGAGTTGTAGGGAAGGACACCGTAGACCCGACCTTCCTTCGATGCAGAGAGACCCGAGAGCGCAGCATCGGTCTTCAGTTCACCGACCGCCCCACCACCATCGATCTGGAGGGTGCCGAGATCGATGAATATATACTCTGGGTCCCAGTCAACGAGCGCTTCTTTCGCGACATCGGCATGCGCCGTGCCGAGGCCGGCTGCGACGTTCTTCGCGTGCACCCAGAGGAACGGCGGGTAGGCGGGTTCGGTGGATATGATCCCGTGGGCGCCTGCCATCGAGACACCGCCGACGTAGACCCTCTTCTGTTCAGCCTCAGGGATGTCGCCGGTCCGGCGCTCAAGGTCGGCCATCGTCTCCTCGATGTAGGCGATCACCTCTTCGGCGCGGTCCTGCTTCCCAAGAACCTCGCCCATCGTGCGGAGACCACCGTACATCTCGGCCTTCTCAGCGTCGTTCCGAAGCGAGCCGTAGGGGAAGGCCACAACCGGGATACCCGTCTTCTCCTGGAGCCTGTCAGCCTCGGCAGCGCTCGTCCCATATGCCGTCCCGGTCGAACCAGTCTTAAAGATAACCTGCGGGCTGATCACGATGATCTTCTCGGGATCGTCCTTGCCCCTGAACTCGCCGATCAAGGGAAGATCCTTGAACTGCGCCCCGTAGGCGAGGGCGTAGGGACGGCCCTCTATCGCTCTATCCTTCTTCTCGATGTCGTCGACGCCGACGACAAGATCCTGACCTTGCAGATAGACGAGGTAGCGGAGACACCCCGAGCCTGAGCAGACGACGCTCTCGGGGGATAACGGGACGGTGACGTTCCGTCCGAATCCATCGGTGATCATGGTTGTCTGGCCGCTCTGAGCGACGGTCGAACCAGATTCAGTGCCGATGCACCCGGCAGCAAGTATGAGCACAATGAGGGCTGCAACTACCGCGGCCGTGAGCAATCTAGAGAATCTGAGCGATATCATACCAATATCAATAGTCGTAACATCAATTAATATACCTGACGGAAGAGGACAAACTGAATGTGATAAAATTATTATCCATAACACATATCAGATACCAAAGTAAACTCCCTGCGAACTTCCCCGTGAAGAATGCTACAACCGCCTGTAGATCAGGCTCTGGACCTGCAGAATCAGGTATGATCCTAAAGAGGGGATCCCGGGCATATCAGATGGCGCTCCCCCTCCCTGGTCCCCCCTCCGTGGCGAAGAGCCACCACGGTCCACCGCACGGGATGAGCCCGGAGGGTGGGGCTCCGCTCATAATACGTGCAGCCTCACACCACGCTTCATGAGCGCTCGTATGAAACCCCCATGAGGCGGAGCCCTCTTATGCTACACGGATGAAAACGCCTATGAGGCCGCGTTCGGCCACAGGCTCAACCGATGAAAATCACCGGGACGCAACAGCCGCTGATACATCGCGTTTGGGAACGCAACAACCCCGACTCCGTTTCCGATTTCGATGGGATTTTCATGTGAAACCCACAAGATGTTGTGGTATGCCGTACCTTATTCAGGGTGGGTGGAACAGGTTGCGCTGTCTTTGGAGTTTGAAACATCACTGCCAGGAGCAAGCGACCCCTCGTCGCTCCGGTGTTCATAGACGTATCGTTTCATCGCACGACGTAGCGAGAACTCTTTGGGTTTCTCGTGTCCGCTCTTGTTTACACCCCGCAGAAAGACCAGGATCAGCCTTGCACCGCTCCAGCCATCTCTCCGGCAGAGACCGGATCGACTCTCCCGGATGAATAATTCTTATGGGTGATCGGATCAATTCCGGACAGAGATGCCGGTCGTGCAACCCCGCATGGCCGTTCTCGCAGTGAGGAATACATATGCCGGAGAGGATGTTAACCGAATCAGAGGGATACAAACTGCTGGACGCGTGCGGGATACCTGTGCCACCTCACCGGGTGGTCACCAGCGCCGGCGACGCACGGGATGCAGCCGTGCAGATAGGTTTCCCTGTTGTCATGAAAGTCGTCTCTCCGCAGATCGTCCATAAAAGCGACGTTGGCGGAGTCATCACCGGGATCAAGAACCCT
>LFRN01000007.1:0-2010 GCA_001512375.1 Candidatus Methanoculleus thermohydrogenotrophicum | reverse complement strand
CAATCACCGGTATCATCGTGGAGAAGCAGATGCCTGAAGGGCTCGAGGTTCTGGTCGGCGGGAAGGTCGATCCATCGTTTGGCAAAGTCATCACATTTGGTCTCGGGGGGAAACTGGTGGAACTCCTGGAGGATGTGGCTATCCGGGTGCTCCCCGTCACCGAGGACGATATCAGGGCGATGATCCGTGAGATCAAGGGCTACCGGCTCATCCGGGGGTATCGTGGGGAGCCCCCAAAAGATGAGGAGGCGCTCGTCCAGGTTATTGCAAAGATGGCCAGCCAGTTCGCCGAAGATCCCAGAATCCAGGAGTTTGACCTCAACCCGATCGTGGTCTACGAAAAGGGGATCAGCGTCGTCGATGCGAGAATCATCGTCAATGATACCCCCGCGCCCGGGACTGCCCGCCTCAATATCGAGGTGCCCCCCGAGATCTTCTACCCCAACTCTATCGCCGTTATCGGCGCATCCGCAAGCCCGCACAAGGTAGGTTACTCCATCCTCCGGAACCTGCTCTCCTTCCCGGGGAACCTTTATCCGGTCAACCCGGTCCGTACAGAACTCTTCGGTCGCAAGACCTACCCCTCTGTAAAGGACATTCCCGGCCCGGTCGACTGGGCGGTCATCGCTGTGCCAGCGCGGCTCGTCCCGGAGGTGATGAAAGAGTGCGGGGAGAAAGGCGTTCGGCTTGCCATCATCGTTACCGCCGGGTTCCGTGAGATCGGGGGAGATGGCGTGGCTCTCGAAGAGAAGATCGTCGAGATAGCGCGCAGGCACGGCATCCGGATCACCGGCCCGAACTGTCTTGGGATCATGATGCCGCATCAGGGAATCAATGCCACGTTCGATCCGGTATCGCCGAGGGCCGGGGATGTGGCGTTCGTCTCCCAGAGCGGCGCGATCATCACCACCGTCGTAGACTGGAGTCTTCCTGAAGAGTTCGGGTTCTCGAGCGTTATCAGCGTCGGCAACCAGGCTGACCTCGGATTCGAGCACTACCTCCGGTTCGCCGAGCAGGATCCGGCTACCCGTTCAGTCGCACTCTACATCGAGGAGATCCAGGACGGGCGCGGGTTCATGGAAATCGTGCGCCAGGTCGCCGACAGGAAACCTGTAGTGGCAGTGAAGTCCGGGTCGTCCCGAAAGGGGAGGGTTGCAGCGTCATCCCATACCGGTTCGCTTGCCGGGAGCTACGATGTATATATCGCAGCGTTCAGGCAGGCGGGGGTGATCCCGGCCCGGACCCTGCGAGATGCTTTCAACCTGGCAGAGCTCCTGGCAAGCGAGGGGTACCCCCAGGGAAACCGCGCGATCGCGATCACCAGTGCGGGAGGGTTTGCCGTCCTTGCCTCTGACTACGCTGAGGCGCATGGGGTTGATATGGTTGACCTCCCTGAGGACGTGTTCCGTGAACTCAACGCGTTCCTGCCGCCATATTGGAACCACGCAAATCCCATGGATATCATCGGAGACGCCGACGCCACCCGGTTTGCCGCCCTCTTTGATGTGCTGATCCGACACCAGGACTTCTGGGATATAGCATTCGTGATCGCCGTGCCGACAACGCTCGCCGATCCTGCGCATATCGCAAACGAGATTGTCAGGTTCTCCCGGAACACGGACAAGATGGTGGTCGGCTGCATGCTTGGCGGTGACAGCATCAGGAGCGGTCTGCGTATTCTCCGGAGTTGCCGGATCCCGAACTTCTCCGAGCTTGAGGACGCGTTCAAGGCGGTGGGGAACATCCTCCGGGTCAGGACTGCGCCATCGGGTGAGCAGCATCGCCTGCCTCACGACGACCGGTGTCCTGGCGGTGGACGGTAATTTCCGCTTTCAATTCCGGAGTTCCAAAGATATTTATAACTCTTCTGCATTCCAGCGTATTGGAACCGAGACAGACCACCATCAAGGAGACAAGAGGAGATGTTATTTGAGAAGATAAAATCCGACATCCTTGCTCATAATTCATACATCATCGGGGCGGGTGGAGAGGTAGCAGTCATCGATCCAA
>LFRN01000118.1:23060-23402 GCA_001512375.1 Candidatus Methanoculleus thermohydrogenotrophicum | reverse complement strand
CGAGCCAGCAGCCATCGACCAGAAGAACCGCGCGACCCGGGCAGGGTTTCCCCTGCCTCGCGTGCGGCATATGGAGAACGCCGATCCGAATGCAGCGGGGCCGCTGCCAACCGGCCTATTGCGGTCCGCTCCCCCATCACCGGGGGAGAGGTGGAATCGCAAAGCCTCTAAAGAGCATGGTGCCACCCGCGGCATCATGCCCCCTCCTCTCATCGGGGTAGTTGACGGGCACATGACGACGATACGCATAAGTGAGATTGGGTAAAGGTATGCGAGACCCCGGGTTCGCGGAGAACTATGATGCCTGTCGCTGCCAGCATCCTGGTCATCGTCCTGCTGATA
>LFRN01000118.1:12194-22842 GCA_001512375.1 Candidatus Methanoculleus thermohydrogenotrophicum | reverse complement strand
ACCGTGCTCAGGGCGCGGCAGCCGTCCGGGCCTGCGGTCACCGAGGAGGATATCAGGATCCTGATAGAACAGGCCACCCGGGCGGGCATCTTCCGGGAGGCGGAACAGCAGATGGTGGAGAGCGTCTTCCGCCTCGGTGACCGGCGGGTCAGCGTGTTGATGACCCCGCGGCCCGACGTCGTGGCCGTGGACGTGGATGACCCCCTTGAAAAGAACTGGCAAAAGATGGTCAAATCCGGGCACGTGTACTTCCCGGTCTACCGCGAGCACCTGGACAACCTGCTCGGCGTCGTCTCGGTTCGCAACCTCTGGGCACGGATGATCGCGGGCGAATCCCCTGACCTCTCGGCCGCCATCGAACCCGCTTTCTTCGTGCCTGAGAGTGTCCTGGCGCTAACGGTCCTCGAGGAGTTCAAGACCTCGGGTGCACGGCTCGCCCTTGTCACCGACGAGTACGGGAGCATCCAGGGGCTGGTGACGGTGCATGATATCATGGAGGCAATTGTCGGGGGTATCCCGTCGGTCGAGCACCCGCCTGAGGCCATGGCAGTCCGGCGTGAAGACGGGTCATGGCTCCTCGACGGAATGCTCCCGGTCGACGAGTTCCACGACCTCCTCGATGTGGGCCCCCTGCCTGACGAGGAACGTGGGTACTACCAGACGCTCGGAGGGTTTGTGATGATGTACCTCGAGCGGACACCCGAGGCTGGAGACCGGTTCACCTGGGATGATCTCCAGTTTGAGGTCCTCGATATGGACGGCTACCGGGTCGATAAAGTGCTGGTCACCCCGGTGGCTGCCGGAGAGGAGGAAAAACCCCGCAAATTCGCGCAAATGGGGGGACCGGGGCAGCGCGATTGAACAGGACCCCGTGGATCCCGGGCAGATCACCTCCTGATCTCGACAAGCTGGATGGTAAACGTGAGATCCTCTCCCGCGAGAGGGTGGTTCGCGTCGATGACGATCCCGTCGGGCGATATGCCGGTGATCGTTCCGATCAACCCCTGATTGCTGGATAGGGTTACCCTGACCTGCTGCCCGACGGTCAGGTTCTCCCGTCCCGGGACGCCTGCCGGGTCGGCGATAAAGACGAGATCTTCCCGGTAATGCCCGTACGCCCGGTCTGCAGGAACCCAAACGGTCTTCGTCTCTCCCACCTGCATCCCCACAACACCCTCCTCAAACCCGGGGATCACCTCTGCCCCGCCGACGGTAAACTCAAGCGGTTCGCGCCCGACGGAACTGTCAAAGACCGTCCCGTTCTCAAAGGTGCCGGTGTAGTGGACCCTTACTGTATCCCCCGCTTTCACCTGCTCCGCTGCTGTGTCGGTGCACCCCGAACAGGATATAAGGAGCACCATAACCAGCAGCAGGAACCCCTGCAGGCACCTCATGGTGGTTCCCCGCTCTCCAGCGCCTTTCTGAAACACTCCACCGCCTCCACAAACCTGCCCTGCCTGTCAAGCGCTCTCCCTTTCAGGTACCAGGCCCGGGCATGCCCGGGGGCCGCCTCCAGGACGTTATCGAAGCAGGTGACTGCCTGGTCATAGTGGCCAAGGTGGCCAAGGGCGATCCCCTTACAGAGCCAGGCATGAATGTCCCCGTTGCCGAGGCCTATCGCCGTATCAAACGCCCTGACGGCGTCATGGTAGCGCCCCAGCGCATCCAGTAGCATCCCGGTCGCGTTCCAGATAGCTGCGTTCTCCGGGGCCACCTGGAGCGCTTTTTCGTAGCTTGCCAGAGCATCGTCGTACCTACCTGCCTTCTCAAGCACCGCCCCTCGCGTGAAGAGGATGGCAGGATTCTCGGGCTGGATGACGATGATCTTGTCGATGGATTTGATCGCCTCGCTGTACCTGCCAAGGTGAATAAGGGCCGACGCTCGTGCGTGAAGGGTCTCGATATTCGCTGGCTCCTGGTCGAGCACCCGGGTATAGGCGGCGATCGCTTCTTCGTACCTGCCCGCCTTCTCGTTTGCCTCCCCGAGCCTCCGCCGGGTAAGGGGGTCCATCGGGTCGGCCTCAAGGACCTTCTCAAAGCAGGCTACTGCCTCCGCATAGCGTCCAAGCCACATGAAGATCTCTCCCCGCCGCTGCCAGGCAGCCCGGTTCTCAGGGCTGACCTCGATGATGCTATCCGAGCACTCCAGCGCCTCCTCGTACCTCCCCGTATACACAAGAGCGCTCTCGAGGGTATACCATGCTTCGACGTCACGCTCATCATCCTCGAGAACCAGCGCGTAATGCCTGATGGCGTCGCTATACCTCCCGTCCCGCTCGAGCGCCATACCAAGTGCCATTCGCGCATCCCGGTCGTCGGGGGAGACCTTCAGGTAGCGCTCATACGCCTCGGCCGCCTCTCTGTGCCTGCCGACAGCCTCCAGCATCTCCGCCCGGAGCTTTGTGACCGTTGCATTCGAGGTACCGGATGCAAGCACCCGGTCGCAGTACTCGATCGCCTCTCTGTGCCTGCCAAGCCCCGCAAGCACGACCGCGAGCGCAAAGCAGGCACTGGTATCTTCCGGTCGCCCGGCGGCCACGGTCGCATAGCACTCCGCCGCATCCGCATACAGTCCCATTCTCTCCAGGGCCCGGCCCCGGTTAAACCAGGCAAAGAGGTCGCCGGGGTCGGCCTCGACGACCTGCCCGAACCGTTCGGCAGCTTCCTCGTAGCGGCCGAGCGTGGCAAGGACGATCCCGAGATTCAGCAGGTTTCCTATGGCGCCGGGATCGGTTTTGTGGAGAGCTTCGTAGCAGTCGGCCGCTTCAGCATAACGCCCAAGCCTCTCGAGGAGCCATGCCTTTCGGGTGAGCGTTCCGATATCCGCGGGACCGGCCTGCACCGCCCGGTCGATGGACCAGAGAGCCTCCTCGTAGCGGCCGAGATGTTCAAGCGCCTTGCTCCGGCCGAGCAAGGCGCCCCGGTCGGCCGGGTCTTCCTCGAGCACCCGGTCAAAGCACTCGAGCGCTTCCTCGTAGTCACCAAGATGCATGAGCGCCTCCCCCCTGCTCATCGCCGCAGCGGCATCCCCGGGATCGACCTTGAGAAGAGCATCGAATGTTGTTGCCGCCTCTGCATACTGTGCCAGGTGCATCAACACCCCTCCCTTCCTGTAGAGGGCAAGGAGATCCTCTCCACCGGCATCCGGCACCTTCTCAAGGTGCGCCAGCGCAGCGCTGTATCTCCCGAGGTTTTCGAGGACGTCTACTTTCATCAGACGGGCGATGACGTTATGCGGCTCCCTCTCAAGAATCGCGTCCAGGCAGATGCTGGCCTCCTCATACCTGCCGAGATGGATAAGTGCGGTGCTGCTCCGCTGCAGGACAGCGATGTTCCCGGGATCCGACTCGAGGACGCGCTCGAAGTCTGCCTGCGCCTCCGCATACCGGCCCAGGTGAAGCAGCGCGGTCCCCCGGCAGTTCAGGATAGTCTCGCCCCGGCTATCGACCTCCAGCGGTTTCTGCTTCAGGGGAGCCTCTGACTCGTATCTCTCGAAGAGCGCAAGGTCGGTGCCGCTCCCGATCCATTTCATCCCGGTCATCGCCTGGCTCTTAAGCACGCGATCAAACGACTGGACCGCATCGGCGTAACGACCGAGGCGGAAGAGCGCCATGCCGCGGGCATACCAGACATGGATCTGGCTCTGGTCGTGTTTCAGGATCTGGTCAAAACTCTTGACCGCCCGTTCGTAGCGGCCGAGCGTGTCGTAGACCAGGCCCATGGAGTAGCGGACCGCGATATTATCCGGGCTGGCGAGGGCAACTTTATCAAAGCACTCGAGTGCCTCTGCGTACCTCCCGACCCGGAGGAGGAGCGAGCCGCGGTGGTATAGAGCGGGGAGGTTCCCGGGATCAGCCGCGGTGATCGTCCCGTAACACTCGGCAGCATCCTGGAAGCGACCGAGGTGCTCAAGCGCCCGGGCTTTACCGTAGAGGGCGCCGGGGTCATGCGGGTCCCTGGCAAGCACCCGATCGAATGAGTCGATGGCCGCGGGGTAATCTCCCTGGTACAGGAGAGCAACCCCCATCTCTGCGGACGCGTCGGTGCTTTCAGGGTTCGCCCGGAGAATTCTCCCGTAACAGGCCGCTGCTTCACGGTAGGCACCGGCCCTCTGCAGGGTTCTCCCGAGTTTCTCCTGGAGGACGCTGTCTTCCCGGTTCCCATCCAGCGCTCGCGCGTAGGCTTCCGCTGCATCGGCATGCTGACCGAGCCTCTCGAGCATCTCGCCTCTCCAGTACCAGGCGTTTGAGTCAGCAGGTTTCTTCTCCACGATAGCGGCGAAGCACTCAGCTGCCTCCTTGTAGCTGCCGGTCCTGGCCAGGACATGCCCCAGCGTGCAGAGTGTTTCGAGATCGCCGGGGGACAACGCGAGAGCCTTTCTCAGCCACTCCGCGGCCTCCTCGTCCCTGCCAAGGCAGGCGAGCGCCCGCCCCATGGAGAGCATGACGGTGCTGTTCTCCGGATCAACCCTGAGCGCCTTCTCAAAACTCTTTACTGCGTCAGTGTAGTTCCCGGCTTCAAACTGAGCGTTCCCCTTGTTGATTGCGGGGTTCGCACCTTTTCCCTGACCCAGAATATTACTGAAGAAATCCATTTGATACCATCTGCTGCTCGTTTTGTACGCGATCGCTTATCATAGGTACCCCATGAATGGTCGCCCGGGAGAGGGGGCCAACCGTTCCTGTGACTGCTCCCTGCTCCCTCTGACATGGGGCATCCAGGGTAATTCGGCCCCAATCTCATAATATTGAACGCCCGCGTTCTCATCCCGGTCCATCGCGAGCCCACAATGCGGGCAGGAGGAGTGGGTCCGATCGGAGAGGGTCCTGGCGACGATCATCCCGCATCGGGAGCACCGCTGAGATGTCTCTCCGGTCTTTCGGGTGATCGTGATAAATATCTTGTAGGCGAGAACAGCCTATAATGGTACCGGTGGAGTGCTGTATCCCGCCAGTAAAATGGCAGAGATCAGCCCGGTTTTGATCTTAAGAGAATTTGAGAAGACCGGTTTGTTCACCTGTGAACCGGCCAGAGAGGCTTCGTGAAATGCCCACCCTGAAGGGGGCGGGTTTCCCGGCTATCATGGACAACACCTGCATCAGAGAGGTATGATAGAGGTTCAAGAGAAGGGCTGTTTCATCCCCACGCGGAGGATGTTCACCGCGGCATTACTAATCCCGGTCAGCAACAACCCCCAATCTGATACCAGAGATGCGATATCCATCGCGAGAGAGGAATGGGGGCGCTGCTTTCATCCCCCTACCTCGCGACCGGGGACTTCCCGCTCATGCCGCCGCACACCCGCAAGTTATCACAAAGGGAGCACGAACCCCGGCGTCGCGGACGCGCGGGCGCGAACACGCCGGTACGAGACTATAATAGGGGGCAGGCCCAAACGGTCGGATCATTCTCTCCGAGGGATTGACAGTGATCCATACACGGGGAAGCGGAGTTCTCCTCCATATCACGTCCCTGCCGTCGGGATACGGCATCGGGGACTTCGGTCCGTCGGCATACCGGTTCGTCGATGCGCTGACAGAGGCCAGACAGCACTACTGGCAGATCCTGCCACTCAACCCGACGCGGGTTGAGCATGCCAGCTCCCCTTACTACAGCCCATCGGCGTTTGGTATAAACACCCTCCTCATCAGCCCGGACCAACTTATCCGGGACGAGTTTCTCAGGCAGGCCGACCTGGAACCCCTGCCCGGTCTCCCGGAGGGGTGGGTGGCCTACGAGGCGGTCGCCTGGTACAAAGATCGGCTTTTTTCGGCCGCATACCAGCGGTTTCTTCACGCAGGACCACCGGAGCGCGGGTATGAAGAGTTCTGCAGCAGGAATGCGTGGTGGCTGGAGGACCATGCGCTCTTTGTTGCGCTCAAAGATCACTTCCGCGGGCAGGAGTGGAACCGGTGGCCGGAAGGGATCCGGACCCGGCAGCCTGAATCCCTCAAAGAGATGCGCCGACTCCTCGCCGACAGGATCCAGAAGGAGAAGTTCCTCCAGTACCTCGCCGCCCGGCAGTGGTCTGCCCTCCACCGGTACTGCACCGACCTGGGCGTCCAGGTCATCGGTGATATACCGATCTATGTTGCCTACGACAGCGTCGACGTATGGCGGAACCCCGAGATCTTCAAACTGGACGAAGACCTCCGCCCCACCGTGGTGGCGGGGGTGCCCCCTGATATCTTCAGCAAGACCGGGCAGCTCTGGGGAAACCCCGTCTATGACTGGCCCGCGCTCCGGGAGCGGGGGTATGACTGGTGGATGCGCCGGATCCGGCGATCTGGCGAACTCTACGATCTCTTCCGGATCGACCACTTCCGGGCGTTTGCTGATTACTATGAGATCCCGGCCGGCGACAAGACCGCCGAACACGGTACCTGGGTCGACGGCCCGGGGACCGATTTCTTTGAGGTGCTCGCCCGGCAGTTCCCCTGCTTTGCCATCGTCGCTGAGGACCTGGGCGCGAACACGCCGGCCGTCCAGGTGCTTCTCGATCGGTTCGGGTTCCCGGGGATGAAGATCCTGCTCTTCGCCTTCGGCGAGGGTCTTCCCCGGAGTGCTCATATTCCTCATAACTATGTCCCAAACCTCATATGCTACACCGGGACACACGACAACAATACAGCCCGGGGCTGGTTTGAGGAAGAGGCGTCGGAGGAGGATAAACAACGGTTCTTTGCCTACATCGGCCGGGAGGTGACGGCGGACGAGGTTCCCCGGGAACTCATCCTCCTCGCGATGAGATCGGTTGCCCGGACGAGCATCATCCCGATGCAGGATATCCTCGGTCTCGGGGCTGAGGCGAGGATGAATTATCCCTCAACCTCAGACGGGAACTGGGAATGGCGCATGACGCCAGCGGAGTTTGCCGATGCGCCCTTCGACCGGCTCAGACGGCTCACGGAACTCTGTGGGCGGGCCTGAAACAGGAGTGACCCGGAACGTTCTCAAACATTGGCTCCGGGAGATCGCGGGGGTCGAGAAGAGGGGATGAAACACGTCTGCCGGGCGAACAACTTGCGGGTAACAAGCGTTTCCCGACAGCCGGGTCCTTGCTCCCGGGCCTGGCTGTCGCCGCTGGCAGGAGGGACAGACCCATATGCGCTAACGTCAGGTATGAAGATTCGCGGGGATAACGCTCGATCCGGGGTACTCCTCCACTCTCAGGAGCACGAGATGAGAGCCCCGATCGCGCTTGCTTGCATCAATCATACGCACTGCCCCATGAGCAGGCGGGTTTGGGGGTTTACAGGGATCGTCTTTTGGGGGAGGGGTGACCGCTCCCCGGTCCCTGCCCCTGTGGGGTTTCCACCATGGTCTACTGCGCGGCGGGCTCGAGACGGGGGAAAGGCAATTTTCATGGTCGTTTCACACGGAACACTGTCTCACGCGAAGCCGCGAACGACACGAAGGATGACGAGGGGGGGCGGAGCTATGTCTTTCCCGGCAACACGAACTTCCACGTGGGGCGATGCTGCTGCACCTGAAACGAAGATAAGATAGTCCACCATCAGTACCTGGAGGCCAGGACCTCAAGTTCTTCCCTGATGGCCCGGCGGATCATCTCCTCGATGGCGTTGTAGTCTCGCTTTGTCTTCTTGTGCTTCTGGATCATCTCTTCCATCTTCATGACGCCGAGGGAGAGGTTCTTCCCGTACTTCAGGGCGATCTCCAGCGCCTCTTCGTCGATCCGGACAACCCTGGACATACAGAGAAGTTTTCCCGGTATAAGATTTATTTGTTACAGTTTGTAACAGTGAAACGGGAATTGTTAGAGTTCTGTTACACCTCCATGGTATCCGTAACATTTTGTTACATGACTTGCTCAAAACACCCTGGCCCGGGGTTGAGGGCCGGGCTGGTGCGGTACCCGGTGGCTCGGAGCGTCGCATCGCAGAACCTCTAGAATCCTCTGGTTTGACGAACCAGGAACGTATAGGTTCGATTTTTTTCGTAGTTTACCATTTCTTTATCACTCAACCGCGCCTATACACTGATGTAATGGCACCGAACAGAAGAACAAACAGGAACATCCTCGCGGGGGCGGCGCTGCTCATCATCGTTGTAGCATGCATCATCACCGCAGGGTGCACGGCAGGCACGTCAACGCCCGGCGCGACCGTCGGGCTCACCGGGGTTTCCTGGTCCCTGGACTCCTACCTCGCCGTGAATGGCACGCTCATCCCGGCCCTGCCGGGGACAGAGGTCTCAGCCCGGTTCGACAGCGACGGAAAGGTCGTGGGCTCTGCCGGGTGCAACGAGTACGGCGGCGACTACCAGCTCAACGAAACAGCTCTCTCGGTCTCTTCGCTTGTTCAGACACAGAAACTCTGCGAGAAGCCGGAAGGCATCATGGAGCAGGAGGCACGGTTCCTCGAACTCCTCGACTCGGCGGCAGGATACCGGGTCGAGAATGATCGGCTGGAGATCACCGACATCTCTGGCGCTACAGTGCTCGCCTTCGTGAAGGAGGCGCCCGCAGATCTCGCTGGAACGTCCTGGACGCTTGCAAGCCTCGCCGGTGAGAACGGGTCTATGGTTCCGGTCCTCGCCGGCACGGTGGTCACGGTGGAGTTCGACGCTGAAGGCACCCTCGGCGGGTCGGCCGGGTGTAACCACTACGGCGCTGACTACACCAGAGACGGCGCAAACCTCTCCATCGGGCCCCCCGTAAGGACCGAGATGTACTGCAGCGAGCCGCCCGGCATCATGGACCAGGAGGACCGCTACCTCGCGCTCCTTGCAAACGTCACCTCCTACCGGGTGGAGGGGGACCGGCTGGTTCTCATGGATGAGGCGGACACCGACCTGCTGATCTTTGACCGAACCGCTGAGGTGCCCGACCTCCCGCTCACCGGGACTGACTGGGTCCTCGAGGGCTACAACACCGGGGGAGATGCGGTATCCTCGGTGATCGCCGGCACGACCATCACAGCAGAGTTCGCGCCCGACGGCAGGGTCACCGGAAACGCCGGGTGCAACCACTACGGCGGTAACTACACTGCAGACGGCGCAAACCTCTCGATCTCCTCGGTCTACAGCACCCTGATGTACTGCAGCGAGCCAGAGGGTGTCATGGACCAGGAAGCGCGATACCTGCGCCTCCTTGCAAACGTCACCTCCTACCGGGTGGAAGGCGACCGGCTGGTTCTCACGGATGAGGCGGACACCGACCTGCTCTTCTTTGTGCAGGCAGAGGAGTTGCCGCCGCTCCCCCTCTCCGGGACCAGGTGGCTACTTGAGTCCTATAGCCTGGAAGGAGACGGGGTATCCTCGGTGATCGCCGGCACGACCATCACAGCAGAGTTCGCGCCCGACGGTAAGGTCACCGGAAACGCCGGGTGCAACCGTTACTTTGCCAGCTACGAGGTCTCGGGCGACACGATGACCATAGGGCCGGCCGGTTCAACAAAGATGTACTGCAGCGAGCCAGAGGGTGTCATGGACCAGGAAGCGCGGTACCTGACCCTCCTCGAGTCGACGGCAGGTTACCGCATCGACGGGGACCAGCTCAATCTTCTCGATGAGGACGGAAAGACCCTCCTCTCCTACCGGGCAGGGAACAGAGATCAGCCATGAACGGCTCTCAGTTCCCGGGGGCCTCATCGGCCCCAGATCCCGATTTTACGAGGAAAACTGGCGGGAAGGCCCCCACTGAAGCGAGGGGGTGAGATCGGGGCTTGCAATCTCCGGGATGAATTACCCGATGACCGCGACGAGAGGAGGGGGAGCAGTCACTGCAACGAGAAAAACCCCTTCTTCCCGCTGCGCCCTGCTCAGGGGGCGAGTGGCGGATCGTCGCGCCCTCCGTCCGTTCCTCCGGGCAAGAGCGATTGAGAGTATCTCGATGAAAATGAGTTATTTTTTCTTCTCTCGCCTCCCACGCTTATCCGTGGGATAGATGCGCAGAAGAGACGGACACCACATACTCGCGAAGTTTGCACTCCTGGTCATCATGGTGGCATGCCTCTTCTCGGCCGGCTACTCCGGCGGAGCGGGCATGCCCACGGATGATGCCGGCTGGATCGCCGAACCGCTGGCCGGGACGGCATGGAACCTGGTCGCACTCCGTACCGACAACGGCTCGATCGCCGCACCCCTCCCCGGGGCGGAACCGCTCATCATCTTCGGCGAGAGCGGCACGCTCTCGGGATCTACCGGGTGCAACCTCTACTCCGCCTCCTACCGGATCAACGGTTCCAGGATATCCATAGAATCTATCGCTATCACCGGCGCATACCCTGCGGCAGCAAAGGGGCTCATGCAACAGGAGAGCCGCTACCGGGAACTCCTTGTAGCGGCTTCTTCCTATCGGGTCAATGGTGACCGGCTGGTGCTCTCAGGGCCTTCGGGGAAGGATCTGCTCATCTTTTCGCGGGCAGAGCAGCCTGAGGCCGTGCCGTTGCTCGCAACGACATGGCGGCTGACCCATTACAGCATCGGCGGCAGCAGCGCCGTCACCTCGCCCGTTCCCGGGACCAACGTGACCCTGGTCTTCGACGATGACGGTACGCTCTCGGGGTCAGCCGGATGTAACGCCTACTCGGCAGCGTACCGGCTTAACGAGACAGGACTTGTTGTGGAGCGAGTCATCGCCACAAAGACTTCCTGTACCGAGCCTGCCGGGATCATGGAGCAGGAG
>LFRN01000118.1:0-12027 GCA_001512375.1 Candidatus Methanoculleus thermohydrogenotrophicum | reverse complement strand
GCCAGGCAGCCCGGGTTTCTGCATCAGACCATAGTTCTCGTTCGGTTCTGAGAGAACATAGTTGCTGACCGTCCTGATCATTGAGAATCGATGCAGCAGTGCATCTTCACAGAAGAGAAACCACGGCGGAGACGGTGCAAATAAAGTGAAACGCCGGGAGCGGCAGGCATTCAGAAACCAGAAACTGCCAGAAAAAGAGGCCGGAAGTGCCGGGAGAGAACATTTCCAGGGTTTCGCCCCGCTCCCCGGCACCTCTGCGCCCCGGCACGGGCGCAATCGAGGTTATTTCTGGAACTCAAGTGGTTCTTCGACGGTCGTTCACACGCCCACCGATCCGGCCCCGGGCGCAGTCTGTGATCCCTGTTCCTATCGTACACCGCGTGGGTGCTGGAGGGAGATCCCCCGGAGGGGGGATCTTACTTAAAGATATCGAAGATCTGGTCGTCGCCTGTCGCGAAGAGCCGCTCCCGCTCCGCCTGCTCTTCAACGAGCGCAAGCACCGGGAGTTCCAGGTCCACACCCGGGGTGTGGCCAAACATCCTCTCCATATCCACCTGCAGGGCGTGCATATAGAGCGAGTTCGCAATCTCCATCGGGCAGAGCTCTTCGCACTGGCCGCAGTTGACACACGAGTCCGATACATGGGCGTAGCGGATCAGGTGGAACATAAACGGCACAGGGAGCACGCCCGGCGGCACCAGGTAGGGCTTCTTCGTGCTGCACTCGACACAGTAGCAGATCGGGCAGTTCTCGATGCAGGCATAGCACTTGGTGCACCGGGATGAGTCCTCCATGATCTTCTGGAGGCGTTCCTTCCCCTCGCCAAGGCTCTCAAAGTAGCGTGCCCGCCACTTGTCACCGAGTTTCAGCATCGACTTCTCGACCTTGCCGCGGATCTCGATCCCCTTCGGGTTCGCGGGCTCCGTGGCGACAGCTCCAGCCGCAACAGCCGCATTCAGGAGGTTTGCACCCTTCTCAGAGCAGACCTCGACGAACGTAGCCTTCCCGGCCTTATCACCGATGACCCCCCAGTTCCCGCAGGCGAGATCGGCCTGGCGCGGGATCTTCATCTTGCACCGGCGACAGTTCGGTCGGCGGCCATACCCCGCATCCTCAAGATCGTCCATCGAGATGCCCTTGTGCTCACCATCCTTTGTCATGATGATGAACTGGCCTTTGTCGATCTCCTCCTTGACGACATCGTCAGGGTCGACCTCGAACTTCTCGCGGATCATCTTCCGGGCGGTCACCGGGCTCACCGTGCCACCGCAGTTGACGCCGATCAAGAGGAGGTTGTCCAGGTTGACCTGGTTGCGCTTCGCAAGCTCGTATATGCCCATCGCATCGCAGCCCTTCACCGTCACAGCAAGGCGCTTATCCCGGGCGCCGTCCAGGTACTTCTTGATCAGTTTCGAGAGCAGGAGCGTCCCGCAGTGAAGCGATCCAGCCGCCCCGGCGATCTCGTCAGGGTCGGTGATCAGTGTCGGCACCGCCTCGTAGAGGTCAGCACCTTTCTTGACCGCCAGCACGCCGTCGACGATATTGTTCTCCAGGGCAAACTTGAGGAGCCCGGTCACCGCACCGCCGCACTCAGCGACGTCGGCAAGCTCTGAGCTCGTTGTCCAGGCATACAGCATATCTCCTTTAGCTACCATCTCACTGCACCTCCGTGATCTTCTCGACGGCAACCGCACTGTGTTTCAACTCCGGCATCTTGGAGAGCGGGTCGAGGGCGGTGTTCGTCAGCAGGTTCGCAGCCGCATCCGCGAAGTGCATCGTCATCATCAGCACCCCGGGCCCGACCTCGTCGGTCACCCTGGCACGGGTCACCACCTCACCGCGCCTGCTCCGGAGCTTGATCTTCTCTCCGTTCTTGATACCCAGCCGCGCTGCATCCTCTGTGTTGATCTGCACGTAGCCCTCAGGGACCTCGTGGTGGAGGATCTTGGACCGGCCGGTCTGGGTCCGGGTGTGGTAGTGGAAGAGCAGACGTCCGGTCATCAGGGTGAACGGATACTCTTCGTCAGCGACCTCCGCAGGCGGCCGGTGCTCGATCCCGAAGAAATGCCCGAGGCCGTCCGCCGACGAGAACTTCTCGCGGTGCAGGATCGGGGTTCCCGGGTGCTCCAGAGTCGGGCAGGGCCAGTGGAGTGCTTCAGGCTTCTCTATCCTCTCGTAGGAGATACCAGCCATCGACGGGGTGACCCGGCGCATGTCGTCCCAGATATCCTCTGGAGAGTTGAAATCGAATCCCTTGAGCCCGAGTTTGTGGGCCAGGTCGACGAAGATCTGCCAGTCCTCCTTTGCATCGCCCGGAGGCTCCACGGCCTTGCGGACACGGTTGACACGCCGTTCACCGCTGGTGAACGTCCCATCCTTCTCGGCGAAGGATGCACCGGGGAGGATCACGTCGGCGTACTGGGTTGTCTCAGTCATGAAGATGTCCTGCACAACCAGGAAGTCCAGTTTCTCAAGTGACCGCATGACGTGGTTTGAGTCGGGATAGGAGACGACCGGGTTTAGCGCGAAGATGTACATCGCACGGATCGGGTCGCCACACTGGTTGATCTGCTCGATCAGGGTCGCACCGTACTCGCTTGCAAGCCCGGTGACGCCCCAGAGTTCCTCCATCCGCTTCCTGACGGCGTCGTTCTCACAACTCTGGTAGCCAGAGAAGACGTTCGGGTAAGCACCCATGTCGCAGGCGCCCTGGACGTTGTTCTGGCCACGGAGCGGGTTGACACCGGTTCCTGGCCTGCCTACGTTACCGGTGAGCAGCGCGAGGTTCCCAAGCGACCTGACGTTGTCTGTCCCGGTCGTGAGCTCAGTGATACCAAGGCAGTAGATGATCACGGCGTTCTCGGCGCTGCCGTAGATCTGTGCGATCTCCTTGATCCTCTCAGTGGGGACACCGGTGATCTCTTCGACATCCGCATATTTCTCTACGGTCTTCTTCAGGTCCTCGAATCCCGTTGTCCTCTTCTCGATGAACTCCTTGTCATGGAGATCCTGCTGGATGATCCAGTACATGATCGAGTTGATCAGGGCGATGTTCGTCGAGGGGTTGTAACGGACGTAATGGTCGGCCAGACGCGCCGTGGGGGTGTAGCGCGGGTCGCAGACGATGACCGTCTTGCCTGCTTTCTTGGCCTGGACAATCCGGCGTCCGGCAAGCGGGTGCGCTTCAATGGTGTTTGCCCCGATCATAAAGATGACGTCGGCGTTTAAGACATCCTCAAATGGGTTCGTCGCGGCACCGGAGCCAAACGAGAGCGAGAGCCCCGCGACAGACGGCCCGTGGCAGATGCGCGCGCAGTTGTCGATGTTGTTGGTCTTGAAGGCCACTCGCGCGAGTTTCTGCATGATGTAGCACTCTTCGTTGGGCGTTCGGCACGAGACCTGGAACCCGAGGGATTTCGGCCCGTATTTCTCGTAGATCTCCGTAAACTTTGAGGCAATGAGGTCGAGTGCCTCGTCCCAGGTGGCTTCCTCAAACTTCCCATTCTTCTTGATGAGAGGCGTTGTCAGCCGGTCCGGGCTATGCACGAACTCCCAGCAGGTGGCTCCCTTGGGACAGAGCTTTCCCTCGTTAATCGGGCTCCTCGTCCTGGGTTCTACCCCTACGAGTTTGCCGTCATTCACCACGAGGTTGAGTCCGCACCCTACTCCACAGTATGGGCAGGTCGTGGGAACGTAACGTAACTTTCCGTTAGTTTCTGTCATTCGCATTCTCCCGATTGTTGCGTTCAATGTCTGTTGTCAAGCATGCCAGGAAAGGATGGACACACTTACAGTAGTTTAACTCTACTGGCGAGTATATAAATTTAAACATATTTTCTTAACGTTCTATCCTTATAGACACAGTACAGTTGATCAACCCATGCAGGACCTGCGCCTGAAGGCACAAAATCACCATATTTTTACACTGCCCCGATATCCGGGAGATATTTCTGGGAATTCTCGTTCTGGTTGCCTGCCCTTATAAACTTAATATGGTTGAACAATCCAAAACGTTTACAACTGACGCTGGTCAAATATTATTCCGTGCAACCGAGATTGAATCATACATGGGATGACATCGAGGCCAGACTCAAGTCAAAAGGCTCCAGTCCGGAGTTGATAGAGCACTTCCGAAGATGTATCGACTTTCACACCTTTGCAGCACCCGGGCTCCTGGTCGGGGTCTTCATGGTGGATTACGCCCTGGAACTCCTGGAGGTATCAGATGACGAGAGGGTTTATGCCGTCTGCGAGACCACAAAGTGTCTGCCTGACGCCCTGCAGACGATCGCGCACTGCACGATCGGTAACAACCGTCTTCGGGTGCTCCCCATCGGAAAGTTTGCCATCACCGTGAACCGGCCAGCCGAAACCCCGCTGGTGGATGGTGTCCGGGTCTTCGTCGATGGCGAGAAGATCGACAGATACCCGACGTTTGCGTCATGGTACACCAAAGACCCGTTCTTCGACCCAAGGACCCGGGGCACCGTGCTCATCGACGAGATCATCGATGCGGGGCGCGACCTCCTCTCGTACGAGCGGGTACGGGTGAAAGTGCCGCGGAAACAACCCTGGAGGTCTGCTATCTGCTCAATCTGCGGAGAGATGGTCCCTGACAACCTGCTCGTCAGTGGAGCCTGTGCCGACTGCCGATCCCAGTCTTACTTTGAGAAGACAGCATATTGAAGAGAGGTTCCCCGGCCCAGTAAGGGCGTATAGGGGCGTAGAGCCCTCTCCCATAGAGTGCACTCCATGAAACTCTCCCCTATTGGGATTGTGCGGTCACGCATCCGCTCAAGGAGCGACATGCCGGTCCAGGGTATCGAGGCTGAGATCGAGATCTTCCCCGATTACGCCGGGGCGCTGGAAGGCGTTGAAGAGAACTCGCACCTCATCCTGATCTGCTGGCTGCACGAGGCCGACCGGACAATCTTGAGAGCGGTGGCCCGGAAGGTCTCTCGCGACCTCCCTGAGAAGGGCATCTTCTCGCTTCGCTCGCCTGAGAGGCCAAACCCCATCTCCGTCTCTGTGGTGCGGCTGCGCGGCGTCCGAGAAGGGCGGTTTCTTGACCTCGAGAACGTGGATGTGATCGACGGGACACCGGTGATCGATATCAAGCCCTACCAGACTGGGTGGGATTGTGTCTTCTCCGCGACCGGCCATGACCGGACCGAGAAGATCGAGAAGATGGGACCTGGTGAGTACCGGGAGGGGCTCATCCGCGAGGCGGTGAACTATCACGGAGAACTCTGCCCGGGCGTGGCGGTCGCGGTGCGGGTCGCGGAAGCGGCGACCCGCATCCTCAGGCGCGACCTGCGACACCCGCAGGTCGTGGTCACGCTCGGCGCCGATCCTTGCATCGCCGACGCGCTCATCGGGATCACCGGCGCACGCCCGGGGAACCGCCGGCTACGGTGTTCAGGCGGAGATCGTTATACCTTTACCTGTCCTGGAAGAGAGGCTGTCTTTCACATCCGGGCTGTGCCAGAGAGTGTCGACGCGATATTCGCGTCCAGTGATGCGATGCTCTTTGACTGTGAAGTCCCATAAAAAACAATTATCTTTTAACCGAAAGTAATAGTCATGTACATGCCTGAATCTTTCAATCAGGCACATTATCGAGGAGTAGCATGCCACGCCGTTACCTGAATCTCATCCCGCTCCCTGATGCGCTCGCGGTCATGCGACGGGCGTTTCCCCCCCTGGACCGTACCGAGACTGTGCCGTTGCGCCTGGCCGTCGGCAGGGTGACAGCCGAGCCGCTGTACGCAGAGTATTCTGTCCCCCAGGCTGATATCGCGATGTTCGACGGTTACGCGGTCAGAAGCGAGGATACCCTGCAAGCACAGGATCAACGGCCGCTGCCCCTCGAGAACTGTGCTCCTATCAACACCGGTGAGGTGCTGCCCCCATCGTTTGACGCTGTCGTCATGATCGAGGATACCTGGAACGAAGACGGCATCCCCTGGATCAGGAAGTCTGCCGCGCCCTGGCAGCACGTCCGGCACGCCGGCGAGGATATCAGGGCCGGGGAGCTCGTCCTCCCGAAAGGCCACCAGGTCAGGCCGTTTGATATCGGGGCGCTTGCCACCTACGGCATAACCCAGGTGAAGGTGCGGTCGGTCAGGGTTGGGATAATCCCGACGGGAAGCGACCTTGTGCCGCTTGGTGTGGCGCCCGCGCCCGGCCAGACGGTCGAGACCAACACCCTCATGGCGGAGGCATACCTCACCCGGATGGGAGCGACCTGCCGTCGCTACAGAATCGTCCCTGACGATCCAGATCTGATCCGGAGCGCGCTCGAGGAAGCGGTCGCTGAGAACGACCTTGTCATCCTCTCAGCAGGTTCTTCCGCCGGTTCCCGGGACTACTCTTCAGATGTTGTCGGTGCGCTCGGGGAGATCATCTTCCACGGGATCGCGGTCAGGCCCGGGAAGCCGGTGCTGCTTGCGCGGGTCGATGATAAACCGGTTCTTGGGATGCCGGGCTACCCCGTTGCGGCACAGACTGTCCTCAGGGAGATTGTAGGGGATCTGCTTGCCTGGTGGGGGCTCTCCCCGGTCCGGGGCGAGGAACTGCGTGTCCGTCTGTCGCGGAAACTGGCGTCTGACCTCGGGTTTGACGAATTTATCCCGGTCTCGGTCGGCCAGGTTGACGGCACCTGCTGGGCGACACCGCATCCCCGGGGAGGCGGCATCCAGATGACGGTGGTCAGGGCGAACGGCTACCTCCACATCCCGGCCGGGCGCGAGGGGATCGAGGCGGGCGAGGAGGTGCGCGTCCGGCTCACCGTCCCGCTGGAGAGGATCGCCCGCACGCTTATCTGCACCGGCGTGCGCCATCCTGCCCTGAACGAACTTGGAAACTGCCTCTCTGAGGCCGGCTACCTGCTTCACTGCTGCAACGCCTCGACAATGCGGGCAGTGCTTGCCATACGGGCAAAAACCTGTCACGCCGCTTCGATCTGTATTCCGGAGACCGGGGCGGCATGGAATGATCTGGTGCTTCGGTACCTGCCTGAGGTGGACCTTCTGCGGGTGCCGGTGGCCCGGACGGAACTGGGGATCGCTGCTGCAAGCGACCTTGATACCGATAGCCTGGAGTCTCTCCGTTTCGTCAACCGTCCGAAGGGGTCGGCGGCGCGGATACTTTTTGATATGTGGCTTGAAGAGCAGGAGATTGATACCGCCCGGCTCACCGGCTACGAGCACGAGGTCCGGACTCCCGAGGCCGTCGTCACGGCGGTCGGAAATGGGTTTGCGGATGCAGGCGTCTGCCCAGCTGCCATGGCGCGGGATGCGGGGCTCCGGTTCACCCCGCTCGGCTATGAGTCGTGCGATCTCCTGATCAGGGAGGAATGTGCCGAGGACGAGGGCGTTGCAAGCCTCATCCGGGCCGCACGGTCACCGGAGTTCAAGGAGCGCCTCCAGTCGCTGGAGAGGTTCCGGGCCGACCGGGCTGGCAGAACGGGCGCGTGAACTACCTGCCTGTAAGGGCGGAGCTTTGCGACAATCGTGATTGTTGAAGGGGTTCCCGGGCCCTACTCTCGCCCGCCCGAACACGGATTTACGAGGAAAGCGGGCAGAAGGCCCTCAACAGAAGAGTACGTCTTCAGCGTCACACTGATAAAGTGCGCAAGAATGAAAACTATATCGAAAACAGACGACGCCCCGGCCGGGATTTGAACCCGGGTCAAAAGCTCCGCAGGCTTTTAGGATATCCTCTACCCTACCGGGACACAAGAAGCGGTATCATTCTCCTAATTACTACGCTGTCCTGATTAAAAAGGGTTGCTCACCGGAAGTAAAGATGTTTCTACAGGAGATCTCCAGATCCGCCAGAGACCTGATGCACGTGCGCAGGAGAGCCCTGGTTTTCACTGCGATCCCGGGGAAGACCCGTGGTCGACCTGCACGCCACCTGCGTACCTCAGTACATGCATCTTTGCATCTTTTCCGGCAATCTGGATAGGGTAGTTTCCGGATCAGCCCGGGAAGACCTCAAAGAAGCGGATTAACCGGGGTCCAGCCGGCCATCCCGGATGGCCACACCGGCATCCAGAAGGGGCCGCCTTCCCTTGGTGGTGCATCCCTGGCAGATGTCTCAGGTTCACTGATACAGGAGCGGTCCTGAAGAGTATCCCTCAAAAAGACCATAAAGCGGTTGCCGATGACCTGAATGCCCGAGGATACCGACCGAAAAGCAGCCAGTATCATCGAGCAGTTCCTCCGCCCCGGATCACCACGGCAACGGTAGGCCCGAACATATATATAACGTTCAGGCATATGGGCCCGCGGGAAGCCTCGCCCTTCCCTGCAGGAGGTTATGTGATATGCCCGATTTCTCAAATCCCTTTGTCGGGAATCGCATGGAACGCAAACTAGACCAAAATGAACTTATCCGGACAATTCGGTTCTCGATCGCCGCTGAATACGAAGCGATCCAGATCTATGACCAGATCGCCGAATCGACCGACGACCCGCTGGTCCAGAAGGTTATGCGTGATGTCGCAAACGAGGAGAAGGAGCACGCAGGGGAGTTCTTGCGTCTCCTGCGCGAGATCGAGCCGGTCGAAGAGGAGTTTTACCAGCACGGCTACAGGGAGGTCGAAGAGATGATTGAGGAGGTCGGGAAGCGGAGGAAGTGAATCTCGTTCCTCTGCATCGCCGGCCTCACAGCGATCCACCAGGTAGCCGGGTTACCTGGTGAATAAGGACCGGGCGGTCCACGAACACGACGGTATCAACGGCCAGAGAGCCTATTCCTCGATCCCGGGACTTACCGGAGGGTTGCGCGAATTTTTCGGGGTGGTGCCCACGCGGCTCTCCAGAGAACTCTCGAAGACTTCCACGAGGCGCTGCCGTCTATTGGGGCATCCTCGTCTACAGGTCGCACCGCACATCAAAGGATGCGGTGTTTCTGGAGCCACCCGGGGTCAGGGAGACTCATCTTCAAGGCGCTTGCGAAGTTTCATCTCCTGACCATCGATGAGATGGCTATCTGCCGTTCGACAGCGAAGGCGCCAACTGTTTCTTCAGCCTCGATCTCACGCAGATACATCAAAGACAACAGTTACCGGCTGAAAGCAGGGCGCGTGATACCCGGGGAACCACACCCAGGACTTATGGATACTAATCTCGTGCGAGAGCCGATTCAGCACTCACGCGCCTTTAATGTCCCGATAATTGAGAACCGATGCAACTATTATGCATTCAGGTGCGGTACTTTCAGTCGTACATTTTTACGCCGGTGACACCGGGTCTTTGCGGTGCAAAGAAGAGGGCTTATCGGAGAGGATGATCCTTCTCTGAGAATGTGATCTGCGCTCCGCATCACCTCTCTACCTATATATTTTTAATCAATATCCCATAAAGCCTGTTTTCCTGGATTTTTGATGCCCGGTATATATTTAATAACGGATATAATTATGAAGTCTGCCTGTCAACCATGATCTATGCTCAGCATTGTCCCGGATATTGACCCGGCAGTCTTTTCCCTGGTCGTGGTCCCAATATTTATCTTCTTTGCACGGATCTGCGATGTCACCATCGGGACGATGCGGATTATCTTCGTTGCACGGGGGATGAAGACAGTCGCCCCTGTCCTCGGGTTCGTCGAGGTCTTCATATGGATCATCGCCATCGGTCAGATCTTCCAGAACCTCACAAACCCGCTTAACTACTTCGCTTACGCGGCCGGGTTTGGTACAGGAAATTATGTCGGGATGTGCGTTGAGGAGCGGCTCGCGATGGGGCTCTCCCTCGTCCGGGTCATCACCCCGCAGGACGCGACGGATCTCGTCAATTATCTCCGCGCCGCTGGCTACGGGGTGACAATCCTCGACGCCCAGGGAAAACAGGGCCCCGGTAAGGTCATCTTCTCGGTTATCAAGAGAAAGGATATAAGAGATGTAGAGAACGCCATTCACGAGTTTGCTCCAAAGGCGTTTTACTCTGTCGAGGATATCCGGCGTGCAGCCAAAGGAACGTTCCCTGTTGTCGCGAATCCAAAACCGTTCCACCTTGACCGGGGTACCCGGAGGGGGAAGTGAGGAGGCCAGGGGTGGGTAGGATATCCTGTAGACGGCACTACCCCACCCTTCAGGGTGGGGTTTGCGAACGGCTAAGCGAGACTAAACAGTAGACTATGAGGAGCGAGCCATCCTCCGTCATCTGCGCATCCACCGGCCGCGCCCCCACAACACATCCTTCCGCAAAGACTTCGCAGGAAGCAGACGTGCTGTACTCAGGGCAACCTTCCGACCCCCGGGTCAGGGATCGAGGTGCTGTGGCGGAAGGAGAACCCGAAATGCAATCCCGGGGCTCCGGCGCCCGGTTCAACTCATCTGGCGGGATGTCGTCGCCAGCCTCTGGGTGCCGGTCAAACCCAGCCATGTTCCGGATGCTCCGGGCGTAGACCTCGAGATCGGTCCCCCTCCGGATTCATCCGGGGGATCATCGCGCCGAGTCGCTTGACACCGGGGTCGCAGACGTTGCAGGGCATACCCTCTGGAACGTGATAAACTTCCATCCGTGCGACGGGTCGCCAGAGCGGGCATCACTTACCACCGCTGATTCGGGCGAGATATGGAGGTCAGTCTCGATACCGTCGGAGCGGCGGAGAACGCGGCCAATCTCGGCGACGACAAACACCTCATCGCCCCTCCCAATACCATACTCGAGTCCCCAACGTCGCGTTCCACCAGCCCCAAGAACCCTGCAACTGGAGATGTTTTTGAGCTTCATGCGCACGAAGGCAGCTTGCAGGCAGCCTTATCCGTGCCGGTCGCCTGACACGACTGCTACCCTCGCGTGACAGACTCACCGGCCACTTCCGGTCCCCATCCAGGCATCAGTACGTCACCCACGGCTTGTAGCAGTGGGAAAAAGGCGCTTGCGAGCGTCGGCGGAGATTTATCTTATCTTGCGGGGTTCGCGGCGGCATGAGCGGGAAGACCCCGTCCAACAGGTGCGGGGTAGTTCACGTTGTCAGGGAGTTGTCTGTTATGGTGAATGAGGTAGATTTATCAACTCCGCAAAAAAACCACAAGTGTTGCCAATTGGCACAGGGAGAAGAATCAATGATAACTATTATCGCCAAATGTAGCGCAAAAGCAGGTAAGAGTGACGAACTCGTGAAACTTGCCCGGGATCTGGTCAAAGCGAGCAGAAGCGAGGCAGGAAACGTTTCATACGACTTCTATGCAGACCTTGCAGACCCCACTAAGTTCACGTTTATCGAGGTCTGGAAAGATCAGGCTGCAATCGACTTCCACAACGCAACCCCACATTTCCTGGGCTTCGTGGAGAAAGCAGAACCATTACTTGCCGGTCCGCTCGACGTCGCCCTGTACCAGAAACTCACCTGAAATGCATACTCTAGCGACAGAGAAACTACCTCCCACCACCTTTTCATCCTTTACTTCTGCCCGGCTCTCGTGAGCGGGTAGGTATCGAGCAAAAAGGGACTCTCTGCGCAAACCGGGGATGAGAAGCGCGCGCCCTCGAAATACACCGCGACCCCGAAACAAGACGTTCGGGACTTGGTGACCGCTCCCCCTTCTCTCGGCGGGGGCATCCCGGAATACTACTACACCTTTGAGATTGTAGTCCCAATCTCATAATGTTAAACGCCTGCATTCTGATCCCGATCCATCGCGAGCCCACAATGAGGACAGTTATGGGTGTGATCAGAGAGAGTCAGAGTCCTGGCGACAATCATACACCGCACCTGGAACACTGCTGAGACGTGATTCACCGGGATTCACCAGGATCACGCGAGAACCAGCCTCTTCCGCTCTGCTCTCTGTGATCGTGATGAACTGATTCCAGGAGACATCGGCAATGCTTTTTGCCAGATGATGGTTTTTCTGCATATTTTGATGTTCAGGTCCTCAAACACGATCGTGCCGAACCGATCCACCATCCGGCGGGAAGTTTGATGAGCAAAATCGAGCCGCCGGTGAGCGATCCGTTCATGGATGCGTGCAACAACCGTTCAGGAGTTCCACTCTCCGTTTTTCGAAAG
>LFRN01000283.1 GCA_001512375.1 Candidatus Methanoculleus thermohydrogenotrophicum | reverse complement strand
TCAGCCTGGTCAGGTAGAGCCGACTGTCCCCCTCGCGCTGCGCCAGGGCAGCTAATACGTCCGCGTGAACCTTCGCGCGCTTCTGCGTGAGGCAGCGAGTCTCCCCCCATCAACACCCTCAAATCAAGGTGAAATGGTCCACTACACCCTTAACACCAGTTCGATGCTCTAGGCCGGCCACCTGGAACGCAATCAAGCCTCAGCGTGCCGCAACCGGAGTCTCCTCCCTGATGATGAAGAGGTCGCGCAGGGTATCCTTGATGCAGGCCTCAAAGATATTGCGCACATGGGTGTGAGCAATCTCCAGCCAGTCAGCCACCCCGTCCAGAGGAATACTCCGCTCCTCTGCCAGGAAGTAGTCGATGTTTAAGAGGAATGCGTTATGCCCGGGCGATTCGGGCACGGCGTCGGTGAGTTCTATCCGGCAGTTGTCGCGGTCGTCATAGAACGTGAACTCGCATCCGGTGATGAACCCTGCCGGCACCCAGGGGAGTTCCGGCGGGAGGGTCGGGTAGAAGGCGAAGTAGTCGGAGAGTGTCACCCTCGGTTCCGGGATCTCGATGAGGTTGACGTAGCGGAGGTTCATGGTGTTGACGGCGTCGGCGCT
>LFRN01000104.1:5020-6936 GCA_001512375.1 Candidatus Methanoculleus thermohydrogenotrophicum | reverse complement strand
AGAGAGATGGAATGCTGTTCCTGTTCCCAGGCATTCTTTCGCAATGCAAGAGTATCGTTATAGACCCGCCGACAGATCTCAAGCGTCTGCTCAAGCAGAGTTACTTGAGACTTTGAGGGATAGAGTCGATACCGATATGTCTTACGCATTATAGTATTATATTGTCGCGACGCATAATAAGGTTGTCGATGGACGGCATTCATCCCCCCACTAAAGTAGGGGGCCTTCTGCCTGTTTTCTTCGTAATTATCCATGATCCAGACGGTATCGTCGCTCACGAGTTATATCGATGCCGTCGGTGCAACGTTCGGGACGCCGCTTTTCGATGCAGTGGCTATGGGCATGGCCTTGTTCCTGGCGAATATCTCTTTCATCTCATCTGTAAGTGCAGCCATAAGTTCACCTCTTCTCCGGGCAGAACGGTCCTGGGCAAGAGGTCCTTAACCCGTCCGGCACCGGGTTTACCCACGGTGTCCCTATATAAAGGACTCTGCCTGCCGGCGGAGCGGGCCGGGCACCTCGGCGGCTCAATGTTTGCGCCGTGTCGGCGATTACCCCCTCGAAAAGAGTAGATCTCCTTTGTAGGGCCCGGGGGAGGCGATCTGGCCCGAAGGATAGAATCAAGGAGGGTTTCCCCGGTTCATGTCCCGGGTCTGCGCTTGAAAGATAGAAAAATATAAGCGGGCAGAAGAGTAAAAAACTACTATGTGTGCCCGTTTTTTGGAGCGCTTTTTCAAACCTACACCTCACATCGTCGAAAGCCCGCCTCCGCCGTCGATATCTCACGGACCGGGCACAGGTGTTCCTGAATACAGGGTGAAGCCTTATTTCATAGTGGCGTCTGTTGAGATGGGCAATACCACGACAAAGTGCATCCTGACCGGCACAAACCTGGAGACGGGCAGGTCCCACGTCATCAACAAGACCGTGACCATGAGCCGCGACGTCCGGTCACCAAAACCAGGAGAGACGGTCTTTGGGGAGACCCTTGACGGGACAAAACTGACACGCGAATCGGTCGCTGACCTGGTTCGTGACACCCTGATCAAGAGTCACGAAGCGGTTCACCTGAGCATCAAGGACGACCTTGACTTTGTTGTCAGGAGTACCGGCGTTGTTGCGGGAATGGACTCCCCCGACCAGGTCGGCGACTTCGTCATCGCCCTTGCAAATGGTTGCCTCGCTGCCGGTGTCCCACCGCGGAAGATGACACCACCGATGTCGATCGAGAACCTCCCACCAAAACTCCGGAAATTCTCGTTTGCCGACAGGGTGGTCTTTGTCGGTGCGGTGGCCGGCGTCATGCCACCGGTTGGGTCTACCGGAATCGAGATGGTGGCAAATGAGATGGAGGGGGAGCTTGCCATGGCGGGCATCAAGGAGGGCGCCAAATGGACGCCGGTCGACTTTCGGAACCCCTGCATATGCATCGACTTCGGCACCACGCTCGCCGGCCGGATCACGAGTGACGTCGCTCGCGACGATCCAAATCCCTTCGCCCGGACGATCGGAAACTTCTGTGGGATTGCGGGAGCCATACCCGATGCGATTGTCCAGGGCACCGGGCTTGTGAAGGAACAGAAAGGGACTGCCCTTGACCTCTTTGGCGACCATACTATCCAGAGCCCGTTCGGGGGCAGGAAACGTTCTACCGTCGATGATTACGTCGAGCAGTGCCATGAGCATATCGACATCAGGATCGTTCCCCCTGACCGGACGCGGTTTGGACGGGTCCCGGTCTGCGCAGATGTTGCCGCTGAGTCGGGCGTCGCGCTTATCGGGTGCGATTGCGGCGTTAACGGCAGTGATGCACCGGTTCTCGGGGAGATCGGGCACGAGATCTACAAGAAGCACGGCATAGGTATGCTGGGCGAGGTCATCGACCGGGTCTGCGCGGAGATGGCGCTCAGGCTCGT
>LFRN01000104.1:0-4993 GCA_001512375.1 Candidatus Methanoculleus thermohydrogenotrophicum | reverse complement strand
GGAAACCTGAGTACATCCTTGAGGGCATCATTGAGCGGAACCTCTACGAGAAGCCAAACGACCACCTGGTCTTTGTGGACGACGGCCTTGCCCGGGGTGCAGCGCTGATGGCGCGTTGCATGAACTCTCTTGGGAAGCCAAAGTCCCCTCTCGGCGGGGTGCGGGGAGGGCCATGTATTATGTCCCGCCGGATCAAAATAGGAAAGTAGGACAATAGGATAGATGATGATGGCTGAGGAAGAACTATTTGACCTGGTCGTTCCCCCGGGCGTGCCTAGAAAGATGATCTACGATGTCGTCGAGAAATACGATGTGGAGGTGGTGCGGAAGCCGCAGAGACTCTCGTTTGCAAACATGGATGGGGATGTGAGAGACTTGCTGGCATTCCGTGGCCGAAGAGAGGTTGTCGAAGAGGTGCAGGATTTTCTATTTGCGCAGCTTAAGGAGTTTATCGGCGAATAACCGCTTTTTTGGTTCTGATGAGTCGCGCTCGTCCGTGAGCAGGGCTTGAGCGAACCAGTGCATCGTTTCCGAATTATCGGACTCCGTAAAACCCCTGTTCCGGTATTCGTTCCCGGGACTGGATCGTGGTGGCCCGGAGAGCATGGCCGTGGCAGCATGAAGTTGGCGACGCTTCCATCCCCGGATCTCGCGACCGGGGACTTCCCGCTCCGCCCCGCACACTCCCTGCAAGTTTTAAAAATCGGTAACTATTCAGTTCTAACCGAAAGATCCTTTTATAATGACCTCTAAATAAAATCTAGTGATTGCTGATATCCCTTATCCCGAAGTGGGTGTTGAGGATCGACCTCTTTCTCAGTACACCGTTGCGGACTGGATCTTCTTGCAGTCATCGATGATCTCAAACGCCTCATTGCGGAACAACAACGCCTCATCACGGAACTCCGTGACGAGAATGCTCATCTGAAGGCTCAGATTACCGAGATCAAATCCCAGTTGAATCAGAACAGTCGAACAGCAGTCGCCCTCCCTCGATGGATGGATGGTTTTCGACGGTCCCAGACACCACGGAAGAAGGGTGAACGTCCTCCGGGTGGTCAGAAGGGACAAGGCCATACCCCTCAGCCTGTTCCGAACCCTGATGTGGTCAAATCGTCCATACTGCCTCCGCCTGTTCCCGGTGCGGGGCATCTCTGGATCACGTCGAACCGTTTGATGTGGAGCGGCGTCAGGTTTTTGGCATACCTCCCCTCCCTGATTCTCGTGACCGAACACCGTGCGGAACACAAACAACGTCCCCACTGTGGGTGTACCCACAGGCTGAAATTTTCCTGCCGATGTGGCGCATCGCGTGCAGTATGGCATCAACCTGAAGATGTTCCTGGTCTACTTCTGCATCTACAGTTGCTTCCGTATGATCGGGTCTCTGAAGTGGTTTTTGACCTCTTTGGCCACTCTTTGAGCCGGGCAACCGTGTCGCAGCTGTTGGAGAGTGCTCCCGAAACCTGACCGGGGTTGTTGAAGAACATATCAGAAAACTCCTGCAGGGTGCCCAGATTCTCCATGTCGATGAAACCGGCATGCGGGTGGGCGGCACCCGACATTGGCTTCATGTCACCTGTACCGACCTTCTCACCTACTACGGGTACCATCGGAAACGAGGAGCGCAGGCAACCGATGTCATGGGGATTCTGCCTGTGTTTCAAGGAACGAATGATCCATGACTTCCGGGCACCGTATTTCCGGTATTCCAGTGGTCATGCCGTCTGTAACGTCCCTATCCTGCGCGAACTCGGGGGATCACGGAGAATTATGGGCGTGTGTGGAGCGAAGCCCTTAGTGATCCCCTCATCGAGCTAAAAGTAGCTGTGGATGTCGCAAAACAAGAGGAGACGGTTCTGACGCCGGAGAGACTTGCTGCCTTTAAAGAACAGTATCGGAAGATCCTCGAAGCGGGGGAGGAAACGAAAACCCACGGGGTCTCAGAGGAGCAGGGAAAACACGGCAGAAAGAAACAGCCAAAAGCAAAGAATCTCCTGGGTCGGTGCCACAAATACCTGGAAGAGATCCTGGCATTCATAAAGGATTTCACCATCCCATTCACCAATAATCAGGCCGAGCGAGACCTCCACATGATGAAACTGAAACAGAAGATCTTCTCCGGGACGTTCCGGAGCGAAGAGGGCACTATGAATTTCTGCAGGGTCGGGGGATTCATATCGACGGTCAAGAAGCACCGCCGCCCGGTGTTGTCAGAATTGAGAAGAGCGTTCGAGGGGACACCCTTCATACCGACGGCGGTTCATCGGGTGCTCTGAGTAGTTACAAAAATTGTTTTTCCTCCTCTCTCATTCCTCTGAAGGCATGCCGCCGGCGATCAGATGGACAAGCAACGCCTTCTGCGCGTGAAGTCGGTTCTCAGCCTGATCCCAGACGATGCTCTGCGGCCCCTCTATGACATCGTCAGTGATCTCCTCTCCCCGGTGGGCAGGGAGGCAATGCATCACGAGAGCATCGGGTGATGCCCGAGCAAGAAGATGGGAGTCTATGGTGTAGCCCTTGAAAGCCTGCATGCGCTCGGCATGCTCCTGTTCATCGCCCATGGAGACCCAGATATCGGTGTAAAGAACATCTGCGTCGCGGACTGCCTCTCCCGGATCAGTGACGATCCTGATCCTACCGCCCGCCGCCTGTGCCTGGTTGACAAAGGTATCCTTCGGCCGGTAGCGCGGGGGACTTGCGACCACAACCTCCATGCCGGTCAGGGCGGAGGAGAGTATCCACGTGTTGCAGACGTTGTTCCCGTCCCCGATCCATGCAAGTCTCAGGTCGCTGAGGTCGTGGAATCGTTCACTGAGGGTCATTATGTCGGCCAGCACCTGGCAGGGATGCAGGGTATTCGACAGCCCATTGATGACTGGAACAGACGAGTAGTGGGCAAACTCCTCGATGGTGGCATGCTTGTAGGCGCGGATCATCATTGCATCGACGTAGCGTGCAAGCACCCGCGCAGTATCCCTGATCTCTTCGCCCCGCCCGAGTTGCAGGTCCTGGGGGTTTAAGAAGAGCGCATGACCACCGAGGTCGGTCATCCCTACCTCAAAGGAGACCCTGGTGCGGGTTGACGCCTTCTCAAAGATCATCCCGAGGCTCTTCCCCTTGAGGTACTCGTGTGTGGTCCCTGCAGACTTCAGCTGTTTGAGACGCATCGCGTCGGCAACGATGCTCTCAAGTTCGTGTTTGTCGATATCGATAAGCGAGAGAAAATCTTTCTTCATCTTTTTTCAGGCAGGAGATCCCGGCCTTCAGGCCGGGGAGGAATGCCGTCTGCCCATCCCGGCATACCGTTCTGTTCTCCATGCGATTCGGGTCAGGATCATACAATCCTCCATCTTTGCGGTCTGGGTCACCCATCCTCCGGTGACAGCGTTAGGTAGCGTCATCTTTCCTTTCGACGAGCCTCCAATGTATGTTAAACCATGCTTGACGTGCCGAACCAATGTTCCTCGGGAGAGTCCCGGAGATCTGGTTCCTCCATAGGGTTTCCGGATTTCACCGTTTTTTGCAGGTTGCAACCGGTGCAACTGCCGCCGGAAAAACCGGATCGGTGTCCAGTAGTACAATCCCTGTTCAGCCGGGCACTCCGCACCCGGGACGTCAGCTGCTATTACCCACGCATCAACCGCGTGGGCAGCAAACACCGGTTTACTCTTCTGCTTAGTCTTCTTCAAGCCGAACCGCTCCCGGAGTTCTTTTCTCTCATACCCCGCACGCAGGTGTAGATCGAGTCCGCGATCCCTGGTTGCCTGATAAAACCATTGTTTCCCGACCTCCAACGGCGAGAGGTTTTCGTTCCACCGTCGACAATTCTTCTTTGCCACTGTCACCGCAAAAACATCCTCTACAACCACATCGGTGATCGGCAGGATCGTCTGGAGCTGGTCCAGAATTCGGATCCTGGTGTTCCACCGGGCAAACGTGCTCGGTGGCAGGAGCCGCCGGCCGCTGAGCCGGTTGTTGAACCGGGCAGGACGACGCCAGCACTTCCGGTGCCGACGGGCGCGACGCAGCGTTCTTCGGGTTCCGATTGCTTTCTTGACGTGTTTTGGAGCCTCCAACATGCCGTTTGCGACAGTCTCTCTGGTCCCGACCACCGACCAGCCCTCAAACGAACTGCCGGGGTCGAGCCCGACGACCAGCGGTTGGTTGTCGGGTTCAACCGCGTAGGTGGGGATGATACAGAAGATGCCGAGTTTGTTCCGGTACGGCTTCGCCTTCCCCTGCTTGAGGAGGAGACGGGCACGTGCCGGGGTCGTCGGCATCAACGGTCTTCGATTGGTATCTGATACGGGTACACGCATGGCAGGTATTACTCCCTCCCGGTCGAACCGGAGTTGCATTTCCCTTCGGAGTTGCGGGATGGGCTTAGTGCTCCAGAGAGCACGTCGGGTTTTGGCGTGCCCGGAAGAGGGACAGGCCAGGGAAGCACCCATCCGTTCATGTAGCCCGAAACGCTGCTGCAATCGATTGGTCGCCTCCTGGTCTACCGTTTGGTCTCGCTTAGCCGTTCGCAAGCCCCACCATTCAGGGTGGGGTAGTTGACGTGTAGACGTCGTTTCTCGAGGTTATCCCTGGTGCCGATATCCCTGCGGTAAAATATGCGTCCCGATACTGAAGACGCTGCCTTCTCGGCGATTGCTTCAGCCTCCTCGAGTGTCTCGCCCACCCCGACGAATGCAAGTGTCCGCGATGTCAGGGTATAGAGCATCCCGCCCCGCTCTTCAACGTTTGCGTAATAGAGGAGAGCGTTGCTGTAATCGCCGATGGTGAGTGGTTGATGAGCCACCGGGGCCTCCGGGTAGCCTTCGGGGACGAGGTACTTGCAGACCGTTGCTTTGTGGGCAAACCTGACATCTGACGGTGCGAGGTTTCCCTGTATGATACCGGTGATAATCCGGGAGAAGTCTGACTCCAGGAGGGGGAGGACGTTCATGGCCTCCGGGTCCCCGAAGCGGGCGTTGAACTCGATGAC
>LFRN01000161.1 GCA_001512375.1 Candidatus Methanoculleus thermohydrogenotrophicum | reverse complement strand
AACGAGGATGCTAACGAACCACTTCCCGGTCGAAGTCACAGAGACTGTGGCATACTTCATTTTCCCGGTGAAGACTCGATGAAAGACAGACAGTCTTGATCTCACCAATCTTTGGGAGTTTGATCCTATGCCGTTCGAAATCCACCGTGTAATGCTGAGGTATCTGGAATGACTGCACCGGGTGCTTCTTCGACTTAAATTGAGGGAATCCCTTTTTCTCCCTGAAGAACCGGGTGACAGCGTTGTCGAGGTTCTTGTTTGCACTCTGGAGAGACTGAGAGGTAACTGCCTTGAGCCATGGATGTTCTTCTTTAAGGGCGGGAAGACGGTTGTTCAGGTCGAAACAGGAGAGGTTTCGACNNTTTCTGCTCCAGAGAATGGTTGTATACAAACCGACAGGCATGGATGTGTTTCATGAGGAGCGCAACCTGCTCCTCTGAAGGATACATCCGATACGTGTAGGCTTGGAATGGAACATACAAATTGTCATTTGGTATACACCAATATATACTCTCTACAATCTCTCTGAAAACGCGCCGAAGGAGCGCCGCTTTCATCCCCGCACCTGTTGGCCGGGGTCTTCCTCGCTCCGCCCCTTCACCCCGCAAGATAAAGATGTTTTCGATACGCTAACGTATCATTATAGACTTTCCGACAGATATCCAGACCTCGCTCGAGTGTTGAGGTCTGTCGTTTTGTCGGATAGAGTCGATACTGATACGTTTTACGCATTAATTAGGCATACAATGCGGCGGCATAGATAATTTGAGATACCGGAGGGCATTCATCCCACGAATGAAGTCGCGGGCCTTCTGCCTGTTTTCTTCGTAAAAAAAAGATGTCCTGAAAACATTCAGCAGGGAACTGGCCTCTTTTCCCAGAGCCTCAGGCGAGAATCGAACTCGCGACCTCGTCCTTACCAAGGACGCGCTCTACCGGCTGAGCCACTGAGGCTTAACGCATCAACTATGTTGGAGGTTTGCGCTATAAAAGGTTACGGCCGATACCGGAAGAACAGCATGCCCGCTCAATCGTCAGTCGCCCCTATTTCTTCGTAAAGGTTGCATCGATCTCCTCAAGCGCGGCTATGCTGGCGGTTACCCCCTCGAACGTGCTTACCTCGACGATGGGAATGACATTGTTCCTGCGCACAGCATCCATCACCGGCACAAAATTGATCGTTCCGGTCCCGACCGGGTCGTGTGAGTCCTCGGTACCGTCGTTGTCATGCAGGTGGAAGTGCACCGCCGGGTGGGCGAGAAACGCATCCAGGCACCCGTTCAGGTGAGCGTGGCCAACGTCAAGCGCAAGCCCGATACCATTGATGAGCGGCAGGTCATCGGGGTAGCGCAGGAAGAAGTATTCCCAGTTTGCCATGTTCTCGACAAAGAAGGTGACCGAGAGTTCGCTGGCCGCTACCGTCAGTTCGCCAAGCGACTGCCGGAACTTCTCCATCGCCAGTTCCTGCTCCTGGCGCCACGCATAGTAGCCCGGGTGGATGACCACGTCAGCCCCGATCTCGGCGGCGATGGAGAACGTCTGCGTCAGGACCTCAACGCTCGCACGCCTGATGGGCTCAAGGATGCTTGCGATGTTGACCCCCCGGGACGGCGCATGAATGAAGTAGAGAAACGAGTAACTCTCAAGTGGCTCCACACTCTCCAGATAGTGCAGTCCTTCATCCATCACCTCGACACAATCAGTTATGAGAGCGAGTCTCTCGAGCGCCACAGGGAGCGGCTCGCGATGGAGGCAGTAGGTGGAGACGCCAAACATTATACTGGATATTCTGGTCGGTACATTAAATAGGTTCGGGATACAGCACGATTGCTGTCCCGGTTCTGGCAAGTCCTTTGGGCTGCGAGTGCCCCCGGCGCAGCGCAGGAAGATAACCATCCCTATATGCTATAGTTTATGGTAAAAAGCCCCAAATGAATACCTATGACTGGTGGCCTCACCCCAGAGATCGTCGTCTCAAACTGGCTTGATAAAGCAAAGACCGAGATCTTCTCCTACATCGAGACCAATACCGAAGCCATCGACGAAAATTTCCCCGCGTTCTTCGGGAAGGTCGCCACAATCCTCGAACGTGCAAATGTCCCCATCCCTGACCAGGTGCATGACGAGTTCATTGATGCAGTCGCATACCAGGTCTTTGCCGTCAGCAAACGGGCTGGGGACCCCCGATTCGTCAGCCGCGTCTGTGATATCGCCTGCGGGATGAAGCGAAAGAAAGAACGGAAAGCCGGTGTCCACCTTGCTGCAGCCGTCAAACTGATGAAGATCGGGATGCCGCTTGCAGCGGCAGCCTATCTCCGGCCATACTGGAGGCACGACGCTACCGTGGGGTGCTGGTATGCCTACTGCCACTATATCCTCTATAAGGAGGGGTCGACCGAGCCTGGCTATTCAGTCGCAGAACGGTGGAATTATCTGAAGTCCGCACATCAGTATATGGACGACCTCGGGCGGTTGAGGCCTGGCCTGCAGCGGCTGGTCAGGGGGGAGCTCGAGCAGGACACATGGCTTGCCGAACCGTTCTGGACGATGATCTTCCTTTCAACCGAATGGTTCCCTGATAACCCCTGGTTCCTGCAGATAGGAATTTTGAGAGCAAAACAGGACAGAAACAACGCAGCGCTGGTGAAGGTGCTCCAGATCGCCCTCGTCCGATTTCCTGATGAGATCTCCTTCTACCGGGAGGCATACCATCTCAAGTTCGAGCAGGGCGACCTCGGTGATACCCTGAGTTTCGTCCATGATATGCTCGAGAAGTTCCCCGGTAACCATGAGCCCATCTACTACGGCCTCCGAACCGCACTCCACCTCCCGCGCGACGCCGAATACAACTATTTCAGAGCGCTTGCCGAAGAGAGTAAGATGCCAAGGCACGTCCTGCATCTCATCAACTACGTCCACGCCCTTCTCCGGGGCAGGCAGGGTCAGGCGGCACTCTGCCTTGACGAATTTCGTAGGAAGTACCCCTCGCTGAACTATTACTCTGACCTGCTCTGGTTTATCACCATTGATGCCCCTATCCGTGCCGATGGCGCCAATCTGGCGATCATCACCTCGGTTGACAACTTCTGCAGGAGGATGCTCAAGATCGGGGAGACGTGAGAAGAGTCTTGCCTCCGGCTAAATGCTGATGAGCCCTCACACCCAGATAACCACTATGACATACCGCCACCTCTTCGGTCCGGTCTGCTCTCGACGCCTGGGTATATCGCTCGGGGTCGACCTGGTGCCGCTGAAGACCTGCACCTTCAATTGCGTCTACTGCGAGTGCGGATGGACGACCAACCTCACCAGGGAGCGGCGCGAGTACGTCCCGGTGGACCGGGTCGTCGCGGAGGTTGATGAGTATCTCGCGACGGCGTCGGAACTCGATTACGTCACGTTCGCCGGCTCAGGGGAGCCAACGCTCCACTCCGGACTCGGTGAGATCATCTCCTTCATCAGGGACCGGTATCCGCGCTACCGCGTCGCGGTGCTGACCAACAGCGCTCTCCTCACAGATTCAGACGTCAGGGCCGCTCTCATGCGGGCGAACCTTGTCGTTCCATCGCTGGACGCTGTCTCAGAAGAGATCTTCCAGGAGATCAACCGTCCCTGCCCCGGCATCACTGCCGGGCAGGTGCTTGCAGGGCTTACCACCTTTGCCCGGGAGTTCAGGGGCGAGATCTGGCTCGAGGTCTTCATCGTCCCGGGCCAGAACGACACGGAGGAGGAGATCCTCCGCCTGAGGGACGCTATCGCCCTCATCGGGCCGGACCGCGTCCAGCTAAACACCCTCGATCGACCCGGCACCGAGATCTGGGTCAGGCCGGCACCCGATCTCGCTCTCGAGCGGATCGCGTCGGTGCTCGGCGGGAACGCGGAGGTGATCGGGGCGGCGTGCACGGGCCGGGCGTCGTCGCCGAAGGCCGGGGAGGTCGTTGATCTTCTCCTTGCAACCATCAGGCGAAGGCCGTGCACAATCGGTGACCTCGCCGGCGTCCTGGGTCTCCGTCCGGCCGAGATCTCAAAGTACCTGAGGATCCTTGAGGTAGAGGGCCAGATCGAGCCGGTCAGGGAGAAGAGAGGGGTCTTCTACCGGGCGGTAGTGTGAAGGCGCATATGCGGCCGAAGGTGGTTGCGGGGAATATAGGCCCGGCCTGCCGGGCGTGGACAGGCGCAGTGGACTGTGATGGACATCACGCTGAGGGTGGGAACCAGGGTCGTCGGTGAGCCCGTCCCCTCCCTGATGCGGGAAGAACAGAGCAGGGGACCTCCAATTCTCCAGACCAGCGAGGCTTACCTCTCCAGGTCTCTCGACAGCCCTCCGCGCCCCGCGGGGCTCCCGGGTAGGGTTGTCGCCGCTGGCGGTAGTCACCGCGGTTGACTTTTCCCGGGCGATGCCGGGGAGCAGACGTGTTTCATGCATGCAGCCTCATGCTCTGTCAGGCTTTTTCAGCCACACCGGCCGGCACTAATATGCCATACCGCGACAAACGCATAAAAATCCATGGCGGTTGGTAAGGAAATCCTCGATACGCTCCATTCTCTTGTAGATCGGGAGATCACACTCATGCACATCTGCGGCACCCACGAGGCGGCGATAGCGCGCGCTGGACTTCGGAGCATCCTGCCTCCAGACCTCAAGATCGTGATGGGACCAGGCTGTCCGGTCTGCATCACGCCGCAGGGTGAGATCGATGCTGCGCTGGATCTGGCAAAGAGGGGCAACATCGTCGCTACCTACGGCGACCTGCTGCGGGTTCCGGGGTCGAAGGGGTCGCTTGAGTCGAGCGGTGGCGATGTCCGGGTGGTGCAGGGAGTTCATAAGGCCGTGGAGATCGCGAGAAATGAGCCTGACCGTGATGTTGTCTTCATATCAGTCGGGTTTGAGACTACTGCGCCGACCGTCGCCGCCACGATCCTCTCCGGCCCGCCAGAAAACTTCTCCATCCTCTCATGCCACCGGCTCGTCCCGCCCGCGATGGCATGGCTCCTTGAACAGGGAGAGGCATCGCTCCAGGGGTTCCTCCTCCCCGGGCATGTCTGTACAGTGATGGGCTATGAAGAGTATGAGCATTTTCCCGTCCCCCAGGTCGTCGCCGGGTTCGAGCCTGAGGATATCCTCCTTGGTCTTGTTATGGCGGTGCGGCAGATCCGCGAGGGCGTGCACCGGGTGGACAACGCTTACCCGCGCGCGGTCTCCCGGGAGGGAAACATCAAGGCAAAGCGCCTCATGTACGAGGTCTTTGAGCCGTTCGACGCCGAGTGGCGCGGTTTCCCGGTGATACCGAACTCAGGCCTCCGCCTGAGACCGGAGTTCGCGGACTACGATGCGCAGAAGAAATACGGGGTCGAGATTCAGCACGTGGAGAAACACTCCGCCTGCATCTGCGATAAGGTGCTGCGCGGTGTCGCCAGGCCGTCAGACTGCAGGCTCTTCGGGAAGGCCTGCACCCCGCGCACCCCTGTTGGCCCCTGCATGGTCAGTCATGAGGGAGCGTGCAAGATATGGCACCTCTATGAGTCAAAAAGGGCCTGAAACCCGCCTCTCTCAGCTGGTCTTTTAGTATCAAGACAGGTCTCATCCCCGCCATTTCACTGGCGGGCTACAAGCCCATCCACCCCCCTCTCGTCGGGGGAGCAGTCACTTCTACCTCTATGGGACCCCTCGTCGGTACGAGCGGGAGGTAAGAAGCGCGCCGCCTCCTTCAGGAGGCGTACACGAATCCCCGCCACATGGCTCACCTTAATAGTATTTGAGGTTCCATATGTCTGTATACCTCCGTGTTGCGATAACCAGGCAATCGGACCTCACACATCATTGCTGCAGGGCAGGAACTGCCCGAACAGAATAATCAACGCCTGCGGAGATCATGTGAGGCAAGGGTTGGTGAAGCAGGAAGCCCCTTCTGTAGTAAGGGAGGGGTAGTTCAGAGCATAC
>LFRN01000261.1:9713-10703 GCA_001512375.1 Candidatus Methanoculleus thermohydrogenotrophicum | reverse complement strand
GGATGGTGCAGGAGGTAGTTATAGAGATGGATGAAGACGATCAGGATGATTGCGACTGCCTTAACGCTGTCAAGGATGAGTATCCGGCTCATGACCACTCCCGAGGAAGGGGTCGCGGGATCGGAGGATTAGGTTTTCGGTTCGGGTCAGAGAACAGTGGCCGCGATGATCGCCGCGGCGTAGACGATCAGGGTCGCGTGGATGAGCGGGAGCGCCCGCATCGCGGCCGTCGGGCTCTTCCCCCGGAGGATGAGGCAGGTTGCGGCCCCGAGGAGGATGAGGCCCACCCCGAACCCGGCGATGGCAACCGGGCCGAGGGTGAGGCCGAAGACGAGCGCCATCGCGGCATGGACGGCCGCAAAGCCGGTGACCCAGGCTGCCGCCCCGCCTACGCCATAGAGGACCGGTATCGTTGCCATTCCCCGGGCACGGTCGTTTGCGATGTCGGCGATGTCGTTTGCCGCAAGGTGTGCGAGCGCCCAGGGATAGAAGAAGAGGAAACAGAGGAGGGCGGTCGCGTCGGGACTGCCGCGGACGAGGTAGCCGGCGACCGGAAAGAGAGCGAGGTCGGTCCTCCCGACCACCTGGGCGATCGGGAAGGTCTGGTGCCGCTTCTTCGTCTGATAAAAGTACTCGACCACGTAGGAGTAGCCCATGATCACAAGGACGGAGAGGTTGTGCGGCGCAGGAAGAGTTGCGGCGAGCCCGGCCGCGGACCCGGCAAGGACGAGGAAGACAGCGGGACGAGGAAGACAGCGAATGCCGCCCGGGGCGAGATTCTCCCCGCCGGTATCGGTCGCGCCCCAAACGGCCGCCAGTAGCGGGTGAGCAAGCCGTTGACATCGCGCCGGTCGTACTCCCGGTCGACGTAGTCATTGAGAACGAGCCCGGCCTCGAAGCCGAGGAGGCCGATGAGCGCCGCCCGGCCGACGAGACCCCACGAGAATCCGCCGTAGTTCTGTAACGCAAGCGCGAGCCCCGAGCAGAAGA
>LFRN01000261.1:8574-9583 GCA_001512375.1 Candidatus Methanoculleus thermohydrogenotrophicum | reverse complement strand
CCAGGAACAGCGTTTGAGGATCTCCCCGACGACTGGCGCTGCCCGATCTGCCTTGCCGAGAAGAGCAAGTTCTACCCGTTTGAGTCTCCTCTCAGCAGGCTCGGCCTCTGACTATTCACTCAACCATCCAGGCCCTGCACACTCCCAAAGCTTTTTTAGAAATTTACGCGGATTCGAACTCATTTCGGGTGAATATCATCCACCCCGAAGACCATACCGGGTATGTGAGAGCCATGAAGTACACAGAAAATGATACAGGGGATAGGGGTTCTCTCCGGAGCAGGAGCCGAAAGCCCGGCCACGGGGGGTGGTTCTGGATGAGCAGTGGTGCCTCGATCCGCGGCACCCGCGACCCCCAGGAGATCCGGGAGTTTATCAGGCGGGCCGTGGGTTCGGATCAGGAGCAGCGGTCCGGGTAGTTCGCACTTCTCCGCCGCGCCGCCATTTTGGTTTTCGCGGATAACAGGCAAAGAGTTTGGTTCTCCGGGCAAAACCAAAGAGAATGCGGGGAGGATAGATGCCTCCCGAACGATACAGAGGATATGTGACGGAAGAATCCAGGGAGCTGAGATACGATGAAACCAGAAGGAGCAGCCCCACACGGGGCCAAAGAATCAGGGCAGGTCTTCACCGTAGTTGCACGACTCGGGATCGATGAGACCCTGTCGACAACCTCCGGCCCAGAGATCCTCCGGATCGTTCCCGGGGAGGGATCTGGTCCGGCGGCGATCCGCGCCGCCTGGACGACCCCGGGGGGTGATCGGGTGTAGTAGCCTCGCGCTGGAATCCAGCGTTCTCCCGGATTATCTACCATCGTCAGGAGAGATATCCTATGGTATTGCCTCACTCCACACAACGTACCAGATCAACAACGTTGCCAGACACCTATTCATCGGGGAACAGCATGTCCCCTCCCTTTTTCCTCACCGTTAAACTCCCAGCCTTTATTGGCATAACAGACCTCAGTGGAAGATGCCAGTCAGCGTCCCTGGCATCTTCGCCGGCATCC
>LFRN01000261.1:0-8536 GCA_001512375.1 Candidatus Methanoculleus thermohydrogenotrophicum | reverse complement strand
TGACGCGGAGGCTCCCGGGCGTCAGTTAGGAGACCACGATCCTCGCAATCCTCGTGATAATCGGAGGGGGTGCGGCTACCCATCCATGCACTCCGGATGCATGCAACAACAAAATACCCATCCTGTACCAGAGAAACAGGAGGAGGGCGGCATGGGCTGGCGCATGCCTGATGCAGGTGCCCACTGCAGGGAAAGCGCCGTAGCCTTTTTCTATTCAGAAGCCGAAGAGCACCCATGCTTGACCGGATGAAAGAGAGTTCGGAGAATGTTCTCGGTTTCCGGTTCGACGGAAAACTGAGTGAGAGTGATTATGCCACCATCCTGATCCCGGAACTCGAACGAGCGCTGAACAAACACCAGAAGGCCCGGATTCTCTTAAAGATCGAAGGCTTCCGGAGCTGGAGGCCGGGGGAGGGTTGGGAGGCCTTCAGGCAGTGGCCAGGGCTGGAGAGGGTTGACAGGATCGCCATTGTCGGTGGTGAGCGGTGGCGGGAGTGGATGAACCGCATGCCAAGTCTCTTTGTAGGATTTAACGATATCGACGTTCGCTACTTCCCGGAAGGGCGCCTCCGGGACGCCTGGGGCTGGCTGCGTGAGGGATTGGTCCGGGTTCTTCTGGCCGCGGAATGAGGATCTGGACGACCCTCCGGCCAGCCCGGACCCCGCACGCACTTCTCCTGACAGTGCCCCGAAGGGGCGCCACCCTGAGGGGCGATCCTGACAACCGACTGTTTTAAAATCGGCATTACACTGTTAGGCAGACATCATCCGGTCGAGACCTCTCACCACAAGCGGCGTCATAAAAACCAATGGCGTGACGCCCGCCCTGGTAGCCGGAGCGAGCCCATAAGGAGATGATAAGTCACGATACGAAGAAGGCGACCCGGAAATCGCAGAGAGAGTGCGCACCGCTACAGGATGCGGGAGAGGCCCGTCTCCATCAAAGACGAGATCCATGAGAGGGTGCCCCGCATCAGGGATACCATGGAGATCAAGCAGGCTGGAGGCGGCATGCGGCGACGGTCAGAAAAGCACGGAGCGCGCCGATCCGCCCCCGATGAGGAGTCAGGGTGGTCGGGCGGGAACAGATCACTGAGGTTTCTGGGAGGCGGTTCCTGGTCAGGGACGCCTACGGCGTGGAAGTCGCCCCGGAACAGGACGATACGCTGATTATTTTGCAATCACGGCCGCAAACCCGGGGAGGGCAGGGGGCACGAACTCCCCCGCCATCGGCGCCATACTGGTCGCCCCGCTGGAGCGGATAACGGTGTTTCATGCTGGCTCGCGGCACTGATGAGTCAGCCAGAGAGACAGCGTGAAACACCTATATACCACGCACCCATATCCCTAGAATATGCACTGTCCCGTCTGCGGGCACGACTGCGTCACGGACGCCCGCGAGCTCCTCCAGACCCTCCCTGAACGCTTCGTTCCCTGCCCCGACTGCATGGGGCTCGTCTACGACAAACGCCTCCCCCCACCCGATATCGACCCGGCAGAACCCTGCCCTTCCTGCGGGAAGCGGTTCATCGATGAAGTCTTTGCCCACATCTACCAGGTGATGGCAGTGGAGGACGACCTCACCGGTGCCGAACCGCTCGCCGGTGCTGGAACACCGCTCATCCATCCAGGATTTGCGATGCGGAAGGCTCCCTACCTCCCGCCAGGATCACTCATCCTCCTCTCCGGCACGGTCGGGGAGCGGGCCGCCGCCCGCCTGGTCGCCGAGGTTCCGGAGGTCAAGGGAGTGATCCGGGCCGGGTCCGGAATACCGGGAATCACCGACACCGACGCCGAACCAATGACCCATACCCTGCTTGCGGGCTGCGATGTCCGGGCCGACATCTTCCCCACCCGGGCAGGACCGGTCGTCATCTACAAGCAGCAGTCGACCCTGCATATAGAGTTCCCTCGGGACCACAACGAGAAGATCCTTACTCTCGAGCGCGAGATCGGGCGGCGCCGTCCCAGGACGTTCGTCGATGCCTGTTCAGGCGCCGGCACCCTCGGGATCGCAGCCGCCCGGGCCGGCGTCCAACACGTGGTCTGCAACGACGCATGGTATGCGGCCGCCAGCTGGGCCGCCTGCAACCTCCAGGTGAACCGTGAATTCCTGGATATCGGAGAAGTGACAGTGCATCGGTCGTATGACGACCTCCGACGTCACCCGGTGGCGCAGGATCCGGTCGTGGTCGCTACCGCCACTGGCGCACAGGAGGTTGAGGTCTACCAGGGCGACCTCCGCCTCTTCGATGCCGCGCTCCTGCCCGGGGTCGACCTGGCCGCCCTCGACCTCTTCGAGAAGAAGGATGCAAAAAAGGTCGGCCGGATCATCGCGGCCTGGCAGACCCGGGTGGGCGGAGATATTTTTATCCCATAGACCCTACTATATACGGGGACTAGCCCGGGTGGCTCGGCGTCACCTGTCACCCGAAACCGCCGTGACGCGGGGGGCGAAGTCTGAGGAAGGCCGCAGCGGCCTGCAGGATCCACTGTGTTCCAACGGAGAAGCCTCGTCCTATGAGGTCGGCGGAGAGGGATCAAAGTCCCGGAGGGGGCGGCGACCTCTTGCCGTGGGTACCGGTTCAGGCCCGGAAGGGAGCAGACTTACCACGGACGTTCGGCGCCCATGGGGGTGCGGGGTGGAGGAGGAATGCAGTGGTGAATGCCTGTGCGCACGGTCGACCGAAGACGCGTCCCCAACGGCGATCTCCATGGCAAAGGTAACGATTATCGGGGCTACAGGGAACGTCGGCATGTTTGCGGCCCATACAGTATCCGAGATCCCATACGTCAGCGAGATGCTGCTCATCGGGAGACCCGGACGTGAAGATTTTCTCCGGGGCTGCTGCCATGACCTCTCCGATTCGTTTGCTGCGCGGGGCACCCATGCCAGGCTCTCGTACAGCACCCGCCTTGCTGATGCAGAGAACTCAGATATCGTCATCTGCACAGCGGGAATTCCCCGCAAACCCGATCAGGACCGGAACGAACTTGCCTTCGAGAACGCAAAGATCGTCGCTGAGATCGCTGGAGCCATCGGCAGATGTTCGCCGGACACTATCCTCTTTATGGTCACAAACCCTGTCGACGTCATGACCGCCGTCGCCCTGAAACACTCGGGTCTCCAGCCGAGGCAGGTATTCGGCCTCGGGACGCACCTAGACTCGATGCGTCTGAAATCCCTGATCGCCCGGTATTTCCGGGTCCATGTCAGTGAGGTGCATACCCGTATCATCGGCGAACACGGCGAGAGCATGGTACCGCTCTGGTCGGCGACGACGATCGGCGGTATCCAGATCCGTAACCTGCCCACGTTCTCAGGGCTGCCCACCCAGGATATGATCGATGCGGTCCGCACGAGCGGCCAGACGATCATCAGGGACAAGGGTTCTACGATTTACGGGCCCGGGGAAGCGATTGCAACCCTGGTGCGGACGATCCTCGGCGACGAGAACCGGATCCTCACCGTATCAAGTTACATCACAAGCGAGATCCACGGGATCGGTGATGTCTGTATCGGCGTGCCTGCCCGACTCAACCGGAACGGCGTCTTCCCGGTACCAATATGGCTCCGGGATGACGAAGTTATCGGGTTCCAGGATTCGGTCAAGAAAATCCGCGCGATCACCACCGACGTGCTGGAGCGACTGGAAGAGACCCGGCTGGAGAAAAGTGGTTGATCGAGAGTCCACTCATATGAGTGTGGACTCGATGATCTCGGCGCTTCCAACACCCTGGAGATTCCGGAGCGCCGTTTCAACCTCGTCGGGAGCCCCGGCTTTATCGGGAACCACGACGACGGCCTTCAATGCCACGAGGCCGAACCCGATCGGCTCTTCCCTCATATCATTGACGGGGACAGTTGCCTCGATCGCGGCTTTGAGCGCTTCCAGATCGACGTCCGGAGATTCGGGCATAATCTTCACAATGATGGCTACGTCTCCCATTGGTCATGGCCCCCGGAACCCACAATTTGGGCATGTATAGGGTATGCTCTGCTCCCTGCATCGGTAGCATCTCCGGATCTCGTGCCCACACTCCGGGCAGGGGAACCGGGTGGAACCAACCTCGGCCAGAGTGGCGTTGCAGGAGGTACATCGATCTCTCGTTGTCATCGTTTTTCCTCGAAGATTAACCTATCATATCTCTCCCAGATCAATTAAAATCTCGGGTCGATGAGCGTCCCGATGACCACCTCTTCCCGGAGGGCTCCCCGGACCCGATCGTCGTGCCTGCCGTTGACCACCCGGGACCGGATACCGTGTTCGAAGACGAACGGGATAAAGAGCGGGTCGACCTCGTCACAGGTGAGGGAGGGATCCTCGACCCTGGAGACGAGCCGCCGATGGTGGTGGATGCCGTCGACTGATTTCAGGAGGAGAAGGTCGGTAGAGAGCTCTTTTGCAACCCAGGCTGCGATGGTGTCGGAGGTGACCTCCCAGGAATGGGGGAGGGGGTCGGCCTCGCGCAGGGCGCAGTAGGGGAGGAGGACCGTCACCCCGGTGGGGAGCGCGACCACGGGAGTCGCCGGGACGTCGTGTGAGGCGATATACCACCCAAACTGCTCCATACCGGCGATAGCCATCCAGTGACCGGCGGTATCGGAGACAGCGAGGCGCCGGGCAAGGTCGGCGAACTTCCCGCCGCCCGGCACGATCAGCACCGGACGCCCGACCTCCCGGAAGATGCCGAGCAGGCGGACGACCCGGTCAAAGAGACTCCCGCCCACCTTGACGACCAGCGGGGATGCAAGCGAAGTCATACCGTTTCTCTAGTGAACTACCTCGCCCTGAAGGGCGGGACTTCCTGTTTCATGGACAATATTTGCATCACAGAGATATGACATAGCGGTCTCATCTCCACAGGCTCAAAGGGCTGTTTCATGGACAATATTTGCATCACAGAGAATGACATAGCGGTCTCATCTCCACAGGCTCAAAGGGCTGTTCCATCCCCACGCCGTGAATATTCACCGCAACATTATAGTCCCGATCAGCAATAAACCCACAGAGGGACATTCGTGGACTCTCTCGGAGAGACTCTTCTTCACGATGCTTCCGCAGAGTGCAGGGTTCTCATCCTCCAGTGTGGCAATCCGCGCTTGCACCCCCCACAGCAAATTCTTTGTTGCAGGGAACTCTTGCCGTAGTCGCCGTGCTGACACCCCCGATCACATTGCACAACGTTGACAGGATTAGTTTTTGGAGTTTGCCTTGAAGAGAAGATGATAGTGGTCTTCCGCAGGCTCATGAGCAACAGCATCGATACCCGGTTGGCCCGATAGGTTCCACACAATATCTTTCAAACGTTCCCGAATATCGTCGGAATACAATGCTTTCCGGCGATACTTCGCTACTATCACCAAATGATAATAGAGCGCAAAGACTGAATGTGCCAACCTATCAAGGTTAGATTTCGTGGTACGGTATCCAGAAAGACATATCTAGCGCAAGGAGGAAGGGCGGCTCCGCTTTCATACCCGGACCTTGCGATCGGGGACATCCCGCTCCGACCCCTTCACCCCACAATTTAAACCGGAGAAGACATAACCTTGTTTATGCGCCGGATCGCCACGACCATCCTGCTCCTCTGCCTCCTTGCTGGCACAGCCGGCGGTATCCTGATCACCGAGTTCTGCCCTGACCCCTACCTGCCCCGCGATCCTGACGAGTACCTGGTTCTCGAGGGGGATGGGGTGCTTGACGGGTTCGTCGTCTCCGACGGAGAAGGGGGATTCCGATTCCCGCCGGGAACCAGAATATGCGGGCGGCTGGTGGTCGCGAGGAACGGCCTCGCGTTCGAGCAGACTCATGGCTGCTCGCCCGACTTCGAGATTGAGGATCACACATCGGCGGTGCCGGACGTTATATCGAGCGGGAACCTCCTGATGGCGAACCAAGCCGACGAGCTTTACCTCTACCACGGCACCACCCTCGTCCAGCAAGTCGCCTGGCCGGCCGACGTCCACCCGCGGGAGGGGCAGATCCACTACCTCGAGGACGGCGTCTGGGATCCGCGCCCGCTCTTCATCGGTCAGTCCCGCTTCACACCTGCCGTCTTTGAGGGCGTAACGGTGACCGCGTTTGCCGCCCCTGACTGTGCGTATGAGGTCTTCTCCTCGAGCGTCGCATCAGCAGAGCGTGAGATCCTGGTAAACGTCTACGAATTTACCAACCCTGCCATGGCGGAGGACCTCGTTAGAGCCAGTGAACGGGGCGTGGCCGTGACCGTCCTCCTTGAAGGGGGACCGGTGGGTGGGATCTCGCCAGAGGAGCGGGCGATCGCGGGCTGCCTCAACCGGAGCGGTATTCCGGTCCTCATGATGACGACGACCGACGCGGGCCACGCAAAGTACCGCTACGACCACGCAAAGTATCTGGTTATCGACGGGAAGACAGTTCTCGTCGGGAGCGAGAATTACAAGCCCGGTGGCTACCCGGCGCCGGGACTGCAGGGCAACCGTGGCTGGGGGGTGCGCCTTGAGGATCCGGAACTCGCCGCCTATTTCCAGGAGGTCTTTCTCTTCGATGCCTGCGGCGGGGATATCGTCCCGCTCGAGGGAACAGAAGACGATGTCCACACACCCTGGACACCCTCCTACACTGTGGAATTTGCTCCCTGCCATGCGGTGGGGGCACGGATCACGCCGGTCTTATCTCCCGATACAAGCCACCTCATCACCGAAATGATCGAGAGGGCGGAGGAGAGCATCGTTATCGAGCAGGCCTACATCAAGAACCAGACGAAATACGAACTAAACCCCTTTCTTGCGGCCGCGATCAACGCCTCACGGCGGGGTGTCCAGGTACGGGTGCTCCTTGACTCCTACTGGTTCAACATCGAAGACGACGCAGATAACGACGAGATGGTCGATGTCGTCAACCGGATCGCCGCGGCTGAAGGGCTGCCGCTCGAGGCGCGGCTCGCAGACCTTGAGGGGAACAACCTCGCAAAGATCCATAACAAGGGCGTCATCGTCGACGGCCGCGCGGTCCTTGTCAGCAGCATCAACTGGAACGCCAACTCGCCGGGATTCAACCGAGAAGCAGGCGTGATCATCGAGCACCCCGAGATCGCCGCCTACTACACCCGGGTCTTCCTGGACGACTGGGATGCCACAGAAGAGGGCGGAACCAGGGATATCTACGGGGTGGACCGACTCAAAATGGTTGCGGCGGCATGCATACTGGCCGGGCTCATGGCGCTCTACCTCTATCGGCGCGGACGCTCATGAGCAGGGGCCTCACTGTTTTCCGGAAAGATCAGCAGAGCGACAGACATCACAGATGGTGATCGTCCCTTCGCCTGAGGCGACGGCGGCGACCCACCGCTCAATGACCTGGTTGAGCTCGCCGGGGAAGTCCTGCCTGGCAAATCCGCGTTTCCGACTCATGTACTGGGAGACCGCGGCCCTGCTGATCCCGAGACGCTTTGAGACCTCGCTCTGGCTGATGCCGCGCTCGCTCACCAGGCGGTAGACCATCTCGGCGCGCATCCGGGGGAGCAGCCTCCGGGCGAGCGTTTCGCAGCGCATGATGTCGCAGGGCGGTAGCTCCGTCATGGCGTTGACACCATCTGGGGGTCTTTGTACTCGTAAAGGATCTGTCGGGCATCTCTGAAGTTGAACTTCTCAACGATCATGTCATTATCTTTGAGCCTTTTTAAAGCGTACCGAACAGTTCGGGGCGCCAGGTTGCTGAGATGGACAAGCTCCTTGTGGGTCAGGGCACCCCCATCCTCGAGCAGCTCGAGGATCTTACGGGAGGATGGGGGGAGATTCACTTCACTCATACAGGTATGTTAACAGCGTTAACATATCAAACTGACGGAATTTATTTCTCAGAAAACCCATTGAATATCTATGCTGGAATGGCAGGAGAAGACGGCACTTGTCGTGCTCGTATGCGTGGTCGTGGTAATCCTTGCGGCACATCTCCTCTTTGACGCCTATGCGAGGCCACTGGTGGCGACGCCGTATTCAGTGGAGGTTCCCGACGGGGTGCTGGTCATCATGGAAGGAAACATCGAGGAGATTAAAAAGACCGCAAGCGGCGGGCACCTTATCCTCACCGTCAACGGAACCACTGTCTTTCTGCCAGAGAATGTGGCTGCTACGCTCGACCTGCACGAGAACGAGAGTGTAACGCTCTACGGAATCGCGCAGACCTACCGCGGAAAGAGAGAGGTTGTGGTGAACTCACCCGGGGATATAAAGGTGCGCAGGTGACCTACCCTACTCTCTTTGTGTAGAAGATATCGCTCTCGACATTCCCAAAGATAGGCCGACCCTGCTGGCGGGAACGCTTCTCCACGGCCTCCTGCTGCTCTTTCCGGGTGGATGGATCCTCGTTGTGTTTCCTCTTCCTGCGCCCCTCAACACCGGCCCCGGAGAGCAGGTCTCCTTCGTTGATCCTCACTCTCGGCATACTGGAGAGTCATCGGCCCGCTATATGATATCTCCGAAATGACGTCTGGCCGAAGAAGACTTCTTTGGGTATAACAGATTTTCCTTCCCCTCGCGCTGGAGAGAAGA
>LFRN01000212.1 GCA_001512375.1 Candidatus Methanoculleus thermohydrogenotrophicum | reverse complement strand
CTGCAATCTCTGGGCTGAAAAACCCTGGATGCCCCCGATTTCAATCGGGGGAGCAGTCACAATCGACAAGGCCTCCCGGGGCGTCACCACTTCATCCTTCTCTGCCCTCCGAAGGAGCCTCGCCCTGATGCTGAAGGAGGAGGTCACCGACCGCCTGAAGGCCTACCCGGACCTTGTGGGGGAGGGGCCGGGCCGCATCGCGGTGAAGATGCAGAGAACCAGGTGGGGGAGCTGCTCGTCGCTCGGCAACCTCAACATTAACCTGCGCGTCGTAGCCCTCCCTGATACCCTGCGGGAGTACATCGTCATCCACGAGGCGGCCCATCTCCGGGAGCCGAACCACTCGGCGCGTTTCTGGCGACTGGTCGGCGGCCACTACCCTGACCACAGGACCGCGGAGGCCGAATTGCAACGGTACTGGGTCATCCTCGAGCGGAATTTTGTCTGGGGTTCACTCCAGGACGCCCCGTGAGAGGCTGCGGGGCACTGCCGGTCATCATCATCCCATGATCGGCAGCCACCAAAACGGATTCCCGCAGCGCGTCCGCTGTGTGGCGAGGCTTGCGGAGGTGCCCCCCCCTGCATACCGGGTCGCCCCACCACGCACCAGGGCGGCCCGGTCTGTTTTCAGGAGTATCTCCTCCAGAACATCGAGAGTTTCCTTGACTCAGCCCATCGTCCATCGAGCTGGTCGATGATCGCGTCGATCCGCTGCACCTGCTGCCTGATCTTCTCTGTCACTCCGGGATCATCAATCAGTTCGGCATACCCCATGATCGCCTGGAGCGGGTTCCTGATACGGTCGGCAAGCAGGGCAAACTGCTCCATGTTCCGTTCAATTTGAGCGTATGCCTTTGATTTCAGGACTTCAACCTCTCTCTGGGCAGTGATATCCCGGGTGACGGTGATGACCCGGGTGACCTCGCCGCGCTCGAAGATCGGGATCCGTATCTCCTGGAAGGTTAAGATTTGGTCGCCAATCCGGAAGGATCGATCAGATGTCAGCGACCGCCCGGTCCGGATGACTCGCTCATACTGCTGCCGTACAGCGGGCGAGAGGAACGGCAGGACGGAAAAAAGGTTCTTTCCGGCGACGTTCGTCTCCAGCTCGAATTCTTCACACCGGGCGATGAAAGCGTCGTTCGCAAGGAGGATGGTGAACCTGGTATCAACGACGGTGATAGCGTCGGTGATGGCGTCAAGGACAATCTGGTAGAGATTCTCTGACTCCCGGAAGGCGTACTCGGACTGCTTCCGCTCAAGCGCACCGGCGATGATATGAACAGCTGCGTGCAGGAGCGCGGCATCCTCATCTGTGAACCGGGCACCTTCGGTATCCAGGTCAAACCCGACAAACCCAACGACCCTCGTCTCCAGCCGGAGGGGTATCATCAGGGTCGCGGTGATGCCGTGCCGCTTCAGGAACTCCCGCTCCTGCCTGGCCGGCCGCCCCTTCCCGGTTTTTCCATCCACGAGCACGGTCTCATCCTCCAGGATCCGCACAACCCACCAGGGGAGATCGCTCGTGAGAAACTTCTGGAACTCCCCACGGTGCGGCTTCTTCGCAGGCATGCACCACTCGTGCGTGGTCCCGAGCAGCGTCCTGGGATCGTTGAAAAGAGAGAGATAGGCTCTGCATGCCCCGCACGCGCGGCCAAGATCCTCGAGCGAATCATCGATTGCCTGATCGATCTCTGTGGGGTCCATGAAACGTGCGGGCATTGCAGCGATGGCAAGCTCGAGATTGCGGCGGTGACCGGGTGCACCCTCTGCCGTCCGCTGTACTACGGTAGCGTCGAGGCAGGAAAGAAGGAGCCAGGTATAGGCGGTCTCTGGCTCATGTATGGTGCTGACCGAGACCTGGGCATCAAAAAGGGATGAGTCTTTCCGCCGGGCAACCACCGTCCCGCTCCATCGTCCGATGGAGCGGGCAGAGCCTATTAAGTCAGGCCCCTCTCTCCGGGGGAACCAGAGGATCTCAGCAGGTTTTCCAATCAGGTCCTGCTGATCATAACCCCAGGTGGCGAGCAGCGCCCTGTTGGCAAAGGCGATGTATCCCTGCTGATCGATGATGCAGATTCCGGAGAGCGAGGTCTCGATCACCTGCTCGAGCATCGCAGAAGCAACGCTCGGGCTACCAAACAACGTCCTTCCAGCGGCGGTATCCCCTCCGCCCCGGCGGTCCCGGTCGTCATCCCGTTGCCGTAGAGGTTCAACAGCCGGGGAGGTGTTTACTATGCGCGGTTCCATACCCTGAACGTCCCGGGACGGCGGACTGCCGCCCCTTGCTGCTCCGGGTGGGGCACAGGTTGCCACTTTTCGGATTCTGGTCCGGAGAGGCCGGAGCAAGTGATTGATCAATTCATGGGGCTGTATAATATCTTTTCTATTTGTGGTTATGGTTTCCCGTGTCCTGACGAAGCCAACCTGCGGCGATCCGCGGCAGCGGCAAGTATCAGGCCCGCGTGAGACGTCATCCTGGAGTGATGGATGCGAAGGGGTTGTTCCCGGGATTGCCGGGTATATTGTGGGACAAGAACCAGACGAGACCGCAGGCGGGCAGTCAGGCGTTTACCCCCCGCGCCCGCGAGTAACTCCGGTACATCACCAGGAGTGCGGTACCTATCACCAGGAAGGCGGCGAGCGAGACCCCGGGGCCGGTCTCTGCCGGGATGAGATTCGCGATGTAATCGATACCGAGAGCGACGACAAAACTACCGATAACCCCGCCGCTAGTGACGCAGAAGAGAACCTCTGTCTTTGTCATCCCGAGCATTCTCCCGACGACTGAGCCGACGATGCTCCCTGATCCATCGAAGGGAATGCTCACAAAACCGATGAGACCAAGGAAATAGAGCCGCTCAAGCCACGGCCTCCGGTCCAGATAAGTCCTGCCTGCCGCCATGAAGCGCTGGATCCAGGGGCCAACATAGGGGATGCGCAGGACCAGTGGAAAGTTCCAGGCCATGAAGAGCCCGCCGGCAAAGTCCAGGAATGCCAGGGTGAATGCGATCAGCCACCAGGGAATGCCTAGGAGGATACTGGCCGGGATGATCGTCTCCCGGCCAAGCGGCGGGACGATGTAGGCGACCATCATACAGAGGAGCAGAAGCCACTGCTCTGCCGGGAGAAAAAGACCTGCCCCGATGAGTAAGACTCCACAGAGCAGGAGCGGAACCGAGATCTTCAACCAGCCCGGCCAGCTCTCAGCTCCACCGTCATCCGTGATACCGCCAACCTGCTGCATGACCTCCGTCCCGGCCCATGGTCACTCCCCACCGCCGGAAGGGTCGGCGGGACGGGTGACCCCACGGGTATTGAGGATATGCTCGACGATCTTCGATGAGCTGGCAAGCGGACCGGGATACCCGGATATCCGGACGACGTCCGCGTCAAGCCCACGGGCCCGGAGTTTCTGCCGGAGCTCCTTCTCATCGAAATGCTGGTTAAATCCGAGTGTGATGATATCTGGCCTGATCTCCTCGATCGGCTTAAACATATCGTGGAGGTCGCCGAGGATCGCATGGTCCACGGGCTTTAGCGCCCTGACCATCCGGAGCCGTTGCTCCTCCGGAAGGATCGGTCTTGGTTTATGCCTCACGTTCGCATCCCGCGCCACAATAACATAGAGTTCGTCGCCGAGCTCCCGGGATTCTTCCAGGTAGTAGAGGTGCCCGGGGTGGAGTATGTCGAATGTCCCTGTTGCGACCACGCGGATCACTCGATCACCTCGAGGTGCGTGGGGCTGCCGTCCGCCCGGTAGCACCGCCAGTCCCTCTTTCCGTAGGGGTACCCCACGATGACGTGGTAGCGGCCTACCGTGGGAAAGAACCTGAGATCTGCTGGTGACGGGGAGAGGACGCCATTGGGGTGGCTATGGGCGCTGCCGGCCTGGTGAATATCCAGCGGAAGCATGTCGATAAAGAACGAGGCGCTCCCTTCTCTGACGATGGTGCCGGGCACCAGGTCGAGGTCCTTGATGACACCATCCCGCTCCCGCAGCACCGCAACGAACTCATTTGGGTGATATTCTCGCCCAAGTTCGAAGAGCATAGCAAGCAGATCCCTGCTGATCCCGTGTACAGCCATTCTACTGAATACTAGGGGTGAAGTGAACATAAGTCCTCGCGTCCGGTATGCGTGACCGGGCGGAGATCCAGGAAAAACCACATGGTCGTGGCCACAGATGATACATCGAGTGAACTACTCCGCGCTCATCGGTGTGCGGGACTCCCGGCTGAATCGTGGATGATGCTTGCACCACGGAGATGTGGTGTAGATGTCTCGTCTCCGCCCGGAGGATCGAAACGGGGCTGATCCGCGCCATCGAAATGGGGGGATGCAGCCCGTACATCGATACCGCTTATGGCGGTTTTGGCCTACAAGATATTTCTCACGATCACCCCGAAGCATTGCGGGAGAGGCTGGCTCCCGGAAACATATCACAGCAGCGCTCTATCGTCAAAAAGATCCCCTTCTGCCCGCAGTGCGGGCTCGTCCTGGATCGCGTTCAACATACTGAGATTGGAGCACCTTACCACGGATGCTCCCCCCGACGAGAGGAGGGGAGCGGTCACAGCAGCACCGTCGTCATCAGCGGTATCGTAATAAGCGACCCGATCGTCGAGACGAAGACGATCTGCGACGCGAGCCGGGCGTCGGCGCCGTACTGCTCCGCGAAGACGACGGTGTTTACGGCGGCGGGCATCGCGGCCATCGTGATCATGACGCCGCTTACGAGGGGGTCGGAGAAGATTGGGGAGAAGAGGTAGCAGTAGGCCACCGGGACCGCGAGGAGGAGGACCGCGCTCGCCACCCAGATCCGCCAGTCGCCGACCATCTCCCGCGCCGGGAACGTGGCGAGCATCGCGCCGACGATGATCATCGCAAGCGGCGTGGTCACCCCGCCGAGGAGGTCGATCGCATCGATGAACGGGGCCGGGATCTCCACCGACCCGAGGAAGAGGAGAAACCCTGCGGCGGAGGCCACGATCCCCGGGTTTGCAAGCAGTCTCGGGTCAAATCCCCCCTCCTGTTCCCCGGTGAGCATCGCTATCCCTACCGAGAAGACAAGGAAGTTAAAGACAAGGTTGAAGATGGCGACGTAGAAGAGGGCGTCGGCGCCAAAAAGCGTCTGGGCGACCGGAAACCCCATGAATCCGACGTTCCCGAAGACGATCGCGAACTCAAAAACCCCCCTCTCTGAGGAGGTCATCGGCATCGCCCTCGAGGTGACCCGGGCGACGGCGAACGAGAGGATGAAGAAGACCACGGTCGCGAGGAGCAGGGTCTCGGCGCCGGCGAGGCGGGCGGGGGTGATCGGAACCTGCATGGAGGCGATGATCAGCGCCGGGAGGGTGATGTTGACGAGAAGCCCGGAGAGCCCCCGGGTGGCCCGGGGATCCATGATCTCTGTGGAGACGGCGACGTAGCCGGCGGCGATCAGCAGCACCAGGATGAAGATCTGGTCAGCGACGACCAGGAAATCCGTAACCGTACCGTTCATGAGTGGGAACGCTCCCCCCAATCCAGCAGAGTGGGTTCTGGTGACCCTTTACGGTTCTGCCGAAGGAGAGGTTTTTATCGGTAAGATCTATGACCCCATGCCCAAAAAACCGTTCTACTTCATCGTCCCGGCGCTCGACTAGGATAGCGCCAGGAGGATTTTTCCTCCCCCACCAACCTGGAGAACCCAGGGAAGCGGGATCTCCCGGGACGCTTGATTTCGGAGGATGCGCGGGAAGAGGCCAGGATGGGGGTCACCTCCTGCATGTCCGGATCTGCCACGATGCCCCCATCCCGTCATCGCCCATACCCCAGAAAACCCGTCCGATATCGGCAGTCAACGGGGTGACCGCGCTCACTCACCTCGACCTCGCCCTGCCGGCATTCGGTCTCGGCGGATGCCGGTCCGGGTTCCTGATGGCAGCACTCACCGCCTGGCCACCCCTCAGAGAAGCGCTCAGCATCTCCGAAGACCACACAGTCGCCGGTGCGCTGACGGTCGGCCGCCCCTGCATTCAGCCAGCAGCGGTGCCACCCCGGAAACCCGCCCGGATCGCATGGCAATCGACCGATACGCTGACCGACGCAACTCCTGATTACAATTAGCATCAAACATTCTCAGAAGCCGCCGCGCCACGGCCGCCGCCGCCTCCGGAGCCTCCCCTTCCACATCCACCACCCCGCCACCACGGCCACGACCACGATCGCGACGAGGATCAGGAGCATGATCCCGAGGACTGGATCCATCCGGTAGACATCCAGGATCGCGTCTGTGCCGAGCGCGATGACGAGACAGGAGGCAAGCGATCCGATGCAGACACATGAAAGGACCTGGGCCTCGTCCATCCCGAGCAGCCGGCCAAGGATCGACCCGTTCATCGTCCCGGT
>LFRN01000080.1 GCA_001512375.1 Candidatus Methanoculleus thermohydrogenotrophicum | reverse complement strand
GCCCGACCTCTCGCCGCGCGCCCGACAGGGCGGCGGTGACACGATCGAGTCATATTTCATCGGAGGAGATCGCAAACGCAAAGAACGCCTACGAGGGGACCGGGGCGTTCGTCGTCATATCGACCGAGCAGATCCTCCGCGCTCGACCCGGACGTGATCGTCCTCCCGACCGCCCAGGGGTACCACCCGGCAAGCGAACTCTATACCGCTCCCTACTATCAGAACCTGCAGGAACTCACGGCCGTGAAGAACCACAGGGTCTACGCCCTCCCCTGGACACCCTACAACTGGGCGAAGCGCCTCGAGTACCCGATCGAGGCGATGGTGATCGCAAAGGCCGCCTACCCGGACCGGTTCGCGGACGTTCAGGTGCACGAATGGGTTCTTGAATTCTACCAGACAGTCTATGGGGTCGATGAGGCAACAGCAAAGGAACTTCGGTCTGCACAGTGGCTGGACTGGTTGGTTGAGGCGCGATTCTGACCCCGCCCCATCCGGAACCAGTATATAGCCCCGGCGACAACCAGTCCCCTATGGAATTAAAAGAGCAACTTTCCGGCGTCCCCGGGATGCTCCGGCCGTTCAAGGGCTACCTCCGTGAGGCGGGGCTTGCCCGGGGTGATCAGGTCGTCTATTATGGTTGTCCTGGCACCTGCACGCCCTTCGTCGAGCTCCTGGGATTCGCTGTCCGGGACCTCCCGATCGAGCAGGTCTATGTCCCTTATGTGGACGAGGCGGCGGCAAAGGTCATCCGCCCGGTCGAGGGCGTCGGGATGCAGGTCTCCGGTGACGCGGCCCGCGTCGACCCGAAGGTGGTTGTTCTGATGGGTGGGCTTGCGATGCCGGGCGTCCCGGTCACGAAAGAAACGGTTCAGGCGACCATCGGCACCCACCCGGGCGCATCGCTCGTTGGCATCTGCTTCATGCAGATGTTTGAGAAGTCAGGCTGGCTCGATGCCTTTGCATTCGACCTGATCATCGATGCCACCCTCGATCCGGTCAGGGTCTGGGAGTAGGCGTCCAGTCGCATCGCTGGAGAGTGAACCGGAAAGCAGCGCCGCGTTCAGGGTGTCCCGGCACCCGGTCCTCGACCCTGATGCTCCCACCGTAGCGCGTAACAAGCATCCTCGTGATGTAGAGCCCAAGCCCTTTCCCGCTCCTGGCATTCGTCCCCCGCGCGAAGCGAGTAAAGAGGAGAGGTTTTACCGGGTCAGGCACCCCCGGCCCGGTGTCCTCGACCGAGATCTCGACCATCCTGTCGCCCTCCTCGACACGAACCCTGACCTCGACTCCCGGCTCCCCGAACTTGATGCTGTTGCTGACGAGGTTCACAAAGACTTCCATGAGGAGGTCGTCAGCCATAACCCAGACGGGCTTTCCCTCGTAGATGATCCGTGCGTCAGGATGATGGGCGATTCCGGCCCTGATGACCGCGTCCAGGTCGACGGGCCTCGTCGCCGCCTCCTGCGAATGTAGGCGCCGGATCGTCGAGACGTTCTGAATGATCTCGATGCCCCGGCTAATCCCTCCCCTAAGTCTCTGGACCATCTCCCTCTCCCTCCCCTCAAGCACCTCGGCAAGCAGATCGGTGTAGCCAAGAGCGACAGCGTTGGCGTTGTTGATATCATGGACCATGATATCAAGGTAGAGGTTCGCCTCATCATGGGCCGCCCGCAATTCCATCTCGGCCCGGATTCGGTCGGTAATATCAGAGCCTGATCCGATCATCGCAACCGTCCGGCCGTCCTCGTCGGTGAACACCGTGTCCTGCCACGCGAGGACCAGCACGTCCCCGCTCCGCGTAACGACAGGATTCTCCCGCCGACCCCGGGGGGAGGCACCGCCTTCGGCGATCGCGGCATCGAAGGCCTGCCGTCGTGCCTTCCTTGATGCCTCCGGGACAACGGTTGCAAACCAGTCCTTCCCGAGCAGTTCCTCTTCCCGGTAGCCGAGCATCTCACAACCGTGGCGGTTGATGAGCCGGATGGTATGGTCGCTGTCGATGACGACGAAGAGGACACCAGCCACGTCCAGGTAGCGCTGCGCGAGATCTCGCTGTTTCTTTACCTCGCACTCCCGTCTCCTGATCTGCTCAGAGAGAGAAGCGACAACGAAGGCGACGACGACGAACATCAGGATGCG
>LFRN01000151.1 GCA_001512375.1 Candidatus Methanoculleus thermohydrogenotrophicum | reverse complement strand
CGCATCCTGATGTTCGTCGTCGTCGCCTTCGTTGTCGCTTCTCTCTCTGAGCAGATCAGGAGGCGGGAGTGCGAGGTAAAGAAACAGCGAGATCTCGCGCAGCGCTACCTGGACGTGGCTGGTGTCCTCTTCGTCGTCATCGACAGCGACCATACCATCCGGCTCATCAACCGCCACGGTTGTGAGATGCTCGGCTACCGGGAAGAGGAACTGCTCGGGAAGGACTGGTTTGCAACCGTTGTCCCGGAGGCATCAAGGAAGGCACGACGGCAGGCCTTCGATGCCGCGATCGCCGAAGGCGGTGCCTCCCCTCGGGGTCGGCGGGAGAATCCTGTCGTTACGCGGAGCGGGGACGTGCTGGTCCTCGCGTGGCAGGACACGGTGTTCACCGACGAGGACGGCCGGACGGTTGCGATGATCGGATCAGGCTCTGATATTACCGACCGAATCCGGGCCGAGATGGAATTGCGGGAGGCCCATGATGAGGCGAACCTCTACCTTGATATCATGGTCCATGATATCAACAACGCCAACGCTGTCGCTCTTGGCTACACCGATCTGCTTGCCGAGGTGCTTGAGGGGAGGGAGAGGGAGATGGTCCAGAGACTTAGGGGAGGGATTAGCCGGAGCATCGAGATCATTCAGAACGTCTCGACGATCCGGCGCCTACATTTGCAGGAGGCGGCGACGAGGCCCGTCGACCTGGACGCGGTCATCAGGGCCGGAATCGCCCATCATCCTGACGCACGGATCATCTACGAGGGAAAGCCCGTCTGGGTTATGGCTGACGACCTCCTCATGGAAGTCTTTGTGAACCTCGTCAGCAACAGCATCAAGTTCGGGGAGCCGGGAGTTGAGGTCAGGGTTCGTGTCGAGGAGGGCGACAGGATGGTCGAGATCTCGGTCGAGGACACCGGGCCGGGGGTGCCTGACCTGGTAAAACCTCTCCTCTTTACTCGCTTCGCGCGGGGGACGAATGCCAGGAGCGGGAAAGGGCTTGGGCTCTACATCACGAGGATGCTTGTTACGCGCTACGGTGGGAGCATCAGGGTCGAGGACCGGGTGCCGGGACACCCTGAACGCGGCGCTGCTTTCCGGTTCACTCTCCAGCGATGCGACTGGACGCCTACTCCCAGACCCTGACCGGATCGAGGGTGGCATCGATGATCAGGTCGAATGCAAAGGCATCGAGCCAGCCTGCCTTCTCAAACATCTGCATGAAGCAGATGCCAACGAGCGATGCGCCCGGGTGGGCGCCGATGGTCGCCTGAACCGTTTCTTTCGTGACCGGGACGCCCGGCATCGCAAGCCCACCCATCAGAACAACCACCTTCGGGTCGACGCGGGCCGCGTCATCGGAGACCTGCATCCCGACGCCCTCGACCGGGCGGATGACCTTTGCCGCCGCCTCGTCCACATAAGGGACATAGACCTGCTCGATCGGGAGGTCCCGGACAGCGAATCCCAGGAGCTCGACGAAGGGCGTGCAGGTGCCAGGACAACCATAATAGACGACCTGATCACCCGGGGCAAGCCCCGCCTCACGGAGGTAGCCCTTGAACGGCCGGAGCATCCCGGGGACGCCGGAAAGTTGCTCTTTTAATTCCATAGGGGACTGGTTGTCGCCGGGGCTATATACTGGTTCCGGATAGGGCGGGGTCAGAATCGCGCCTCAACCAACCAGTCCAGCCACTGTGCAGACCGAAGTTCCTTCGCTGTCGCTTCGTTGACCCCGTAGACATTCTGGTTGGTAGAATTCAAGGATCCATTCGTGCAGCTGGATATCCGCGAACCGATCCAGATAAGCGGCTTTTGCGATTACCATCGCCTCGATCGGGTACTCGAGCCGCTTTGCCCGGTTGTAGGATGTCCAGGGGGGCGTAGACGCGCTGGTTCTTCATGGCCGTGAGTTCCTGCAGATTCTGGTAGTAGGGAGCGGTATAGAGTTCGCTTGCCGGGTGGTAGTTCTTGGGCGGTCGGGAGGACGATCACGTCCGGGTCGAGCGCGGAGGATCTGCTCGGTTGATATGACGACGAACGCCCCGGTCCCCTCGTAGGCGTTCTTTGTGTTTGCGATCTCCTCGATGAAATATGACTCGATCGTGTCACCGCCGCCCTGTCGGGCGCGCGGCGAGAGGTCGGGC
>LFRN01000219.1:9331-17824 GCA_001512375.1 Candidatus Methanoculleus thermohydrogenotrophicum | reverse complement strand
TTTCATCCCCGCACCTGTTGGCCGGGGTCTTCCTCGCTCCGCCCCTTCACCCCGCAAGATAATGCCTCACGCGAAGACGCGAAGTCCGTGTATCTCCTCCTAACCGGAACCCTTCGCGAGCTCCCGCGTGCTTCCGCGCGAGACCGGCAATCGTTCCCACGCACCCTCAAGTTAAGATAAAATGTTCCAGTAGTATGAAGATTAGCCATGGGGGGGTTGTGAGCCAGACGAAGGGACACCGCTCCCATCCCCGGCGTGCGCAGGGAGAGTTCCCCGGACGCTCTTTCCGGGACGTGGAAAAATCATAGATCATAATCGACACTTTTGTGAATTATCATCGAGCATAATCGGTGAACAGATGAAGAAATACGGCGATATCTTCTACCACCGGGACCGCTACGAGTGCGACTTCCTGGTCAGGTCAGGCCGGACGATTATCCAGGCCGTCCAGGTGACGCAGTCCCTGCAGGACGACACCACGAGGCAGCGGGAGATGCGCGGCCTTGTCGAGGCAATGGATGCACACGGCCTTGACGAAGGAACGATCGTCACTGCGTCGGAATCGGCGGAGACGACCATCGACGGGCGGGCCGTCCACATTGTCCCGATCGCTGAATGGCTGGAAGAACTGTGACGCTTTTCTGGAACCGGAGTGTAAGCTGCCGGGCCGCTACAGGGTTGCCGGCCGCTCGCAGCACCACTCCTCCGGATTCGGGATGCTGTGTCGTTCCGATAGACCGTACGCGAGGATGCGATTTTTTTGGGAGGTCAGAGGTCCAGCAGGAGGTCCGGGTCGGGATCGGTTGATACAAGAGTGACGTTTGTTATCCGGTGGTAGAACCTCTGGGGATAACTGTAGGTTGTCTTCCCGCTCCGGCTTTTCTGCACGAAGGGTTTGAGGATATCCTCCGTCTCATACTCAAGCGAGTACGCCGCCCCGGTTTTGAGGGGAGCCACCCCCTTCGCCCGGAACATGACTTTCTTGAAGCCCTCCATCGAATGGTCGCAGTCCGAGTAGTCAGAGGCGAAAACAAGTCCATCCTTCCGGATCCTGTCGATCACAATCCTGGTTCGTAGCATGGATTTGCTATCGCCCCGGTCAGGCATTAAGGTATGCCATGCGGGGCGAAAGTAATCCTGACGAAAGGGCCCCACCCATAAGGGGTAGTTACCGGGGCCCCCGGAGCGGTCATGCAGACGCGCGGAAGATCCGTTGTGGACCGCTTCGTCTTCGCGCACTTCTGCGTGAGGTAGTGATCACTCCCATGCACCTGGACCCACACGATATGGTGACATGCCCCGTAGTCCGGGCATGCGGAGGGGCGCCCTGATCGCGTTCCCGGAGAGGGCAGCAGACCACGATCATTCATTATCTCATGACAACCATACCTCCAGATGAATGACACCAAAGGTCCCACCCGGTACCTGCCTGCTCTGCAGGGCTCCCGTGACAAAACGGAAGGCGCTTAAACACGCCATGGAATGCCTTCAGGCGTCGGGCTGGCCCACCGGAAAGAAGCCCTCACTCCTCATCATGATACAGGGGCTCCACAAAAAGAGTTACTGGCTGGTAGTTCTCGCACGACACGACGCCCGGCTTGGAGATCTCGATCAGTTGATCCGCGACGTGTGGGTGGAGTGTTGCGGGCATCTCAGTTCCTTCGAGATCGACGGAGTCTTATATGACTCAGACGATGATATGCCTTCCACAGGCGCCATGGAAGTCCCCCTTTCGGATCTCGTCTCGCCGGGCAGCACATTCATCTATGACTACGACTTCGGTTCCGTCACATCGCTGGCGTTGAAGGTGATCGGGGAGACACCCATCGCCCCGCTGAAAGATCCGCTCTGCCTGATCGCACGGAACAACCGGCCAACTATCCCATGCGACCTCTGCGGCGGCGAGGCCGCTTTTACCCTGGGCGATATTTACGAGGAGAACCCCCGTTATTACTGCCGTGAATGCCTCTTATCGACCGATTACGATCCCTACTGTGTGGGGATCATTTCCAACTCTCCGAGAGACGGCGTCTGTGGCTATGTCGAGGACGCCATCACCGCACTTCACTGGTATCCCCCGGGATGGAGCGCCGATGAGATCGTTCCTGAAGAACTGAGTGAGATCCCAGGCATGACCGCGTTCGATGACGAAGCAGAGGTGGAGGTCGCGATATATACCATCATCCAGGATATCGGACCTGATATCGACGCGTTTGTTGAGGCGGAGAAGGCGGCATACGGAGAAGAGGCCGGCGCGATGGCCGGGGATACCGTCGTGGCTTTCTGCACCTTCATGCTTCTTGCCTACGGGGTGAAGATCGATGCATGGGATGCCCCGTCGGTGCAGGAGTGCCTGATCGAGCATCTGTCGCAGAACCCGATCTACCCGGAAGACTGGCCGATGAACGCCGTCCCGATCCTCTGCCGGTTCCTGACACACATGGAAGCATCCGGCCACCTCACAAACGCTTCTGAACTCATCGCCGCTCTCAAAAAAGCGGAACCCGTCTTTCAGAAAGAAGCCACGAGCCCGGAGAAGAGTCTGGCCCTCTTCAAGCACCTCCTGAAGAAAGCAGAGAAAGCAGGCGTCAACACGAACGACATGAATGCGTTCTTCAATTTCGCGATAAGGGAATTCGCCGGGATGGCCGGGGTTGACCTTGAGGACGAAGAGGTCCAGAAAGAACTCTCCAACCTGCTCGTGGGCGGAATACTTGAAGTGGACGCCGAAGATCTGCGTGTCGCCATGATCCTTGCCAGGTGCGAGGATTTCTGCAAACGGTTTAAGGATGACACCATCCTTGAGCATTGCAGGAGGATCGTCAGGGACCTCTCCGAGCATCCGGCCGCACCGCTCTCGCGGGGTGACGCGGTTCTCTGGAGTGCGGCAATCGTGTATGCAGCCTGCCAGGATGAGGACCTGATCCGGACGGGAAGAGGTACCTCTTCCCTTGGAGAGGAGATCAGTTCTTTCTTCGGCTTTGAGCGACCATCGATCCGGAACAAGGCGAGGGCGATGAGAGCGTTCCTCCCTGGCTGAGAGCGCCGGAGATGAGGGGGCATCGACCAGAAGGACCTATTACGCAAGAGACGGGGGACACACCTGGAGATAAACGGTCAAACCCCCCAACTCCGGCGACTGCAAGCCACCCCAGTCGGTGCCTGAGATCTGCGGGACGGTCGCCAATCTCTATACCGGCCGACCCCCGCAGGGGTTCTCGTTTCCACGCATAATCAGACCTGCCAGCAGAGGAGATTGTTCCACCCCAAACGGCTACACCGGATGAAAAGCAGCCGTAGGCAGGGTGTGCAAGAAGCAGTCAGGCTTCGAGGAACGATGAGCGGGATACCAGGAGTTCGAGCGTCACAGGGAGATGAACAACAGCTCTGCAGGAGCGGTTTTTGACCCCCTCCCCTTCCTTCAGATAACCCCCATCTCCGACAATCGCGTCGGCAGGTACTCCTTCGTCACGAAATCAAGCCCCCTGCTTGCAAACGCCTGCTGTTCCGACTTCAGCTTCATCTCAAGCTGCAGGTTGATCTGGTTATGCCAGTACTCGGTCGCAAACCGGGGATCGGTCAGCTCCGCCTTCAGGGCGTTGATATCCTGCTCGGTGAGTTTATCGGAGGGGAGATTGTAGTCAGAGATATCGGTGGGCTGCACCCCGACAAACTGCGCCCGGGGGGTCGCCAGGAGTTCCGACATATGGGCGCTCTTGATCGAACCGTAGGCGACGCTTGCGTATATCCGGTAGGACCAGGGGTCGCCATCGGTGAAGACCACGACAGGCAGATCGAGCGACTCATTGAGTCGCCGTAAGACCCGCCGCGTGGACCGCGCCGGCTGCCCCTTGAGGTGGACCAGGATCGCCCCGTACTCCTCATCGAACCCGTTCTCCATCAGGCGGGCGTACATACCACCGGTCTCGATAGCGATGACGAACTTTGCGTCATGGTCGACGAAGTCGAGGGTATCGACGTTGTTCGGGATGGGGTAGCCTGCCTCCCCGACATCCTCCTGGCAGTGAATCTCCTTCACACCCCGCCGGGTGGTCTCCCGTATCCGCAGGGGCCCAAAGATCGAGGCGCCGTCCTCCTCGGGCCGGAGGTGGAACGCTTCCCTCTGGACATCAGTGATGATCTCGAGATCCTCAATGAGGAGGTTGCTCTCATCCTGGGCCGAGAACTTCGCCTTCTTCCACCCTTCGGAGATGTAATAGAGCTCTCTTAAGGTCGACGACCGGTTCTCCTCGAGCTGCTGTTTCAGAAACCCGATGACATAGGCCATCTTCAGGAGGTGGATCGCACTCTTCTCAGTCGTCGCCGCCCGGGTGCTCTCCCGCTCACCGTACTTCCAGACCTCGCTCTCATCATCGTACTCGATATTCTGTTTCGTCCGCGTCGGCAGCCTGACATACGGTACAATACCGTTCTGCATCTGGTCATACCACTCGCGGGCGATACCCACCAGTCGCTCCTTCGCAATCGCATCCATCTCTTCCCTAGACATCGAGATCCACCACCACTTTCATACTGTCCTCCACACCGCGGAGGTCCAGCGTCCCGTCACCCGTCCCCGTATAGACGACCTGCCAGGCCTCGCCGGCGTCGAGCGTGCACCGCCAGACCTTGTTGTACTCCCCGCCGATATCATCCACGAAGTCAGGCCCGGGTTCTGCGTCCTCCGCCGTATCGCGAGAGAGGTTGTAGAGGATGAGCGCGACCTCCCTGCCTGTGTAGTTGTTCACCTCGATACAGACCCTCCCGTTGCTCGTCCGCTTTTTGGCGACGACTTTGCGCATGATCCTCCCCTCGATCGGAGAGGTATCCACCAGGGGGAGTTCCACGATCTCGCTCACCTTTGCGGCGATCTCAGGGATGATCGAGCATACCGCGCGGGCGCGATCGTCCTGCTGTTTCTTCCTCTCCCGCCGCGAGAGGTAGGTCTTGAGCTCCCGTCCCAGTTCCTGGAGCACGAGCACGATCTCGCGCTCTATCTCAGGGATAGACGCGACCGCGTCCTTGCTCTCGCTTGTGAAGGGGACGTTTGTGGATGCCACATGAACCATGATCAGCACCTGGCCCACAGGAAGCCCCTGCTGCGAGAGCCCATAGTTCCTCCAGTTCACCTGCGAGACAGCGTTTGTTATCGCGCAGGCGCCCTGTTGATAGAGGAGCGGGACGCGGTTTGCAAACCGAAGGATCCGGGCGTTTCCCTCAGCCGGGAGCTTCCCTCCATACCCGATCGCCGCCTCAATGATGAACGAGTGCCCGCCATGGACCGCGCTCGGGCGGGTGCGGGCCCTGACGAAGTCAAGCTGGATCTCCTTCTCAAGTCCCCGACAGATCAGGTCCTCCCCGATGGGAGAGAGACACTGCTGCGCCGGCGGGGCCGGGACCTTCACGCTCTGCATGGCATCAAGGAGCCGCTTTAATTCATCGGCGTCGAGTCTCTTCACCTTCCGGGTAGGCCTGAGCCCGGCGACCCCGATCATCTCATCGGCGGTCTTCTCCCCGACCCTGGAGAAGTTATCGATGAGGAACTCCTTCACCGTCCCGTTGCTTGCATCAGCAAGCCTCTTCAACGCCCCGAACTCGATCCCGTGCGGGTGAGGGAGGATGGGTCTTGGGCACGGCGGGACCTCGTTGCTCGCCCGTTCAAACGTCGTCACCTCACCATCGATATCGGCTGTGATCCTGGCGTGGGGGTTGACGATCGCAGTGAGGCGGAGGTAATCGAGCAACCGCTTCTTTGCGGCAAGGGTGCTCTTGAACTGGATCTCGAGCCTCGTGCCGTGCGTCCGATCCCACTCGATCTCCTCGTGGCTAATGATCTCGGGCTCGTTGGTCTCGGTCTTGATCATCAGCTCGAACCGGTGAGCCTTCTCCCGCGCCCCCGTCCGGGAGACGACCAGCGCCGGGGTACCGGTGGTGAGCTGGGCATAGAGCACCGCTGCCGATATCCCGATACCCTGCTGCCCCCGGCTCTGCCGGATCTGGTGGAACCGGGAGCCGTAGAGAAGTTTTCCGAATACGAAGGGGATGTTCTCGGGCACGATCCCGGGGCCGTTATCCTCGACTGTTATCCGATAGACCTCGGTCTCGACCTTCCTGATACTGACGAAGATATCGGGGAGCACCTCCGCCTCCTCACATGCATCGAGCGCGTTGTCCACCGCCTCCTTGATGGTGGTGATGATACCCCGTGTCGGGGAGTCAAAACCGAGCAGGTGCTTGTTCTTCTCAAAGAACTCCGCGACGCTGATGCTCCGCTGCTCTCTGGCGAGATCCTCAGCGATCGCCATGCTGTGTTACCTCAGCGATGGCATCCTCAAGGCTCCGCTCCTGCTGCTCGCCGGAGTGCAGGTTTTTAAGGGTCACCGTGTCTGCATCAACCTCGCGCTTCCCCAGTATCACAGCAAAATCCGCGGTCTTTGCGGCGTGGGCGATCTGGGCACCCACTCCCCGCTGCATAAGGTCGACCTCCGTCCTGAACCCCGCATCCCTGAAAGCCCGGGCAACCTCGAGCGCCCGCTCCCGCGCCTCAGGTGTGCAGACGACGCCGACGACGGTCTCGGGGGCGAGCGGGAAATCCCCGATCGAGACCATGACCCGGTCAAACCCTATGGCGAATCCGCAGGAGGCCACGTCGTCACCACCAAAGAGGTGGGCGAGCCGGTAGGTCCCGCCTCCGAGGATCTGGTTCTCAGCGCCGAGGTTCCTGGCGAACCCCTCAAAGACCATTCCCGTGTAGTAGTCAAGACCCCGGGCAATACCAAAGTCGGGGCGACAGTCGATCTCCTGCGAGTCGAGTAGCGCGAACGTCTCCTCGATCCGCGCGCGCTCCGGCACATCGCCTGCGATCTCAAAGACCTCTGGAACGGTGCGGCATTCTGAGAGCGCCGCAAGGGGATCGCGGAGATGAGAGGCGCCCTTATCCTCGAGCGCCGCCTCAAGTGCGTCCTGGTCACGCTTGTCGAGACAGGCCATGATCGCCCGCTGGTCCTCCGGGGAGAGGTCGGAGAGGAGATGCTTCATCGGTGCGAGGTGACCGACATGGAGGTCAAAGGTGACGCCGCTTGATTGGAGCACCTCGGCGGCAAGCATGATCACTTCGGCGTCGGCACTTGCCGTATCCGCACCGATCAGCTCGACACCGAACTGCCAGAATTGCCGGTAACGCCCTTTCTGCGGGCGCTCATACCGGAAACAGTCAGCAAAGTAGCACCAGCGGATCGGTTTAGGGAGGACCTTACCCTCGTTGACGTACATCCGCAGAACCGACGCCGTCACCTCGGGCCGGAGCGTCATCTGCCGACCTCCCTTGTCCTCGAAGGTGTACATCTCCTGGATGATCCCTTCGCCGGACTTCATCGTGAAGAGTTCGAGGTGCTCGAAGTCAGGCGTGCAGACCTCCCGATATCCCCACCGACGGACAACCTCACGCATCCGCCGCTCGATCAACCGTCGCCGTTCCATCTCGTCTGGTAAAAAATCCCTTGTTCCCCGTGGTTTCTGAAGCATTCGATATTCTCCCTAGTTATGGTCTCTTGCGTGGACTCTTATCTTTTGTGCGCTCCACCCTGCCGAAGAACCGCTGAATCGCGTCTTCGTTGTGCCACACGCGCTCCCGCTCGACCCGGCCCTGGAGGTAGAGGGCCGCAAGGACCAGGGCGAGGCCAAGAAAGACCCAGTCTTCGGTCAGGCTGGTGATAAAGTAGCCGAGCAGGGCGAGCGCTGTATACAGGACACCCCTGTAGGCCGCCTTCCGATAACCGGGTAGGGCGGTCCGGTAGAAGATCCGCAGGTCACGGAGCCACAGAAAAGCGGTGACGGCAAAGCCGAACCCTGCGACATAGGCGAGATATGACATAAGATGAAGTAATATTATACTTTCACCCCCTATTTTTGTTATCGAGTTATGCTACCGAATGCTACCATCAGGGACATCCTCCGGATGTATTGTAACGGTGAGGTATCTGAGGACGAGGCAGCGGCTGCCATCGAAGGGCTCCGTATCGAGATGATCGATGGTATGGCCCGGATCGATGCCGGACGGAGCATGCGGTGCGGCTTACCTGAGGTGGTGCTCGCTGAAGGGAAAGAGCCCGCGGCCTTTGCCCGGATCATGCTTGCGCAGGTGAAGGCATCAGGCCGGTGTATCGCGACGAGGGTCTTGCCGGCACATATCGAGGCTCTGCAGGCCGGGCTGCCGCCGGGAGTCCGGATGGAGCACCGGGAAGCGGCACGAGCAGTCGTTCTCTCGGCGGAAGATGCGCCTGGCCGCGACTGCCAGGGGGGGACCGTCGCCATCCTCACCGCGGGTACCTCTGACATCCCGGTCGCCGAGGAGGCAAAACTGATCGCCGAGGAGATGGGATGCGTCGTCAGGACCGCTTACGACGTCGGGGTGGCCGGGATCCATCGCCTCTTCTCGGCGCTGAAAGATCTCGTGCCGGCAGATGTCTTCGTCGTGGTCGCCGGGCGAGAAGG
>LFRN01000219.1:6781-9248 GCA_001512375.1 Candidatus Methanoculleus thermohydrogenotrophicum | reverse complement strand
GCAGGCGCGTTTGCTGCGCAGATCGCGCATGGGGGCAGGCGGCAATGAGCAGAGGCTTCTATATCGGGCGGTTCCAGCCCTACCACAACGGCCACCACTCGGTGTTGGAGCAGATCGCCTGCTCTGCCGACGAGATTGTCATCGGGGTTGGGAGCGCCCAGCTCTCCCATACTGTGGCAAACCCCTTCACGGCAGGGGAACGGGTGTTGATGATCACCCGGTCACTCAACAACCTCGGCTGTCCGTTCTATGTCATTCCCATCGAAGATATCCAGAGAAACGCACTCTGGGTAGCCCAGGTCAGGTCGATGACGCCGCCGTTTGATACCGTCTACTCGAGTAATCCCCTCGTGGTGCAGCTCTTCAGTGAGGCCGGGATGGACGTCCAGTCGCCCGATATGTACGAGCGGCTGGTACACTCCGGCACTGAGATCAGGAGGCGGATGCTCAACGGCGAACCCTGGGAGCACCTGGTCCCTCCTGCCGTTGTGGCCGTCATCCGCGAGATCCGTGGCGTGGAACGCCTGCAGCGGGTCGCGAGAAGTGACTGACGGAATCCTTGATAGGGCTGTCGTCACCAGATATACAGGATCAGGTGGACCCATGTTTAAGCAATTGCGAGACCTCTTTCGACGAACCGAACCTCAGGTAGAAAAACTGAAGTTTGATGACCTCCCGGCATGGCTGGATGCGCGCGAGGAGGAGATAAGAGAAGGTCTCTCTGACGCGACGGCGCCGTCAAGGGAGGCTATCAGCAGCACCCTCGATCACCTCCTCGAGGTGGTCGGTCGCATGGAGACGGCAGAAGGTGCAGAGGGGGTCCATCCCAGGCTCCGGGATATATCAATAAAAACGCTTCCGCGGTTCACGAAGTCCATGACTCAGATCCTCTCTCGTGAACTCTCCGGTGACCCGGAGACCTTCTACGCCACCGCCACTGATACACTGAAGAGCGCGCTCAAGACGGTAAGAGGACAGGGAAAGTATCTCTCCTCCCTCTACCCGGACGAGATGAAGGAAGTGCGCACTGCCATCAAGGATCTCGGAAGAGAGGTCAACTCGATGACGGAGGCGGTCGCCCGGGCGCGGAGAGACCTGCAGCAGGTGGAGGATCTCCGCGAGTTGCATGGTTCCCTCACCCGGATCAGGGAGGAGTATACCGCTGCCTCCAGCCAGGCCCGGGACCACGCGACGGCGCTGGAGGAGGTGAATAGAGAGATCCAGAAGACTGAGGAAGACCTCGCAGCCCTCAGGTTGCGCCCGGATTACGCCAGGCAGCAGGAGATCAGGGAGAGGATCCAGGAACTCGATACCATGGCTGAGGAGGTGGGACGGCAGGCAGCATCCATCCGAACCACTGCTATCCACGTCTTCCGGAAGGCCGGGAAGGTGGCTGAGAAGGCCGGGGACGGCGCGATGGCCGCGGTCATCGATCGGGTCCTCGATGCCTATACAGCCCCCCTCCCTGATGAGGGTGCTCTGGTCAGCCTGACCGAATCGGTGATGCCGGCAACGCTTGCTCTGATCCGACAGGGGGATCTTGCCCTCAAGAACCAGGAAGAGATCAGTCTCTTCTCGGACCTGGATACCCTTCCCACCGAGATGAGAGAACTTCTGCACCGGCAAAAGGAGATCCAGGAGCAGCGTGCAGCACTCCAGGAGACCTATGCCTCACTTCCGGACGTGATCGAGGAGCAGCGTCTCACAGCCCTGCTTTCGGAACTCCGGAGGGAGCGCGAGACAAAAACTGCCGCGCGGGACCGGGCCGAGAGTCAGCGGGAGATCCTGAGGGGCTCGTATGCAGAGGAGCGCGAGAGGCTCCGTTCCAGCATGGGTGCCCTCGTGGACCAGGACGTAGAGGTCGACATTCCTGACCTCGCGTCTCCCTGAGCACCGAAGAGAACTCTGTTTATGCCCTGCGCACAGATACTCTACGACTAATGAAGACAAACACCACCACACCCGGATCTAAATCGCGCCTCTGGATAGCTGTTCCTGCGGTCTCGTTTGGGGGGATCGGGATCGAGATGCTGCTCTTCTTCTCGTTTGGCTTCCAGCACGCCACCTGGGCGGGTATCGCAGGATGTGTGGTCGCCTCGTTCATCCTCTTCTACCAGGCGTACAGTAAACCGCGGAAGGATCTCGTCTCGCTCTTTGTGCCGCTCTACGCGATTCTCATCTTTATCGTGCCAAACGAGATCAGCACCGGGGCGATTGTGCAGACGTTCTATGCGGCGACGATCACCCTCCTCGCCGTCAGGGTAGAGAAATTGTTTAATGCGCCCGGACCAGAGAAGAGAACAATGAAGCAGATGTTGAATGACTACATCGGCCGGATCGAGCCGTTTCTCTCCGCAATAGACGAGGAGACCGGACACCTGGTCGCACAGTCTCTGCTGTTATATAAATTTGGGCTTTACCCGAACGCAGCAGAGAAATGCACGGAGGTGCTTGATCGGTTGAAGAC
>LFRN01000219.1:0-6683 GCA_001512375.1 Candidatus Methanoculleus thermohydrogenotrophicum | reverse complement strand
CGCTCGACCTCGACAACGCCCTGATCCTCCTCTACGCTGTCGGGATTGAAACCTCCCCCGAGGATGAACAGGCGCTTGAGGAACATCAGCGTTTTATCATTCAGATCCTGGAGTCCTATAAAGACAAACTGACTGCATGACCGATCTCACCGAAGGCAACCTCTTCCGGGGTCTTATAGCGGTAGCGGCGCCGATCGTTGCGGGGAACGTGCTGCAGAGCGTCCTCGAAATGGTCGATCTCTTTTTTGTCGGCCGGCTGGGGTACGAGGCGATCGCCGGGGTTGCCATGGGTGGAACCGTTGTTATGGTGCTCATGACGATCGTAATCGGTCTCGTCACCGCCAATACGGCTTTCGTCTCGCGCCATTACGGGGCGCGCGATCTCGGTATGGTGGCAAAGGCGGTCTATCATACCCTGGTTCTCGGGCTTCTCTTCTCGATGGTCCTCACCGCCGTGGGGCTCCTCTTCTCGGAGGATATACTTCTCCTCCTCGGCGCAGAACCGGACGTCGCGGTCCTCGGGGCATCCTACCTGACGGTCCTCTTCGCTGGGATCGCGACAATGATTGAACTCTGGGTGATCAACTCCTCGTTCCAGAGCTGCGGCGATGCTATCACTCCCATGGTCCTGGTGGTCCTCGCCAACATCCTCAATATCATCCTCGATCCGCTCATGATCTTTGGCTACGGGGGGATTCCTGCCTTCGGGGTCGCCGGGGCGGCGTACGCCACCGTCATATCACGGGGCGTGGCGTTCGCCATAGCGTTTGCCCTGCTCCTTTCCGGGCGGACGCCGATCCCCTTCTCGCTCCGGACGAAGATCGATCTCTCCCTGGTCTGGAGGATGATGCTGGTCGCCGTCCCGAACTCTGTTCAGTCGGGGCTTCGAAGCGTCACCTTCATGATGATAATGGCGATCGTGGCGATCTTCGGGACCGTAGCGGTCTCCGCCTATGGAATCATAGGGAGGCTCGAGACGGTCGCGTTCATGCCGGGGTTTGGCATCGCGACCGCCACTGCCGTGGTCGTGGGCCAGAACCTCGGTGCTGGTAAGCCAGAGCGGGCGGCGAGGGGTGTGCGGCTCGCTGCGTTCTTGAACGGCGCATTCATGGCGCTCATGGCTGTGGTATTCTTCTTTGCCGCCCCCTCGCTCATCGAGGTCTTCGACCCGAGCGGCGCGAGCACCGAGATCGGCGTGTCGTATATACGGACAGTCGCGCCGTTCTACGTCTTCATCGCCGTAGCGACCGTCCTCGGGTTTGCGCTCAACGGGGCAGGCGATACAAAGAAACCCATGTATGCCACGCTCTTCTCCATGGTTCTCTTCCAGGTGCCGCTGGCGTACATCCTCCCCGATCTGCTCGGGATCGGGATCACTGGGGTCTGGCTCGCGGTGGTCTGTGGGGCCATCCTGCAGGTGGGAATGCTCTTCTCGATGTACCGGCGTGGCACCTGGAAGAGGGCCACGATATAACGGCGAAGCTCGCAGGGCATCGGGGCGGGATGGGGGCATCTACCTGGAGCATTAGCCCCTTATTTTGCGGGTTTTGGTGTATGGGGCGGATCGTAAGTTGCACGCGAGGCCGCGAAGTGTGCGAGGAAAAAGTTGCATAAGATTGAAGGATCTCCACCTCGTGCACACCTCGCAGTCTTGAACACACTTATGGCGCAAAGCTCACCCGTCCGCGAATCTCCCGGGTTATTTCCCTGTAAGAGAGGATAGCGCAATATTTGAGATCAGAGCGAGTCGAGGCTGATCGCGGTGAACTCGTCGGCGAAGGTGTTGACGTCTTTTACACCGAATGCGGTCTGGACCATGGCAAGTTCGAGGTCGCGGGCCGCGTCGCACATATAGTCGAGGATATCGATTGAGAGTTCCCGCTTCTGCTTGGACTTGCGGAGCTGATCCACGAGGAAGGTCATCTTCTCAGGAGGCTCCATGCGGAGTTTGGCGAGGCTCATCACGCACATGTAGATCCGGGTCAGGTTCCTGTCCGTTCCGGTTATGGTATCAAAGAAGTTTCGGAGGACCTGTGCCTGATAGACCTCGCCACCCATACCGATCGAATGTTTCTCAGTTGTGAACTGCCCCGTGCTCATCGGTGCGGGGCCTCCCGGTTATCAACGACCTTTGCCCGGAAAGAGGGTCTTACCAGGTCTCCAGAGGCGTTGATTATTCTATGCTGGCAGTTCCTGCCCTGCAGCGGATGTTCGGACCCGACTGCTTGGTTCTCGCAATACAGATGTATCAGGGTGGGATATACAGAAAGAAAAATGTGTCGCTTCGGGTTCCGGGCGTGCGGGAAGGACAGCAGAGCGACCGTCCCGGCACCTGCTCTCCGCCCCACAAGGTAAATTCCTGCCGATCCACCCCCCTGTGAGCCGCCGGTACGGGGAAACAGGGTAGGAGCCCTGGTTCACTTCCTGACGCTGACGATCTTGATGATATCGCCGCTCTTCAGTTCAAGGCTATCCTTGACCCGCATCCCGGTCTTCGCGTCGATGGCATACAGGAACCCCTCACCAATCTCGGTATGGACCTGGTAGGCAAGGTCGCGGGGGGTCGACCCGCGCTTCATGAGAAACGCGTCGGGAAGCACCCTGCCCCTGCCGTCGGTGAGTTTGTTCTCGTCCTCCACCGGGAAGACGACGACCATGTCGAGGAGGTCGAAGACCGCGGCATCAAGCGCCTGCTGAACGCCGGTCCCGTTGAATGCCTGCATGAACTCTGCTACCTTCTGAAGCCCGGCACGTTGAGCGGCGGTGAGGTTTGCCTCCGGGTTGATCTCGAAGGCCCGATCGCCGGGACGGTAGGTGATGAACTTCCCTTCTGTGGCTATCCGGAGCACAAGTTCTCCTGCCGCGCTTGCAAAGATAACGTCGTGCTTCGCGAGCCGGTCAAGGCACTCCTTCGGCGCCTGGTCGGCCTTGTTCCCGACGATCAGCATCGGTCTACCGCGCAGCATCAGTTCCCGGCAGAACCGGATCAGGTCCTCTTCCCCGGCAGTCCGGAGGTCGACCCCGGCCGCCTCGCTGGCGTCACGGACATGCTCGAACGTCACGCCGAGCCCGGCGAAGACATCGGCGATCGCCGCCGCAAGAGAGAAATCTCTCGCCTGGGCCTGCCGCTTGAGTTTCGCCCAGTGTCGCGAGAGGATTCCGTACATCCACATCGACATCTCGTACTGGAGGAACTCGATATCCTTCACGGGGTCGCGTGAACCGATATCAACCGGGTTTCCTTCGGCATCCGTCGCTCCGCTGGCATCGACGATCTGGAGGATCGCATCCGCCTGCCGGAGGTTATCAAGAAACTGGTTCCCAAGCCCCCTCCCCTTGTGCGCTTCGGGAACGAGGCCCGCGACGTCGATCAGCCCGATCGGGACAAACCGAACCCCGTCCTGGCAGTTCTCGCACGGAACGTCCATCTCCCGGCAGGGACAGGTGGTCCTCACGTATGCAACGCCGTGATTGGCATCGATGGTCGTGAACGGATAATTGGCGATCTCTGCCGGGGCCAGGGTCGCCGCCCTGAAAAACGTTGATTTTCCACAGTTGGGTTTTCCTGCAATGGCCAGTGTGATCATGAGCAACTCCTATCTCCTTTGCACCGTTCAGCTTGAGAGTAGTTTTGGGTCATGCAGCATTTATCTCTGTGGGGCTGTATGGGGCAAGAGGGGGCAGACCCCGGAGAGCAGGTGCGGGGATGAAAGCGGAATCGCTTTTCCAGGATACCTTGTTCTGGAGACGAGGTCTTCTTCTCTCCGGGGCACCGTATTGCAAGAATCAGGCAGTCGGATTTTGCAACCAGCATCTTTCCGGGCGAAGGTCGGTGATAACCGGGAAGCCCGCACTGATGGACGCGGGGTGGTGTTCCTGAAGGTGAGTCTGGAGCGTTCCGCTCCGGGAGACAGCTTCCTTTTTGCGTGGAACTCGCATAAGGCGTCCGCGATGAGGCTGCATGCACAAAAACCGTCTCCTCTCCAGGATCATCCGTGCAAGTGAACTGCTGCCCTACCCTTACGGATGGGGTGGCTCGCTCCGGACCGGAGGGTTATAGCCAGCAGACATCAACCAAATGATGGATGTTTGTTGCCTGCCATCTGTTTGTCGGTCTCATCCTGGGCGTGGTGATCGCCGACCGCATTGACGACCGGCGGTTCATTGGCTTCTCCGCCCTGGGTGGCGTCCTCCCCGACCTGATCGATAAACCGGTGGGCCACATCCTGTTTGCGGAATCGCTCAACTCCGGACGGATAGTGGCACACGGACTGCTCTTCCTCACAATCCTGCTCATCGCGGGCGTAGCCCTCAGGAGGCAGCGGGGGTCGTTCGCGCTCCTCGCCGTTGCTGCGGGCGTCGCCTCCCACCAGATCCTCGATGCGATGTGGGCAATGCCAGTCACCTGGTACTTCCCGCTTCTCGGCCCTTATGAGCCCGGCGATTTCACCAGTTATTTCGGCAACGCCATCCTGGCAGAGGTATCTTCGCTCTCGGAGTGGGTATTTCTCCTCGCATCAACCGGCATCGCCCTCGCCACCGGCCACGACCCCGGCCGCGACCTCTCAGGACTCGGGCGTACGCTCACTCGCGCGGCCGTCCCGCTCCTTGCAGCCCTCATCCTCGTATCTCTCTGTGCCTGGGCAGCCGGCATCAAGGAGAGTATTCTGATGGTCGGGGCCGGGCCGGGGGAGTATCTGATGCTCGCAGCGGCAGGGTTCGTCGGAGTTATCGGGATGATCAGGCACCGGGAGTTCCTGGAGGTCTGATAAAGCTCGTCCACGCAGGCGGGAGTCTTCCGGTGCGGCCCGGAATCCACTCTCTCCCCACCAAGTTTGATCGCTACAGAAAAACGAACCCTTAAAAGCAGTCACCGCAGTTCACCGGCGTGATCCCGGGGAGCACCGTTCCCCATGGCCCGGGAGAGTTCGGGGTCGCTGTTAGCCGTGAAACTTTTGCTCCGAGAGAGCGCATACTCCGGGACGTCATCTGGTGCAGAATCATCCGGTCAGCACCGCAACATGACAGGGGGCTGATCGGGAATGTATATATAGTCATGGTCTTGTATGGGGATAGCAGGATGCCTCCCGAACTCACCACCGAACTCCTCGTTAGACCACTGAGCCCCGGCGCTATCCCGCTGGACTTAAAGAAGATCTATCTGCTGTGGATCCTCCTCGCCGTCTCCGGCATCTGCGTGCCGATCATCGCCGTGACCGATCTTCACGCCCTGCTGCTCATTCTCCTCTTCACCGGCTGTATCCTGCTTGCAGCGCTGTTCCCGGCGCGGGACGATCTTGGTGGAACAGAGCGCGCTGCGCTCTCCATTGCCACCGTGCCTATCATCGGGCTTGCACTCAATTATATGCCCTGGGGCATCCGCTCCGGCCCAACCATCCTTCCTCTTATGATAGCCGGTATCCTCGCCGGGTTTATTGTGCAGTACCACCGGAACGGAGTGCCTACCGACACGTTCCCCGTCGCGATAAAAGAGTTCTCTGGCAGCTCTGCATCCCGAATGGAGCAGGTCTTGAGCATTATACTCATCGCTGCCGTCCTCGTGGCCGCCGGGACGACGATCTTCATCATCCTGGCGCCGGCGGAGGGAGAGAAGTTCACCGAGTTCTATATCCTTGGGCCAAAGGGGAAGGCGGCTGATTACCCCACAGAGTTCATGGCCGGAACCCCGCAGACGGTCATCATCGGGATCGGGAATCATGAAGGGCAGGATATCACCTACACTGTGCAGACGTTTGCCGTACAGAGCAGGTTCGATAACGCGACCAATCAGTCGGTGATCGTCTCCGCGGTGCTCCTTGACCAGTTCTCCGTCACGGTGCCGCATAACCAGACTGTAGAACAGCCCTACACCTTCCGGATCATGGATTCGAATACAAACAGGATCGAGTTCCTCCTCTTCAAGGAGGTGCCTCCTGAGAATCGCAGCGGCAGCGACCTCATCGATGCCAGTTATCGCGACCTGCATCTCTGGCTGCGGGTGCACTGAGGGCGTCCGTCGTCAACTGCTGCACAGATCGCGAATTACCTGACTCTGTCAGACCCCCTGTTCCGGTTCTGGTATTCGTCCCCGGGCACTACTGGACCGCACCGACCAATCACGCCCGAGCGTGCCTCAGGGGGTGCGAGTATCACTATCGTGTGAAATCCGTTTCAGCACTTGTTCCCCCTTTAGGGCACTGGTCATTGAGAATCGATGTACTACCTCATTTCTATTTTTCGCAGGGTTCTGTTTATCAGCGTGAAAGGCCGGTGGACCCACGGTGGCCGGCTGCTCAAAAACTTTATAGCAGCAAACAGCCATAGAGGATGTGAGGTACAAGGATGAAACGCGGAATTCAGGTCGCCTCTCTCTTGATCCTGGCATTCATGGTGGCTCCGGCGGGCGCTTTCAGCGCTGATGAGCTCCTGATACTTCTGGACGAGGACGGGGGCGCGAATATCACCTTTAATTATACCCCCTCGCGGATCGAGAAGATCGCTGTCTTCTTCAAGATTGCGGAGCCTGAGCAAGAACTGAGGTCAGCGCTCGAGGAGGCGTCCGGAGTGCCCGTAACAGTGACTTTGGCCGAGATCGACGCCGCCGCGTTCTCAGTTCCGGGTTTTGCAAAGGTCCAGAACACCGACAACGGGACCGTCTACTCCACACCGGCACTCGACTTCAC